>CANBUY010000035.1 GCA_947372745.1 Comamonadaceae bacterium | reverse complement strand
ATTCAGGTCAAGTCAAGCACCAAGTGCTGGTGTTTGGTTTGGTATTCGTGGTGGCTGGTCTCGCTTTTAAACTGGGCGTGGTTCCATTTCACATGTGGATTCCAGACGTCTACCAAGGTGCGCCGACTGCAGTGACCTTGCTCATTGGTGGTGCGCCTAAATTAGCTGCTTTTGCGATCTTCATTCGCTTGCTGGTTGAGGGCATGTTGCCCTTGGCTGTTGATTGGCAGCAGATGTTGATGGTCTTGTCAATTGGTTCTTTGCTTATTGGAAATCTTGCGGCTATTGCACAGACTAATCTAAAGCGCATGCTGGCTTACTCAACCATTTCCCAAATGGGTTTTGTGTTGCTTGGTTTGCTTTCAGGTGTGGTCGATGGCAACATTCTTTATGCCGCCAACGCCTACAGTTCTTCCATGTTTTACGTCATCACTTATGTGTTGACCACGCTGGGCAGTTTTGGTGTGATCATGCTGCTGGCCCGCGAGGGGTTCGAGAGTGAAGAGATTTCTGATTTGGCTGGTTTAAACGAGCGCAGTCCCTTGTACGCGGCAGTTATGGCTATTTGCTTGTTCTCTTTGGCCGGTATTCCTCCGATGGTGGGTTTCTACGCCAAGTTGTCGGTGTTGCAAGCCTTGGTTGCTTCCGGTCAATCTTTCAGCATCGGACTCGCTATTTTTGCCGTCATGATGTCTTTGGTTGGTGCGTTCTATTACCTTCGCGTGGTCAAGGTCATGTATTTCGATGCACCCACTTCTTCTGAAGGGATTTCTGCCCCGATGGATGTTCGTGCGGTCCTTTCTATCAATGGTGGTCTGGTCTTGTTGCTCGGTTTGGTTCCAGGCGGGTTAATGGCTTTGTGCGCTCGAGCTATTGTTCAAATGCTGGGTACCTGATTGCCGGTTTGGCTTGCTGCATATGTCACAAACTGTGTCTGTTTGGCTTCTTGTATTAACCGCACTGTTCGCCGCAAATCTGCCTTTCCTTAGTCACCGATTGTTTGGTTTTGTGTCTGTTGTGCGCATCAAGTCATTGGGCGTTCGATTACTTGAACTCCTCGTCTTGTACTTGCTAACAGGTGGCTTAGCCCTTTTGCTTGAACAACGCGTCGGGCAAATCGCCCCCCAAACCTGGGAGTTTTATGCCATTACCGGCACACTCTTCGTCACGTTTGCATTTCCTGGCTTTGTATTTCGTTATCTGCTTAAGCGGCAGGGGCGTTAACGTTGATCTCTGCAGTGAGTGACCGTCACCTCATCGAAGAACAACTGAGCACGCAAGAAATACTTCGTGGTCATTTCTTGCACGCTGTGCGTGACATCGTGAAGTTGCCTGATGGGGCCAGCGCGAGTCGTGAATACATTATTCATCCCGGTGCGGTCATGATCGTGCCCTTGCTTGAAGATGAAACGGGTCAGTTGAAGGTTGTCCTTGAGCGCCAGTTTCGTTACCCGGTTGGTCAAGTGATGATCGAGTTTCCTGCTGGCAAGCGCGACCCTGGTGAAGACCTTCTGTTCTGCGCCCAGCGAGAACTCCGCGAAGAAACCGGTTATGTCGCCACAGAGTGGGCGAGGGCGGGCGTGTTGCATCCGGTCATTTCCTACTCCACGGAATACATTGATATCTGGTTTGCCCGTGGTCTTAAGGCGGGTGTTCGGCATTTGGATGCCGGTGAGTTTTTGGATGTCTTCACCGCTACGCCCGAGCAGCTCTTGCTTTGGTGCCGTGATGGTCAAGTGACCGATGCCAAAACACTTACGGCCGCACTGTGGCTACAAAATGTGCTCTCTGGTGCTTGGCCCTTGGATTGGAAATCTGCACCTCAAACATTACCTTTGGGTGATGAGTTGCTTGTTCAATATGAAGGTTCTTGATCTTCAGTGCGCCCATCTTCATCTGTTTGAAGGCTGGTTTGGGTCTGAAGAAGATTTCCTGTCCCAGCGCGAACGGGGCCTGATCGAGTGTCCGGTTTGCTCTGATGCCGTCATAACCAAACGGCTGAGTGCGCCACGACTTAACCTTTCCCGTTCACAAGCCCCCGTAGAATTAGCTGTTCAGGCGCCCGCTGTCGAACCCAGCGCAGCAGGCGCTGCGTTACAAGCCGCGTGGATGGAAGTGAGCCGGAAAATTTTGGCCAGCACGGATGACGTCGGGACTCAGTTTGCCGAGGAAGCCCGAAAAATCCATTACGGTGAAATTCCTGAGCGCGGCATTCGTGGTCAAGCCTCTCCCGCTGAAACCGAGTCGTTGATAGAGGAGGGCATCGCGGTCTTGCCTCTTTTGTTGCCCGAGGGCCACAAAGGCACACTTCAGTAGCCACGACTGAAGGCGCCTGTCCTTCAATCACCCTTCAAGGGTATAGGCCGCGTAACTCCCTGGCATGAAGAATTCGTTTGCAAGCCACGATAAAAGTGGCTGTTCGTAGCGTGACCTTGTTGTCTTGTGCCACTTGCCAAATGCCCGCGAAGGCTTCTTTCATGATGCGTACCAGTCGGGCATTGATGTCGTCCTCACTCCAGAAAAAGCTGGAGAAATCTTGCACCCACTCAAAGTAACTCACCGTCACACCGCCTGCGTTTGCAATCACATCGGGCAGTACCAAAATGCCCCGGTCAGCAAGGATGTCATCGGCCTCTGGTGTTGTCGGGCCGTTGGCACCCTCAATCACCAAGCGTGCCTTGATCCGACTTGCATTGGCCGCTGTGATCTGTTGCTCCAAAGCGGCAGGGATCAGTATGTCGCAGTCCACGTCCCAAAATTGGTCATTTTCAAGCACTTCTGCTGACTCAAAACCCGCCACAGACCCATGCGCTGCCACATGAGCGAGGAGGGCAGGAACATCAAGTCCGGCGTCTCTGTAAATCGTGCCGCCGTGATCTTGCACCGCCACCACCCGGGCGCCAGCCTCTGAGAATAAACGCCCTGCGACACCGCCCACATTGCCAAAACCCTGAATGGCCACGCGTGCACGACTGATGTCCAGGCCCATGTGGTTTGCAGCTTCGACGCCTACGGTGTAGACACCCCGCCCGGTGGCGTCACGCCGTCCGAGTGAGCCCCCTAGGTCCACCGGTTTTCCGGTGACCACACCCGTGTTGGTCGAACCCTCGTTCATCGAGTAGGTGTCCATCATCCAGGCCATGATTTGTTCATTGGTGTTGACATCGGGCGCCGGGATGTCTTTGGTCGGGCCAATGATGATGCCGATTTCACTGGTGTAGCGCCGGGTCATGCGTTCGAGTTCACCCAGCGACAAGGTCTTGGGATCGACGCGGATGCCGCCCTTGGCCCCGCCAAATGGCACGTTCACCGCCGCGTTTTTGATCGACATCCAAGCCGACAGCGCCATCACTTCCGACAAGGTCACGTCTTGGTGAAAACGCACACCGCCTTTCCCGGGGCCGCGCGACGTGTTGTGCTGCACGCGGTAGCCTTCAAAGTGCGCCACCGTGCCGTTATCGAGTTGAATTGGCACGTCCACAATCAGGGCGCGTTTGGGGCGGCGCAGCGTTTCTTGCCAGCGTGCCAAGTGGCCCAGATACGGCACGACGCGGTCGACTTGTTTCAGGTAAATCCCCCACGGGCCCAGATTGTCGGCCTGAAGGTAGGAGGGAATGGTTTGAGTGGGTGTACTCATTGCAGGGGTCATGAATGAAGTCCTTGTGGGTTAATCAAGCCCAGACTGTAAAACTTCGCCCTGCCGTTGTCTAAGGCCAACTTTTCTTGTATCTATGCAAAAAATTTATAACTCTGAATAATTAACTTGGCAAGTTTTGATCCTTCAGGCGTTGAATTGCAAAGCGGCCAAGCCTGCATAAACCCCGCCTCGCAACACCAACGCATCGTGCGTGCCTTGTTCGACGAGTTGGCCTTGGTCCAGTACCACAATCAAATCAGCCTTCTTCACAGTCGCCAATCGGTGAGCAATGACCAGGGTCGTGCGGCCTTGCATGGCGCTCTCCAGCGCGGCTTGCACCATGCGCTCGCTCTCGGCATCCAGTGCACTGGTGGCTTCGTCAAGCAGCAGCAGCGGGGGATTTTTGAGCATGGCACGGGCGATGGCGATTCGCTGACGCTGACCACCACTCAAGCGCACGCCGCGTTCACCTAAAAACGTGTCGTAGCCCTGCGGCAAAGCGGTGATGAATTCATGGGCAAACGCGGCTTTCGCGGCAGCCTGAACTTGTGCATCGGTCGCCTCGGGTAGGCCATAGCGAATATTCTCCAACGCGCTGCTGGAAAAAATAACCGCATCTTGCGGCACGATGCCGATGCGCTGACGCAAGTCATGCAAGGCCATGTCGCGCGTGGCGATACCGTCAAGCTGCATGTGCCCAGAGGCCGGATCGTAAAACCGCAGCAATAACTGAAACACCGTACTTTTTCCGGCCCCGCTAGGTCCCACGATGGCCACGGTTTGCCCGGCTTTCACCTGAAGTGAGAAATTGCTCAGTGCGGCTTGCAGGGGGCGACTGGGGTAAGAGAAGTTGATCCTCTCAAATTTGATAGCACTTCCAGCTTGTTGAGCGGGGGCTGCAGCCGGATTTAATGGTGATGTCACACTGGAGCGCGTGCCCAGTAACTCCATCAGTCGTTCAGTGGCCCCGGCGGCGCGCAGCAAGTCGCCATAGACCTCACCCAAAATGGCAAAGGCACTGGCCAAAATAATGACGTACATCACCGTTTGACCCAAATCCCCTGCGCTGATGCGTCCCGCCATGACCGCCTGTGTTCCTTGGTACAAGCCCCAAAGCAGGGCCGCTGACGTCGCAATAATGATGAACGCCACCAGCACCGAGCGGGCGCGTGAGCGGCGCACGGCGGTACTAAAAGCTTCGTCGGTTGAGGCATTGAACCGTGCAGACTCACGCCCTTCTGCGGTATAGCTTTGCACCACGGGAATGGCGTTGAGCACCTCGGCGGCAATGGCGCTGGAGTCGGCAATGCGGTCCTGGCTGGCTCTTGAGAGCTTGCGCACACGTCGGCCAAACCACAGCGCTGGCAACACGATCAGCACCAGCACGCCCAACACCTGAAACATCACGTAAGGGTTGGTCCAGATCAGCACACTCAAAGCCCCCACGCCCATCACCAAATTGCGCAGGCCCATCGACAGGGACGAGCCCACCACGGTTTGCACCAGCGTGGTGTCAGCAGAGAGGCGTGAGAGCACCTCGCCGGTTTGGGTGGTCTCGAAAAACTCGGGGCTTTGCTGCAACACATGCCCGTACACCGCATTGCGGATGTCGGCGGTGATGCGTTCGCCCAGCCAGCTCACCATGTAAAAGCGTGCCGCTGAAGACAAGCCCAGCGCGACGGCAACGCCAAACAAGGCGAAAAAGTGCTCCCGCAAGGCCATCACTTGCGCGCCCTTGTCAGGCTGCACCAGTCCACCGTCAATCAGGCTGCGTAGCGCGAGTGGGAACGCCAGCGTGGCCATCGCGGCCAGCACCAAAAACAGCAGGGCTAGCCCAATCCGACCTTTGTAAGGTCGCAAAAATGGCAGCAAGCCGGACAAGGAGCGGGGCGAGGCTTTGGCAGGTGTCGTTTCAGTCATAGCGATGGAGTGTAGCGAAAAAGCTTTATAAAGATTGCCGCGCCAAAAATAGCCTGAGCATTAATTGCCTAAGCAATTAATATTAGAATGAGCCCAATGAAAACACCAATTGAAACGCCTGCAGTAGACAACGCTGATCCGTCTCCGGTTTCTCCTGCCATTACTTTTTATGAAGCCGACCGCTACCTGCCAGAAGAAAGCGTCGGTTATCTCATGCGACGCATTCTGAACATGGTGTCATCCGAGGTCGAGCGACAGCTCGAACCCAGTGGCTTGACCAATGCGCAATGGCTTCCCTTGTATAAATTGTCCATCGGTATGGCCTCGACCGTGGCCGAGTTGGCCTTTGAGAGTCAGGTCGATGCGGGCGCCATGACCCGCCTGCTGGACCGCCTGGAGGCCAAAGGTCTGTGCCAGCGTGTGCGCTCGCTGTCTGATCGGCGGGTGGTCAATATTGAGTTGACCGAGGCGGGGCGCCAGGCCGCAGCCGGTATTCCCGCTGTGCTGTGTCAGGTTCAAAATACCCATTTGGCCGGTTTCAATGCCGAAGAATTCGAAGCCCTCAAGGGCTTTTTGCGCCGTATTTACAACAACGCGCAAGCGTCCATCGTTCCCCCCATTTCAACAGGAGGCCCGCATGAGGCTTAACCTTTCTCTGGCAGCTATTTGCCACCGATTAACCCCCTTGGCTTTGATTTGCAGTGCCGTATGGGGTCTGAGTGCTTGCGCCAATCTACCTGACAGCACGCCGCAAGCCACCTTGCGTGATGCCGCCTCGGTCGGGCTGCCCACCCAAGCATCACCACAAAGCGCAGTCGACGCGAAGTGGTGGGCTGCACTGGGGGACACGCAACTCAACACCCTGATCGAGGAGGCCTTGGCCAGCAACCCCAGCCTCAAAATCGCCCAGGCCCGGATCGCCCGAGCGCAAGCAGGTTTTGAGGTCGCGGGCGCGGCCCGCAGTCCGCAGTTGGGTGTCGGTTTTGAGGCCACGCAGCAACTGTTTACGGCCAACGGCCTGGTGCCCAAACCCCTCGCCGGATCAATCTACGCCACCGGCACCGCCCAGTTCACCGGCAGCTACGAGTTGGACTTTTTCGGCAAAAACCGCGCGGCACTAGACGCTGCCTTGGGCCTGGCCCGCGCCGCGCAAGCCGACAGCGAGGCCGCCCGCATGGTGCTGGCCAGTCAGGTGGCGCGCACCTACTTTCAGGAAGCCCGACTCCAGGCACAAATTGCCTTGGCCGAGCGCGTGCTGGCCCAGCGCACCCAAGCCTTGCGCCTGATGCAAGACCGGGTGAACGCCGGCCTGGACACCCAGCTTGAACTGCGCCCCTTTGAAGCCTGCTTGCCCGAGTCACGCCTGCAGCTGGAAATATTGCAAGAGCAACGCGAACTGACCCGCCATGCGCTTGAGACGCTTATTTCCAAGCCTAATCGGCCTATAAGTCATGCCAATCAAGCTACAGCAGCTACTTTAAACATAGCGGATGCGAAAGTCCTGCCCTTTGATTTATTGGGACGGCGCGCCGATATAGCCGCCGCACGCTGGCGGGTCGAGGCCGCCACGCAAGACATGGGCAGCGCCCGCGCCCAGTTTTACCCCAGCGTGAACTTGGTCGCTTTTGCTGGCTTTTCCAGCATTGGTCTAGACAAATTGTTGGACGCGGGCAGCAGCCAATGGGGCGTCGGCCCGGCGCTGCGCCTGCCCATGTTTGACGGCGGACGCCTGCGCGCCAACCTGCGTGGCAAAGCCGCCGATCTGGACGCCGCCATTGAAAGCTACAACGCCACAGTGTTGGATGCCGTGCGCGACGTGGCCGACCAGCTGAGTTCACAACAATCCATTCGACGTCAACAAGTTGAGCAGGCCAGCGTTCAAGCACTGGCTCAAACCCATTACGACCTAGCCTTGCAACGCTTTGGCGCCGGAGTGGTCAATGTCCTCGTCGTCCTGAATGCCGAGCAAGCCTTGCTCAGCCAACGCCGTCAAACCATTGACCTGAACGCACGCGCCCGCGATACCCAGGTCGCCCTCATGCGCGCCCTGGGCGGTGGCTACCAAGCCGACCTGCCGACCGCCACCGCGCACCAGTCAACCCCTTCACACTAAATTTAGCCTCACCATGAACGCACCTCAAACATCTTCGCCCGCATCTCCCCGCGCTGCAGGCAATCCCGCCCGTAAAAAAGCCCTGATCTCCATTGCGAGTCTGGTCGTGGTGGCCGGTCTCGGCTGGACCGCCTACGAGTGGCTGGTGGCCAGCCACTACGAGTCTACGGACAACGCCTATGTGCAGGGCAACATCATCCAGATCACACCGCAGACCGGCGGCACCGTCATGGCTATTCTGGCGGATGAAAATGACCTCGTGAAAGCGGGCCAAGCCTTGGTCAAACTGGACCCGGCTGACGCCAAAATCAGTCTCGATACCGCCCAGGCCAACCTCGCCCAAACGGTCCGCCAGGTGCGCACCCTGTACGCCAACAATGGCAGCCTTCAGGCACAAATCAATCTGCGTGAGTCCGAGGTGGTCAAGGCCCAAACCGAGATTTCCCGTGCCACCGACGACCTGAACCGCCGCCAGTCTTTGGTCGGCAACGGGGCTGTTTCCAAAGAAGAGTTCAGCCACACCCAAACCCAACTGGCCAACGGCAAAACTGCACTGGCTTCGGCGCAAGCCGGCGTGGCAGCGGCCAAAGAGCAGTTGCTCAGCAACCAGGCCCTGACCGATGGCACCCGAATTGAATCGCACCCCAGCGTGATGGTCGCTTCCGCCAAATTTCGCGAAGCCTGGCTGGCCATCCAGCGCGCTGCTTTGCCTGCGCCAGTGGACGGCTATGTGGCACGACGCACGGTGCAGCTGGGGCAACGCGTGGCCGCTGGCGCGCCGCTGATGTCCATCGTTCCGCTGAACCAGTTGTGGGTGGATGCCAACTTCAAGGAAGTCCAGTTGCGCCACATTCGCCTGGGACAACCCGTCAAATTAACCGCCGACTTGTATGGTAAAAAAATTGAATACCAGGGCGTGGTGAGCGGCTTGGGCATGGGCACTGGCGCGGCCTTTGCGTTGTTACCTGCACAAAATGCCACCGGTAACTGGATCAAGGTGGTGCAGCGCGTACCTGTGCGTGTGGCACTCGATGCCGCACAACTCGCTAAAAACCCGCTGCGCGTGGGCTTGTCGATGGAAGCCACGGTGGACGTCACCCGCCAGGACGGCAAAACCTTGGCCGACAGTCCCAGAGCCGCCGCTTTGGTTGAAACCAATGTCTACGCCGCGCTCGACAGTGGCGCAGCAGAAGAGGTGCGCAAAATTGTGGCGGCCAACCTTGGCTCCGCCAAATAAACCTGACACCACCATTTAAGCGCACGCATGGCCACCTCGCCTTCATTCACCGTTCATCCGCCGCTGCAAGGCTCGGCCCGCGTTTTGGGCACCATTGCTCTCTCGTTGGCCACCTTCATGAATGTGCTCGACTCTTCTATCGCCAATGTATCCTTGCCCGCCATTGCGGGGGACTTGGGCGTCAGCGCCAACCAAGGCACCTGGGTCATCACCAGCTTTGGTGTCGCCAACGCCATCGCCTTGCCCTTGACGGGGTGGTTGTCACAACGATTTGGCCAGGTGCGCCTGTTTATGACCAGCGTTTTGCTGTTTGTGCTGGCCTCCTGGCTGTGTGGTCTGGCCCCCAATATGACCAGCCTGATTGCCTTTCGCGCCCTGCAGGGCTTTGTGGCTGGCCCGATGATTCCCCTTTCTCAAGGGCTGTTGCTTTCCAGTTACCCGCCAGCCATGGCTGGTTTGGCGATGGCCATGTGGGCCATGACCACGCTGGTCGCCCCCGTGCTGGGCCCCTTGCTCGGTGGCTGGATCACCGACAATATTTTTTGGTCCTGGATTTTTTACATCAACATTCCTATCGGGATGTTGTCCGCCTTTTTGGTCTGGTCGATCTACCGTAAGCGTGAAAGTGTCACCCGTCAGTTGCCTATCGATGGCGTCGGGCTGGGTCTGTTGGTGCTGTGGGTGGGCGCGCTGCAAATCATGCTCGACAAGGGCAAGGAGTTGGACTGGTTTCATTCGCCCGAGGTGATCGGTTTGGGCCTGGTGGCGCTGATAGGCTTTGCCTTCTTTATTGCCTGGGAGCTAACCGAAGAGCACCCGGTGGTAGACCTGCGGCTTTTTAAAGTGCGCAACTTCTGGTCGGGTACGGTGTCGATCTCTATTGGTTACGGCCTGTTTTTTGGCAACGTGGTGCTGCTGCCTCTGTGGCTGCAACAGTTCATGGGCTACCCCTCCACCGATGCCGGCATGTTGCTGGCGCCGGTGGGTTTGTTTGCCATCATCCTGTCGCCTATTGTGGGTAAAAACGTGGGCAAGGTAGACCCGCGTTATATGGCCAGCTTTGCTTTTTTGGTGTTTGCGCTGGTGCTCATCATGCGTTCGCACTTCAGCACACAAGCTGATTTCGGCACCATCATGCTGCCCACCGTGCTGCAGGGTATTGGCATGGCATTTTTCTTTATCCCGCTGTCATTCATTATTCTTTCGGGCATAGCGCCTGAAAAAATCCCTGCAGCCTCAGGACTTTCCAGTTTTGTTCGGGTCGTCGCGGGCTCGTTCGGCACATCCATTGCAACCACGGTGTGGCAAGACCGCGCGGCCATGCACCACGCGCAGTTGGCCGAGTCAGTCAGTCAGGGCAACTTTGCCGCGACCCAGGTGCTGGCCGGGCTAAATAATGCAGGACTCAGCCCTGAGCAAGCCTTGGCGCAGGTCAGTCGTCTTGTCGATCAGCAAGCCTATATGCTGGCCGCCAACGATGTGTTCTATGCCTCGGCCCTGATCTTTTTGCTGCTCATTCCCGTGGTCTGGCTCTCACGCCCCAAGCGCGGCGCTGGTTTGGGCGTGGCTGCTGCCTCGTCAGATGCTTCTGCGGGGGCGCATTGACGCTAGGTAAGTGAAGCTGACGCGAGGTGAATAAAGGCCGCACATATCTTTCACCTCGCCAACACCTAGATTTGGAAGCCGGTGATGCAGCGGTTGCCGTCATTTAAGTCTGCTTATGGCGAAGACACTTGCAGAATCAGGCCAATGTGGCACTCAGCGCCGTTCTTGTCACCCGCCCTGTGGGGCGCCTTCTTGACCTCACCACGCCGAGCGCCACACCGTCCTGAGTCTTTCTGCGTTTGTGTCGGGCATCAGGCAGCTTGGGCCTGCTGTCATCGTCCACCATCACCAACTAATGCGTAGGGTGCCCAATAAATGGGATGCTGGTACTTCGGAATAGCCATGACCGAGAACATGGCTTGACGCAAACTTTCGGCTTTGGGTGCTTGCGTGTTAGCGGCGTAGTGCGAAAACGTGCGGGTAGTCAGCAACTTGGCTGATTCGCTCTCCACGGCCCAGTGCGTCACTAACAAACTACGGCTGCCCGCGTAAAAGAAACCGCGTGCCAGCCCACTGAGTGTTTCTTCACCCTTGCCGCCAGCCGCCGCTGTATTGCAGGCTGAAAGAACGACCCAGTCCGCATTGAGTTTGAGCGTCAGAACATCTTCCAAAGTGAGCAAGGGTGACAAGGGCTCAACTGATTCAAGGCCCGTGGCCGCCATGGCCAGTGCGGGCTGCGTAAGATTGGGCAAATCTCCGGCCATCAATCCGTGCGTTGCAAACGCAATCACCCGCTTGGATGCCAGCACGCCTTTGCGACTGGCCTCTAAAACGCTTTCACGGGTGGCCTGCTTGCCAAGCAGCACATCGGTGCTGGCGTTGGCCTTCAGGGCCAGAGCAATCTCGAGCAATTCATCTCGCGTGTCGGGTAGAGCGGGAATCTCGGCATACTTCAATGCGGATGGGGCTGCTGTGCTTGATTCCAACTGACTCAAGTCCGCAGTCAAAGCCGCGCGGGTCAGTTCCACAGAGCGGGCGCCTGGCGCGTGGACTGATGACATCTTCAGGCCATTCAAGGCAAACAGCGGGTCACCCCACGCCATAAAAGAGGCCGAGGCCGAATGGCTTTTAGCCAGTGCTTTTATGGAGAGCCAAGCCGACAAACTGGGCACTTGAGCGATGGCTGTTTGTCGTATCAGCCAAGGGGCTTCATCACCTAAGCCGCCCTTTGGTTGCGTCTGCAAAACAGCAAAAGGCAATTGGCTCAGTGCGCCGCTGGCAGCGACGATTAGCTGAGATTTTCCTTGCCATACTGAGTTGAGTGGAGCCAGTAACCGATCGTAAAGCGTATAGGCCGTTGCACTGTCGAACTGTTCACCTCTGCCACTGGCAAAATCAAATTGCGCTCTGAGCCTACCCACTAGGTCATCGATATGAGTTTCTTTTAATTGAACTCGCGTAAAGCCAGCCGGTCGATCGGCAGCAACGGCCCAAACATAGACAGCTTCAGGTGTTGGCAGCAACATGATCAACGCTTGATGTGGCTCTAGTTGTTTGGCCATTTCATCCAAGGTCGGGGCAGAGGGGTGTACCAGTTTGGCGTATTCAGGAAATTGGGTCTTTATTTCAGCCTGCAACTTTCGGCGTTCATTTTCCAAGTTGACTATCCGTTCACGCATTTGTGCAGCAATCACGGGTAGTGGCAAACTTGCCGACCCCGCTTCGCCAGATAGATAGCGGCGCAAACCAGCGACCTCGTTCTTGGCGTCCTGTTCACGACGGACAACATGCGCAAGTGCTGGTGTGCTGGCCGCAGCACGTGCTGCTGCATCGATCAAGGCCTCTTGCACCCTGCTGCCTCTAACCCAGTCTGCCGGGCCCATCGCTTGTGTCACATCCTCGCCCGGTGTGCTGGCTAGCGCTTCCAAATAAGCGGTGAAGACTTCCTCGCGACGCTCTTTTTGGTAGCCGCTGTTTTCCAGAAAATCCGCATTGGCCGGTGCCATGTAATCACGAACGGCATCCTTGAGCAAGGGCAGTGCCCGTGCTTGATTTGCCTTTGAGCCGCTTCGCCAAAGTGCAGCGCCTTGCAGCCCTTTTGACTGCGCGACCAAAAAATGGTGTTCGTGAAAATTCTTTCGCAGACCTGCTGCGTGGCTTGCGAAAAGCGCGGCCGCTTTGCTAAATTGATAGTTGCCAAAGTACACCACCGCACGATCAAACGGAAAGCGAACCCGCTGTTGGAGCTTGGCATCGTCGCCTGCCAGTTGGTCCATGCGGTCAAGTTCTAGCAAAGCCTCGGCCCACTTTTTTTGGCCAGACAGCGATATGACCACGCCTAGTTTTCGAATACTACGTTCTCTGAACAAGGGCGGCCGGCCCAAGCTTTCCAGTTCGGCGTCAGCTTGGCGGAAAAACTGCTCCGCCTGCAGAAACTCTCTTTGCGAAAATCGAAGATCCCCGGCATTGCCATAAATGCTGGATAAATACTGGGTCGGGAGTTGGACTTCGCGCGCGTACCGCACAAGCTCTGCCAGACTTTTTTCAGCATCTTGTAATCGCCCTGCAGATCGATAGGCCTGCAGTTTTCGCACAATACTTTCTGCAACATCTGATTTGATGAGAAGTGTTCCAAGTGCACTGGTCGTCGCATTCAGCATGGAAAAGGCTTTGCGTGCATTTTGCTCAGATCGTTCTGCAAGCTCAACAGCTTGAGCAGTTCGACCCAAGCGCTCCTCCAAGTTGGAAAGGCAGCGAGAAAGTTTGTACATAGATCTGAATAAAGTACGTTGCAGATCTATCGTTTTTGCATCACTCTGCGCGATTTTTATTTGGTTCGTGACATCAGCAATTGCAGACCGTGCTTCCGCATTTTTATTCTGATAGACCAAATCGCAGACTCTATTGGATAGAAAAATATAAAACTGGCTCCCTGCATCGCGCCCTGAAGCAATGGCTTGAAGCAATAAGTCGTTACCTTCTTCGAACTCACCTTTAAGAATAAGCCGCCGTGAGAGATTATTTTTGTAAACCGGGTCTGGCAGCACACGAACGGCCTCTCGAAGGACGATTTCATACTGGGCTTCATCACCTAGTTTGAATGCAGCTGCCTCTTTGGTCTTAAAGTGACTCCGAAGATTCTTTTGTAAAGCGTTTTGAGGCGTGGGCTCGGCCAGGATTGTTCTCAGTCGCTGCTGTTCTTGTGGTTCAAGTTGATTGAATTCAGCGGTGAACTCAATACTTTGTGCCCAGAGGCTGGTTGAAAATGTTGTGACTATCGCTAAGGTGACCGAGCGAATAAGGGTTTTGTACATTGCGGATCCCATTGGGCACTTTGAAAGTAACTCGGCTCTTGACACTGCTTGTTGGGTTTAAAGTCTAAACGAGATTTTTAAAGCTAAAAAGTTGCAGTAGCTCAACCGATTCCCCTCCGCGCTCCCTCACCCCAACCGCAGCGGGCTTGCATAGCCCGTCATCTCCAGGTAGCCACGTCCCACCAGTCGGCCCTGGCGGTCAAGGAGCTCGCTCAACCCTTCCCAATAAACCGCGCCGGTTGAGTTGCGACTGTCCAACTCTTGGGCTTCAATCACCGCCTTGACGATGTAAACGTTGGTTGGGGTTTGCACCTGCCATTCCACTGGGTAGCGGGCTTTGGTCAAGGTGCTGGTCCAGAAGCGCAGGGGCTTGAACACCACTTCGCCACGGCTGAATGTTTGCGCGGGGGCGCCTTTGGAGGGTGAACGAAATGAGCCGCCGTCCCACAACGCCGCTCCTGATTTATCGCGCAATTGAAACGCTGTTAGCACGCTGCCATCCAGCAAGTTCATCCCGATCCAATCCCAGCCTACCGCCTGCGGGTCCAAGAGCGATTGGCTCCATTCATGGTCTAGCCAGGCCGTGCCTTCAACGGGGAAGTCTCGGCCTTCAAGCCGCAAGATACCGCTTGTTTTGAGTTGCGGCAAGCTGTAGTAATAGCTGGCTTGCTCAGCTTGCGGCCCCTTGCGCGACCAGCCTTGCTCGCCTTGCAGCAGCAAGGCCTGGGTTTCTTGCAGCTTTAAGGTGAAACCAAATTCAGGGCCTGACATTTGGGCAAAATAGCCTTGCGCATCACGCACTAGCGACCAGTCGCGCAAAGTGATGCGGGTGTCAAGATCACTGGCTTGCGCCACGCCGAATCCCTCTCGGGCGATGCGCTGGTCATGCCGCAGTTTTTTGCCTTGCACATCCGTGATGGCGGCGTGGGCAAACACCAGTTGCTTGGCCGCAAAGGCCGAGCGCATCTGTTGCGTGCCCGGCACGCGTGACCTGAAAAATGTGAGCTGAAAGCCAAACTCACGCTCTCCAGATAGCAAGCGCCCGGTGAGATACCACCACTCAATCGCGAAGTCCGGGTGGCTGCCCAGATCATTTGGAAACTGCAAAGCCCGATGTCCGCTGCCAGGCGAGGGCGCGGGTAATTGGGCTTGCACGTTTTGGGGCCATAGCGGCGCGGTTACCCCTAGGGCCAATAAGCTGCGGCGCGAGAAACAGGGCCAAGTCATGGGTGCCATCAACTTAATTGGGTCTGAAGGCGGGCTTCAGCTTGCGTGCAGTCCCCCATTTTTTCAAGCACCCACGCCGGGTCGTGGTAAGTGGGCAGGTAGCGTTCGCCGGCATCGCACAACAGGGACACGACTGAGCCAGTTTCACCCCGGGTCCGCATCTCGCACGCTAGGGTCAGCATGCCGACAAAATTGGTCCCGGTGGAGGGCCCCACTTTGCGCCCCAACAAGCCTGAGAGCGTGCGCATGGCAGCCACCGAATCGGCATCGTTTACCACCATCATGCGGTCGATCAGGGTGCGGATAAAACTGGCCTCTACCCTGGGGCGGCCAATGCCCTCAATGTGCGCGCCTGGTCCAGTCAGCGTGGCATCGCCCGTGCGGTGGTAGGCCTCAAACACCGAGCCCTGCGGGTCGGGTACCAATATTTGTGTGTTGTGGCGCAGGTAGCGCACGTAGCGGCCAAAGGTGGCGCTGGTGCCGCCGGTGCCTGCCCCCACCACCACCCAGCGCGGGATCGGGTGGCGCTCTCGCGCCATTTGTGAAAACAGACTTTCTGCAATGTTGTTGTTGCCACGCCAGTCGGTGGCGCGTTCCGCATAGGTGAACTGGTCCATGAAGTGGCCTCCACTTCTGAGGGCCAATTGGGGCGCCACCTCATAAACCTGGGCCGCGTTGTCGCACAAATGGCAGCGCCCGCCATAAAACTCAATTTGGGCTATTTTTTCGGGCGAGGTGCTGCGCGGCATCACCGCGATAAACCGCAAGCCCAGCAGGCGGGCAAAGTAGGCTTCGCTGACGGCCGTTGAGCCGCTCGAGGCTTCCACCACCGTGGAGCCCTCGCTTAGCCAGCCGTTGCACAAGGCATACAAAAACAAGGAGCGAGCCAAGCGGTGCTTGAGACTGCCGGTGGGGTGGGTGGACTCGTCTTTTAAATACAAATCAATGCCGTGCCGGGCAAAGGTGGGCAGCGCCAGCGGGATCAGGTGCGTGTCCGCGCTGCGCTGGTAGTCGGCTTCGATCAGGGCGATGGCGGTGTTTAACCAGCTGGGTTTTGATGGGTTCATGGGGCTAGGTTAGCAGGGCAGGCGCATTACCAGTCTTCCTTCACCGCCAACACCGCATCTTTGCTGGCCGCTGCCCGCCCGGCCAGCCAGGCGGTGAGCGTGCCAGCGACGACCACGGCGAGGCAAAGCGCTGTTAAGCGCGCCCACGGCAGCATCATGTCCATCGTCCAGTGAAAGCTTTGCGGGTTGACCACTTTCACCAACACCACCGCCACGCCCAAGCCCAAAGCCAGTCCGGCCAGCGCGCCCAAGCTGGTCCAGGCCGCGCCTTCGAGCGCCACCACCCAAAGAATTTGTCGGCGCGTCAGGCCCAAATGCGCCAGCAGGCCAAACTCTTTGCGCCGTGCCAGCACCTGCGCGCTGAAACTGGCCGCCACACCAAACAAGCCAATGCCAATGGCAATGGCCTGCAGCCAGTAAGTCACGGCAAAACTGCGGTCAAAAATTTTGAGCGAGGTGGCGCGTATTTGGGCCGACGAGCCAAACTCCAGCAAGGCGCCCGCGCCACTGCCACTGGGGTCGGCCAGTTGACGAATGGTGTTTTGAACCCGTTCGAGGTCATTGGGCGACTGGAGCCAAAGCGCCAGATCGTTGGCCCGCACATCGCCCGTCAGCGCCTCAAAAATGCGCTTGTCCAGGGTGATGGTGCCGGTTTGGCGGGCGTAGTCACGCCAAACGCCTGCTACAAAAAATATAGCTGCTCCAGCTTGTTGGGTGGACTCTAGCGGCTTGAATGATTTAGAGAGTGGTTTAAACACCGTGCCGGGGCGGGCGTCAAACAAATCCACCATGGCCTCGCTCACATAGATGCCGATCTGGCCATGGGGCACGGGCAAAGCGGGTTCGATCAAGGGCAGATCAAGGTTGGGGTCGCTGATGAGGCGTGCCACCAGCACGACGGGTGGGCGCGCGGGGTCGAGCAGCAGGGAGAGTTGCCGCAGGGCCTGCACGCGTTGCACGCCCTCAATTTGGGCCACGGCCTTTAATAGCGTCGGGCTGAAGTAAACCGTCTCACTAGCCCCCAGGCTGTTGGCGCTGCGCACATACAGGTCGGCAGGCAGCACGCGGTCCAGCCATTGGGTCACCGAGTCACGAAAGCTGGCCACCATCACCGTCAGGGCCACGGCCAAACTGAGCGAAGCCACCACACCGCTCACCGCCACGGCGGCCGTTTCGCGCACGCGACGAGCGCGCTCCACGGCCAGCAAGGGCAGGGTGGTGCGCGCCACCCAAGGCGCCACTCGCTCAAGCAGCCCACCCACCAGCCAGGGCAGGGCGGTGATGCCGCCCAGCAGCAAAAGTGCCACCGACACATAGGCCGCAATAGGAATGCCATTAATGGCTGGAAGCCATGCCAGAATAGCGCTGGCAGCTATCAAAATGAGACTGACCCAGTGGTTTTTGCTCTCCAGCGTGCCACCGCCTAAACCCTTGAGTGTTTGCGCCAGCGGCAAGCGCTGCGCCTGGCGGGCTGGCCACCAGCCACCCACCAAGGCCGCCGCCACGCCCAAGCCGCCATAGACGCCAGCCGCCCACGCGCTCCATTGCAAAGCCGGGGCAGTGCCCGTAAAGTAGCCGCCGCCCAAATCGCCGCCCAGCCAGTGCAAGGCCAGTGCCGCCAGCGCGCTGCCCAGGGCAATACCGCTCACACTGCCCAGCAGTCCCAAAATCAGCGACTCCCACAAGATGAGTTTCAGGCGCTGGGCGCCGCTCAGGCCCAGCACGCCCAAAAGCGCAAACTGTTGAGCGCGTTTGGCCACACTCAAAGACAGCACTGAAAAAACCAAAAATGCCCCGGTAAAAAGCGCCACCAGCGCCAGCACAGTCAGGTTGACGCGGTAGGCGCTGGACAAATTACTGGCCTGCTCGGCGGCATCATCCGGCTTGGAGAACGTGAGGTGGGCAGGCCAGGTCGGGTCCTGGGTCAGCTTGCGTACAAAGGCGGCGCGGTCGACCCCGGCTTGCAAGCGAAGATCAATGCGCGAGAGCAACCCCACTTTGCCAAACAACTCTTGCGCCGCCCCCAGATCCATCACCCCCAGCGGCGCGCCACTGGCGCTCACTTGGCCCGCCACCGTGACGGGCTTGAACGTCAACTCGCTTTGAAGTTGCAGTGTGGAATTGTCGAGGGCTTTAGCCGCAGCGGCGTTCAAAAAAAGGGTGTTGGGCGCAAACCGCGCCATGCGGTCGGCGCCCTCAAAGGGCTGCGGCATGAGCGCCGGGGCCATACGGGCGACCACCAAGGCGTCAATGCCGATGATGCGCAGGGTCAAGCGTGTCTGACTTGGCGCACGGGCGTAGGTGCTCATCTCCAGCACGGGTGAAGCCGCCGCCACGCCTTCAAGCTGGGCCACACGGGCAAAAATGGCTTCGTCAAAGGGGCCTTGCATGCCGCGCAGGCTCAAGTCGGGTTCGCCGTTGAGGGTGCGCACGGCGTTCGAGAATTCATCCAGCGCCGAGGCGTTGATCAAATGCACCGAAAAAGCCAACGCCACGCCTAGCATCACCGCTACCACGGCGGCCAGATTGCGCCAGGGGTGGTGTCTGAGTTCTTGCCAGGAGTAGGTTTTAAGGAGCGCGATCATCCAAGGGCACCAAGCCATGGGCGGTGAGTTTGAGCACGCGGTCAGCCCGCGCACTGGCCGCCGCAGAGTGGGTGACGAGCACCAGCGAGGCGCCGTGCTGGTGAACCTGACCCAGCAAGGCGTCCATCACCAGCGTGGCGGTGCTGGGGTCGAGGTTGCCGGTGGGCTCATCGGCCAGCAGCAGGCTGGGGTGGTGAATCAGCGCCCGCGCAATGGCCACCCGCTGCAACTGTCCGCCGCTGAGCTGTTGCGGCAAGCGTTCGCCCATCCCCGCCAAGCCGACCGCAGCCAGCATGGTTTGCACGCGGGCGTCGTCCAGTTGGTTTAGTAGCATCAGGGGCAGGCCCACGTTTTGCGCCACGCTTAAATGCGGCAGCACATGAAAAGCCTGAAACACAAAACCGGTTTTCTCGCGCCGCAGGCACGCCAGACCGTTGTCGTCGAGCCCACCCAAGTCAATCCCGTCCAAGGTGACGCGCCCACTGTTCCAAGTGTCCAGCCCGGCCATGCAGTTCAGAAGCGTTGACTTGCCCACGCCTGATTCACCCACAATGGCCACAAATTCACCGGGTGCGACGTCTAAGTTCACTTGGCTGAACACCGGTACCTCGCCGTAGTGTTTGCTTAGATGGGTGATGACCAGACTCACGCTTGGCGCTCCACAAAGGCGCAGGCCAAGTGAAGCACCTGGGCCAAAGCGTTCGGGTCGTCGCAGGCCACCACTTGGCGGTGCGGCATCGAGCGCAGCCAGGTGATCTGGCGTTTGGCGAGTTGGCGGGTGGCAAATATGCCTTTGTCGCGCAACTCGGCCATGGGCGACAGGCCGTCGAGCGCTTCCCAGGCTTGTCGGTAGCCCACGCTGCGAAGGGCCGGCAGGTCGGGGTGCAGATCACCCCTTGCCCGCAGGGCTTTGACTTCGTCCAAAAAACCACCCGCCAGCATGGCATCAAAGCGCTGGGCAATGCGGGCATGCAGCCAAGCGCGGTCTTGCGGCTCGAGAGAAGTCAGCAGCGTGTCAGCCCCATGATTTACTTCATCAATTAGCTCTATAGAGTCCGTGGGTTGTGCTTGGTCAGCTTTGTTTTTTGTAGCATGAAAAGAGGAGAGCGGCTGCCCCGAAATCCTGAAAACTTCCAGTGCTCGTGAGACACGTTGTGAATCGGCCGGGTTCAGCCGGGCGGCGGTCACGGGATCGACCAGCGCCAGCTCGGCGTGCAGGGCGGGCCAGCCTTTTTCCTTTGCCTCTTGCTCCAGGGCGGCGCGGGTGGCGGGGTCGGCCCGGGGCATGGGGTCCAACCCGTCACGCAGGGCTTTGAAATAAAGCATGGTGCCGCCTACCAAAAGGGGGAGTTTGCCGCGGGCAGTGATCTCATTGATCAGTCTTGTGGCGTCGGTCACAAACTCGGCGGCGCTGTAGGGGTTCAAAGGATCGCGGATGTTGATCAGGTGGTGCGGCACGCTGGCCAGCTCTGAAACGGAGGGTTTGGCGCTGCCAATGTCGAGCCCGCGGTACACCAGCGCCGAGTCCACGCTGATGATTTCCACCGCGTGCGCCTGCGCGATGGCCAGCGCGGCGGCTGTTTTGCCAGAGGCCGTAGGCCCTGCCAGCGCCAAATAGCGCAAGGGCGCGCTGGTTTGATTAGCTGGCACGGGGCGCTCCTTGCTTTTGAACCAAAGTCCAAGCGGCCAGCGCAATCAGGGCGCTCCAGAACCAAATGCCATAAATGAGCGGATAAATCGTGCCGTCCATGTGCGTGCCCAGCCAGCCGCCCATGACAAACGCGGTCAAGGCCATGGCAAATCCGTTCAAGGCCGAGGCGGCGCCTGCCGCTTGGGGGAAAGGACCAATCGCCCCACTTTGCCCACAAGGCTGGTGAATGCCGTGCCCCAGCATAAAGAGATAAAAGGGCGCAATCATGGCCCAAGGGGCGACCACCCCGGCCGCGGCCAGGCCCACCATCAGGCTACCGCCCAGCAGGGAAAACAGGCCCGCAATCGCCACCGAACGCTTCACCCCGTAGCGAGGCAGTAGCCAGCGGCACAAAAAAGTGCCCAGCATGTAGGAGAACGACATGGTGAACATGAGGAGTCCGTACTGCGTTTTGCTCAAGCCCAGCACCTTGATGAACACAAACGATGAAGCTGCCAAAAAGGTAAACAGGCCGCCGTAAGAAGCCGCAGACAGGGCAGAAAAAGCCACAAAGGTGGGGTTGCGCAGAATCTCAAGCCAAGTACGCACCAAGGTGGCAGGCTCCAGGGCTTTGGGATTTTTTTGCTGCACGGTTTCTTCAAAACGAAGCGCAATCAGGGCCAAGGTGGCGGCCCCAAAAATGGCCAGCGCCAGCAAGGCCATGCGCCAACTGAACACGTCTGAGAGCAAGCCGCCCAAAGGGGCACTGGCGCAAGCCACCACGGCCAAACCACTCAAGCCCTTGGACATGACACGGGCACCTATTACAGGGGTATAGAGGTCGCGCACAATGGCGCGCGCGCACATCACCCCGGCGCCCATGGCCGCGCCTTGCATGGTGCGCCAGAAAATCAACAAATCCATGCTCGGCGATAAAGTGCTGGCCACTGAGGCCAATACATAGGCGGCCAAGCCAATGAGTAAGACGGGCCGTCGGCCAAAGCGGTCTGAGAGCGGCCCCCAGATCAGTTGCGACACGCCAAAGGCCAGCAACAAGGCGGTCAGGGTGAGTTGGGCTTGCGACATGGCCGCCCCAAAACCCTCGGTGAGCGCGGGCAGGGCGGGTAAATAGAGGTCGGTGGTGATGGGCTGCAGGCCCAAAAGCATGGACAGTATCAAAACTGTCAGGCCGGGGGAGGTGGGTGTAATTGAACGGGTGCTGGACATCCAGTCAAGCGTATCAGAACAACACCCACCCAAGCCCGTCACACGGGCCTCTTTTTGACAAGTCCGATTAGTGGATGGCCAGACGTTTCGCGGTCGAGGTGGCCTTTTTGGGGAGATCAAGGGTCAGCACGCCATTTTCGTACTTGGCCACGGCTTTGGTCTCATCCACGTCTTGTGTCAATGTAAACGCCCGCGAGACCGAGCCGTAGTAGCGCTCGCTGCGCAGCACTTTGTCGCCATTGGTCTTGAAGTCTTTTTCCTGCTTGGTCTCGGCGTCAATTTGCACCAAATTGCCATCAATGCGGACATTAATGTCCTCTTTCTTGACGCCAGGAATGTCGGCGCGAATCTTGAAAACATCGTCTTTTTCCACCACGTCGACTCGAATGTCGAGTTCCTCGTTGCTTCTTTCTACACGCATCGGCGACATAAATCGACGAAATACAGACTCAAACGGATCGGACAGTGTGGGCTCAAAAATGCGTAGGCTAGACATGATTTTTTCCTTTAGGTTGGGTTTTGATTCGGATCAATGCGTCGGATGTTTCAGGTGATGTCCTTCATGGCGACGCTTGCAGCTTAAAAAAAAGGGGTGTTTCGAACTTGACAAGTCGCAAGCGCTGTAGAGATAAGCGGTTTAAAGACCTAACAGCCTACGGTTTACCCAAAGTGAACTAGGGTATGCACTCGTAAGATTAATTCAAGGCTTAGTTGCCATAATTACCATTAATTCGGCAGTCAAATAAAGTGGGGAAGATTTGATTTCAAAACAGCTGAGTCAGAAAAGTCAAAGGGAGGCGCAAGCGCTGCTTCAGGCAATCCTCAATGCCACAGCCGACGCCATCATCAGCACCGATGCTGGCGGCGTTATCAGCGCCTTCAATGCGGGTGCTGAGCGCATCTTTGGCCACAGCCGTGAGCGTATGTTGGGCCAGTCGCTTGACCGCTTGATACCCGAGCGCTTTCGTGCCACCCACCAAGTCTATTTGCAGCAGTTTGCCACCTCCAAAGTGGTGCGTCGCAAGATGAGTCTGGGGCCCGTCAAAGGCTTGCGCGCCGATGGGCAAGAGATTGATCTGGATGTGACCCTGAGCAAAGTCATGGTTGAAAACCAGCAGGTATTAATTAGCAATTTATCCGATGTCACCGAGCGCCTCAAAACCGAGACCCAGTTCAAGCGCGTTCAAACTCAATTGAGCGAGTTGACCCAAAAACTCCTGATGCAGGAAAAAACGCTGGTCAAGCGCCTGTCCCAAGAATTGCACGACCAACTGGGTCAAACGCTGGCCACCATTCGCATGGCCCATGAAACTGTGCTCAACCTGCAGGGCGACCAGGTTCCCGTCGGCGTATCCCGGCTTCAGGCTCAAATGGGTCAGCAAATCAGCTTGGCTATTCGCCAGGTCAGGCAGGTGTTGGTCGGGCTGCGTCCTCCCTTGCTGGACGAGCAGGGGCTGGCTGCCGCGCTGGACAACGAACTACGCAACCGGGCTTTGTCGCGCCCGAACCTGGACATTGCCCTGTATGTCCAGCCCGAATTTGCCCACGCTCGTTATCCTGTTGATGTGGAATACGCCGCCTTTATGGTGGTGCGTGAAGCACTGGACAACGCCCTCAAACATGCGGCGGCTACCTCTATTTCGGTGCGCTTGTCAGGCACCCCAACGCTGATGCACCTCGTGGTGACCGATAACGGCACCGGATTGTCGTCAGAGCCTGCGCCTCAAACCGGCCATCTCGGTATTTTGGGCATGCATGAACGTGCGCATGCGGTTGGCGCTTTTGTAAATATTGAGTCCGTACTTCCTACTGGTACCCGTGTAGGATTTATCTGGAAAAATTCTGATGATGGAGCGCCCCTATGACCAGTCTCTATTTGGTGGACGACCACCCCATCATGCGCGATGGACTGCGCGCGATGCTGGAAGCAAAAGGCTACAAAGTGGTGGGGGAGTCGGTCGATCCTACGCAGGCTTTGGCCGATATTGTGCGGCTTCGTCCGACAGTTTTGCTGCTGGACCTTAACTTGGGTGGGCGTTCAGGGTTTGAGTTGCTGGCCGAATTGCAACGCCGCGATCTACCGACTCGATGCGTGGTGTTGACCATGTCGGCTCAGCCCAGGCAGGTGGCGGAAGCTTTGAGAATGGGGGCCTCTGCCTATGTGCTCAAGGGCTCTGCCGGAACTGAGTTGATGCAGGCCATTGATGCGGCGGCACTGGGTAAAAAATACATGGGTGCCGAGGTGGCTGACCTCGCTTTTCAGGTGGTCTCGCTCAAGGACGAAGACTCCCCCTTGAGCACGCTGTCACCGCGCGAGCAACAAATTATCGTGATGGTGGTCAACGGCAAGTCCAGTGCAGAGATCGGCGGGGCGCTTCATTTGTCACCTAAAACGGTGGCCACCTACCGCAGTCGTTTGATGGCCAAACTGGGTGTCAGCGATGTGCCGGGCTTGGTTCGTTTGGCGGTTCGCTACAAATTAGTGGACTCCGATGAGGGCATTCGGGGTCGCCGTTCAACTGATTAAAGGCGCTTTGTTGTCTGGGTCTGCTCTCATGACGCGTTGAGAACTCCCTACAGACTGAACCTTCTCATGCACATAAAGTTGCACTCAGGGATTCGCTTAAGTGCCCACCGGGCACGGCATCCGGCAAGAGAGCAACACCATGATGGAAGTTCAAGCAACACCAAGCGTCGCCCGTTGGCAGCACTCGGGGACTCAACCGGCCCTGAAGTTGGAAAACGATGAGCGGTGGTCGACTTTTGAAGAAATATTGAATCTGCTGCGCTTTGACGGCCATGTGCACCAGTCCAATGACACGGGCTTGTTCCGGCGTCGGCGTCTGAAAGCAGGTCAAACTGCTTTTTGCATGGGTCAGCCCTTTGACGGTTTGTATGTGGTGCGCTTGGGTGCCCTCAAAACAGCCATGACTCATTTGGATGGTGCTGAACACGTCCTGGCCTTCCCCATGAAAGGCGATTTGCTGGGTTTTGACGGGGTGTGTAAAAACAAATATTTGAGTGAGGTCACCGCACTCACCGACTGTGATTTGATCAAAATCCCGTCCGCTGACTTGTTCTCGCCGGGACGTGCTTGTAACGATGTTGAGCGCATGGCGTATTGGGCCATCAGCCGTGAAATTGTTCAGGAGCAAACGACCTACGCCTTGTCGCACGCGGCCAAATCCGAGGCGCGGGTGGCGCGGTTTTTACGCATTCAGTCCGAGCGATTTATGGCGATGGGTTACTCGCCCAACCGCTTTACCTTGCCCATGACCCGGCGCGACATTGGCAACCATTTGAATGTGACGCTGGAAACGGTGAGCCGTGCCTTTAGCGCACTCGACCATTTGGGCATCATTGCTGTCGAGCGTCGTGAGATAAATATCCTCTCACAGGATGCCTTGCGTCAGTTTGAAAAATAAGCCGTATGGTGCTTGGAAATGTAGTTCCGTTTCAACAACGCAGCAGTCCCCCATTTGAAACCCTGCTGGTGCCGACCGATGGATCTGCGCTATCCATCGCTGCGGCACTTAAAGCGGTAGCGCTGGCCAAGAGGCTCGACGCCCATGTGATCGTTTTCACCTCCATACCGTCCTACCAGTACCCGGTCTATGTGGGGGGAATCCCCTTTGAATATCCTTCAGAAGCCGACTACGAGCGTCAGTGCCGCAACATTGCTGATCGGTATCTAGGCCTGGTGGTTCAGGCCGCCGAAGCCTTGGGCGTGCAGGCCAGTACCCGTATTGAGTTCAATGGGGGGCCTGCTCAGGCAATTGTGGCGCTGGCCAAAAAAGAAAATTGCAGCATGATTTTTATGGGCTCTCATGGGCGCAGTGGCTTGTCCAAAGCCTTTTTGGGCAGTGTGGCACTCAAAACACTCACGCTGTCCGAGGTGCCTGTGATGGTCGACCGGCCCAGTCGGGAAGATATTTCATTTGCAGAAAACCTCATGTGTTCGCACGCTGTAGAGCCTTGAATCAGCATAATTAACCTAGAATTAAAAAAGGTTGTCATTGTGCTGGTTGGCGTTCTCTTGCAGAACGATCGGAGGTTGCTTGGATCAAATAGATGTTTCTTCGCCAAAAAGCGGCTCCTTTCCCATTGTCGGGATCGGTGCTTCAGCGGGAGGTTTGCTTGCGTTGGAGCAATTTCTAGGGCGTGTGACGCCCAACGGGGGCATGGCCTATGTGGTGGTCCAGCATTTGGACCCCAATCGCCAGGGCATGTTGGTCGAGCTGCTGCAAAGGCACTGCGCCTTGCCCGTGGTCGAAGCCAAAGACCAGATGCAAGTCGAACCCAATCACGTCTACGTCATTCCACCGGGCCACGACCTCTCTGTGTTGGCCAATGTGCTGCATTTATTTGATCCAGTCGAACCCCACGGGTTTCGCTTGCCGATTGATTTTTTCTTTAAATCCCTGGCCGATGACCGTCAACAAAACAGCATCGGTGTCATTCTGTCCGGCATGGGCATGGATGGCACTTTGGGCCTGCGCGCTATCCGCCAGGCGGCTGGCGCGTGCTTTGTCCAACGGCCCGACACCGCACAATTTGACAGCATGCCCCGAAGCGCCATAGACGCAGGTGTGGCTGATGTCGTGGCAGCGCCTGACGAGTTACCTGAAAAAATAATAGCTTTCGTGGGTCACACGGTATTGCCTTCAGCGACCACGGCAACACAAGACATGGCCAAAGAAGAGGCCGGTTTTCTTGACAAGGTGATTGTCGTCTTGCGAACGCATACAGGGCATGATTTTTCGGCGTACAAAAAAAGCACGATTCAACGCCGTGTTGAGCGACGCATGGGCTTGCACCAGTTGCCCAGAATGTCGGATTACCTGCGCTACCTTCGCGCCAACCCGCCGGAGTCCAAACTCCTGTTCAGCGAATTGCTGATTGGGGTCACCAATTTTTTTCGCGACCCCGATATGTGGGCGCAGTTGAAAACAGAGGTCGTCACAGCACTACTGGCGAGTTACCCACACGGGGGGGTACTCAGAGCCTGGGTGCCGGCATGCTCCACCGGCGAGGAGGCTTATTCATTAGCGATGGTGTTTAAAGAAGTGTTGGATGAACTTAAACCGGTTCACCGTTTCTCACTTCAGATATTTGCCTCGGATCTGGATCCCGATGCCATCGGTACAGCACGCGCTGGCGTCTATCCGCGAAGTATCGCCACGGATGTATGTGAAAAGCGTCTAACCCGGTTTTTCGTAGAAGATGCTGGTGGATACCGCGTTTGCAACGAAATTCGTGAAATGGTTATTTTTGCCCAGCACAACCTCATTGCGGACCCGCCGTTTACCAAGCTCAATTTGCTATCTTGCCGCAACCTGTTAATTTATCTCGAGTCAGAGTTGCAAGCTAAATTGATTCAACTGTTTCATTACAGTCTTAATCGAGAGGGATTTTTGGTTCTGGGCAATGCCGAGGCAGTGTCAGGTGGGGGGGAACTATTCACCGTCTTGCCTGGAAAATCCAGAATTTATAAACGACTTGATGCCCCCTTGCGCGTCTTGCCGCTGGGTTTCCCCTCGGCCTTCAAGTCGTACACCCCATCGTCAGAAGCTTTTGATCAGAGGCGTGTCATGACTATTTCCAATCTGCAAGTCGCTGTTGAGCGCTTGATACTGCTGCGCTTCGCGCCAGCTGCCGTGTTGGTGACCGACCAGGGCGAGGTGTTGTATTTCAGCGGTAAAACAGGGCGCTATCTGGAACCTGCAGCGGGCAAGCCCAGCACGAACCTGTTTTCAATGGCTCGGGAAGGCTTGAGTCAGGCCCTGAGTGAATCTTTTCACCGAGCGGTGCGCGACCAAACGCCAGGGAGCATCAAGCACGTCAAGATTGAAGACAAGGGCGACAAGCAGTATGTGGATGTCTTCATCCAACCTTTGAATGAGCCAGAAACCTTGCGGGGTATGGTGCTCGTTGTCTTTTTTGATGTGGTAGCCCCCAGACGAAAAAAACCTACAGATTCTGCCGACCATGCCTCGGTCGAGGATGCGCGATTGATCGAACTGGCCAATGATTTGCAGCAATCTAGGGAGGAGGCCAAGTCCACCCGGGAAGAAATGCAAAGCTCGCAAGAAGAGCTGAAGTCGACGAACGAAGAGTTGCAGTCCACCAACGAAGAACTTCAATCGACCAACGAAGAGCTGACCACGTCCAAAGAAGAAATGCAGTCCATGAATGAGGAGTTGCAAACCGTTAATCATGAGTTGCAGGCCAAAGTGACCGAGCTCTACCGGGCCAGCAACGACATGCGCAATTTGTTGGACAGCACCGAAATAGCGACACTTTTTCTGGACGATACGCTTTGCGTACGCCGTTTTACACTGCAAACGCGCCGCGTTTATAAATTGATTCCTGGGGACACGGGGCGATTGATTACCGACATCGTGACCGATTTGCAATACCCGACCATGGCACAAGACGCCCAACAGGTCTTGCGATCCTTGGTCTTTAGTGAAAAAGACATGCCCACAGTCGATGGACGCTGGTTCAAGGTGCGCATCATGCCTTATCGAACCCACGAAAACCGCATTGACGGCCTCGTGATGACCTTTTTTGACATCACCCAAGGTAAGAAACTTGAGGCTGAATTGATCGCTACGCAAATCAAGCTGAAGGCGCTCATGGAA
>CANBUY010000034.1 GCA_947372745.1 Comamonadaceae bacterium | reverse complement strand
GGCGCAATCGAAGTTCAGCCCAAAAGGCCTCGTCAGACCATTGCTCGACCTTGTCGCTCAGCGGGCATTGCACGTAATAACGGCTGCGGGTTTCGCTGCGCATGGAGCACAGGGCGAAGCCGCGCTCAGTGTTGGCGTAGATCAGTTCGTGTGAGACGGGCGGCACATCGGCCAGCACACCGAGCCAGCCAAAGGGGTAAATCTTCTCGTAATTGGTGACGGCGCCTTCGGGCACGCTGGCGCGGCAAACGCCGTGAAAACCATCGCAACCGGCGATAAAGTCACATTCGATCTCGTGGCTGACGCCGTCTTTTTCATAGGTCACGCGAGGCTTCTTCGTGTCAAAGTCGTGCACGCTGACGTTGTTGGCTTCGTAAACGGTGGTTAAGCCCGCTTGGTGTCTCGCGCCCATCAGGTCGCGGGTGACCTCGGTTTGCCCGTAGACCATCACGTTTTTGCCACCGGTCAGCTCATTCATGTCAATGCGGTGACGTTGGCCTTTAAACAAGAGGTCAAACCCGCCATGGACCAGACCTTCTTTGTGCATGCGTGTGCCGACACCGGCTTCATCGAGCAAGTCCATCGTGACCTGCTCCAGCACGCCGGCGCGAATGCGGCTCAAGACGTAGTCAGGGCTTTGGCGCTCGATGATGATGGCATCGACACCGGCTTTGTGAAGCAATTGACCGAGTAAAAGGCCCGAGGGGCCGGCGCCGATGATGGCGACTTGTGTTCGCATGATTTCTCCTGTTTTGATGGCTCAAGCTTAGTTGAGGCCTTGACTTAATCAAGGTCTGAGCATCATCATTTGTGCGATGATTGCGCAATCTGCGCGCTAATCGCACAAATATTGAGAAATTGCATGACCATCGCCAAACCGGATTTCATTGAAAGCATGGCCAAAGGCTTGGCCGTGCTGGAGAGTTTTGACACGGAACGCCAACGCCTGAACGCCACGCTGGCCGCTGCCCGTGCGGGGCTGACGCGGGCTGCTGCCCGGCGCCATTTGCTCACCTTGGCGCACTTGGGCTACCTGGAGACGGATGGGAGTTACTTTTGGTTGTCCAGCAAAGTGCTTCGTTTCTCGGGAAGTTATTTGGCCTCGGCCCGCTTGCCACGCGCCTTGCAGCCTACCTTGAATCGCCTGGCGGTGCAGGCGCAAGCGTCTTTCTCAGCGGTGGTGCTGGACGCCGACGAGGTGGTGATCGTGGCCCGCAGCGGCAATGACCGCCAAGCCTCTGAGAGCAGCACGGGCCGGGTGATTGCCTACGGCCTGCACATGGGCGCGCGCTTGCCTGCGCACGCCACCTCCACCGGTCGAGTCTTGCTGGCGGCCAAAACAGAGGCCGAATTTGCGCAATGGATGCAAGGCCGCAACCTTTTGCGGATGACCCCCTTGACGCTGACCGATCCTGCGGCGTTTACCCAGTTGATTCAAAAAATCAGGCGAGACGATTTTTGTGTAGCCAGCCAAGAGCACGAGCTGGACGTACACGCCCTGGCCGTGCCCCTGCGCAATACCCAAGGCGTGACGGTGGCCGCATTGAACGTGGTGGCCTCACAAACCCGCCTGTCGGTGATGTCGATGCAGCGCGATTTACTGCCTTTGATGTTTGAGGCCGCGCGGGAGCTGCGGCCTTTGCTGTGAGCTTTAAACCCCCAAGTGCTGCTCAAGCACTTCAGGCTGGGCCCGCAAGTCGTCTGAACTGCCTTCAAAAACCACCTGGCCTTTCACCAAAATCACGTTGCGGTCGGTGATTTGGGTGACGTGCTTCCAGTTTTTATCGACGATCACGCTGCTGATGCCGGTCTCTCTAATCAGGCCGCAGATGCGCCAGATTTCGCGGGCGATCAGGGGCGCCAGGCCTTCGGTGGCTTCGTCCAGAATGAGCACGTCGGGGTTTGTCATCAGGGCGCGGCCAATAGTGAGCATTTGTTGTTCACCGCCCGAGAGCTGCTGCCCGCCGTGGTTGAGGCGCTCTTGCAGGCGGGGGAAGGTCTCTAGGACGCGCTCATACGTCCAGTCTTGCTGGCCCCGTGTGCCAGCGCGTGCGGCCATTTTCAGGTTTTCAATGACGCTTAAATTACCAAAAATGCCCCGGCCCTCCGGCACGTAGGCAATGCCGAGTTGGGCAATCTCGAAAGGCGCACGCCCGGTCATGGGCTTGCCCACAATCTCGACGGTGCCGCTGCGTGGTTTGGCCAAGCCCATGATGGATTTGAGCAGGGTGCTTTTGCCCATGCCGTTGCGCCCCATCAGGCCAATGGTTTCGCCGCGCGCCACAGAGAAGCTCAGGTCGCGCAGGATGTGGCTGGCGCCGTAAAAAGTGTTGAGCCCTTGGGCGTTGATCAGTAAGTCGCTCATGCGTGTTCCTCACCCAGGTAAGCGGCTTGCACGCCTGCGTTGGCGCGTATCTCTGCGGGAGTGCCGGTGGCGATCACTTGGCCGTTGACCATCACGGTGAGGTGGTCAGCCAATGCAAAGACGGCGTCCATATCGTGTTCGACCAGCATCATGGCGTGGTTTTTCTTGAGTTTTAAAAGCAGTTCCACCATGCGCTCGGCCTCAGCCACGCCCATGCCGGCCAGCGGTTCGTCCAGCAGCAGCACTTGGGGTTCGGTGGCGAGTGTCATGGCGATTTCAAGCTGACGCTGTTCGCCGTGGCTCATGGCACCCGAGATGGTGTGTTGCCGCTCTTTTAAGCCTGATAGCTCGATAGCCCTTTCGCAGCGCGCTTGAGCAGCTACTGAACTTGTAGCACCTTGTAGCCAGCGCAAGGGGTTCCAGGGTTGCTGGGGGTCTCGCGACTGCGCGGCGAGGTGAACGTTTTCCCACACGGTAAAGGGCAGGAAGATATTGGTTTTTTGGTAACTACGGCCCAAGCCCTGGCGGGAGATTTTCTCGGGCGTCCATCCGGTTATGTCTTGGCCGCACAAGCTGACCGTGCCCGAGGTGGGCGGGAAGTCGCCAGACAGCAAATTGGTCAGGGTTGATTTGCCGGCCCCGTTGGGGCCAATAACCGCGTGGATGCGGTCACGCCAGAGGTCGACAGACACGCCATTCACCGCAGCCAATCCACCAAAGCGCTTGGTCAACTGCTTGGCGGACAATAATATTTCGTTCATGAAGCGTCCTTTTTTGCCGTCAGTTTCTCCACCAGGCCCAAAAGGCCGCGCGGTGCAAAGATGACGATGAGGACGATAAAGCTGCCCATCCAGAGTTGCCAGTGTTTACCCAGATTGACGCTGCCAATCTGCGGCAAGTCTTTAAGCGCGTGCAGCACGTATTCAAAAGCAAAAGCGCCCACCACCGCCCCGGCAAAGTTGCCCATGCCTCCCAAAATCACCATCATGATGGCGTGCGCGCTCATGTGAAAACCCATCAGCTCGGGGTTGATGTAGCCGGTTTGCACCCCCCACAAATAACCCGCCAGACCTGCCAGAGCGCCTGCCAGTGTGAAGGCGCTAAGCTTGTAGCCGAAAGTGCCAAAACCCATGGCCCGCATACGGTTTTCATTGACCCGAATGCCCGACAAAGCGCGGCCAAAGGGGCTCCAGAGCAGGCGGCGCAAAAAGACATACACCAGCACCAAGGCGCCGAGGGTGAAGTAATACAGGGTGGTTTTGTTGTCCAGGTCAAACAAGGTGTGGCCCATCAACGTGGCGCTAGGCCGAAAGTTGATGTAGAGGCCGTCTGAGCCGCCCAATGCCTTGTTGTCAAAAAACAGAAAAAACACCATTTGGGCAAAAGCCATCGTCACCATGATGAAGTAAATGCCGTGCGTGCGCACCACAAAGAACCCAATCACCAAGGCCGCCAAGGCGGAGGCCAACACCGCCAACGGCAAGGTCATCCACAAAGAGGCGGCTTCGCCTTGCGGCATTAAAAAAGCCAGCGCATAGCCTGCCAGCCCAAAGTAGGCCGCATGGCCCAGCGAGACCAAGCCGGTGACGCCTTGCAGCAGATCAAGACTCATGGCAAAAATAGCCAGAATCATCATGCGCGTGACCATCTGTATGTAGAAATCAGTGCCGACAAAAGGAAAGGCCGCTAGGGCTACCAGTCCAAACCCGAGCGCCAGTTGCACACTGCGGGGTAGTTTTTCTAAATTAGCGCGCACGGTGCTCATTGTTTGAACAAGCCTTCAGGCTTCCAAAGTAAAACAGCGGCCATCAACATATAGACCAACATGCCCGACATACTGGGCAGCAGCACTTTGCCAAAGGTGTCCACCAAGCCCACCAGCAGCGCCGACACCAGGGCGCCTTTGACGGAGCCAATGCCACCAATAACGACCACCACAAAACACATGATCAGCACCTGCGAGCCCATATTGGGATAAACGCTGGAAACTGGGGCTGCCACCATGCCTGCCACCGCCGCCAGCGCAATGCCCAGCGCAAACACAATGGCGTGGATACGTTTAATGTTGATGCCCAGCGACTCCGCCATGTCCCGGTTGAAGGCGCCTGCGCGAATCTTCATGCCGAGACGGGTTTTGGAGATCAGCAAATACAAGCCGACGGCCAGCGCCAGGCACACGCCTGAGATAAACAGGCGGTAGACCGGGTAAGACAAGTTTTCGGTCAGCGGGATTGAGGCGTTGAGCAGCTCGGGGATAGCCACGCTGTGCACATCGTCGCCCCACAGCATGGAGCGCAGCTCTTCAAAAATATAGATCAGCCCGAAGGTTAAAAGCACCTGGTCCAGGTGATCGCGCTGGTAAAAGTGCCTGAACAACAGCCACTCCAGTGCCAAGCCAAACACAACAGCCATCAGCGAACCAAAAATGAGGGTCAGCGTCAAGCTGCCAAAAAATCCGCTTAGGGCATAAGCCAAATAGGCGCCCAGCATATAAAAGCTGCCGTGCGCCAGATTGACGACGCCCATGATGCCAAAAATGAGGGTTAGACCGGCAGCCAGCATAAACAGCAGCAGACCGTACTGCACGCTGTTGAGCAGTTGAATCAGAAAAGTGGGGAAGTCCATGCAGGAAATTGAAAGCAAGCAGGTAAAGGAAACGTACTGGACCGTGCCTAAGCCGATCCAGTACTTAAGAGACTTTTAAGACAGTTTGCATCCCGTGCCACTGTCGGCCAGCGCCTTGGCGGCGACACCGATCACCTTGTTTTCGCCTTTTTCAGCCACGCGCAGGTAAATATCCTGCACCGGGTTGTGGGCCTTGCTCATGGTCCATTTGCCGCGCGGGCTGTCAATGACGGCGCTTTCCATGGCTTTGTACAGGGCTGGTTTTGCCGCGAGGTCGCCTTTGACGGCGTTGGCGCCCTGAATCAGCAGCAGGCCGGTGTCGTAACCCTGAACGGCGTACACATCAGGCTGCATCTTGAACGCTTTGGCGTATTCAAGACGGAATTTCTTGTTGCGTGGCGTGTCCAGCGAGTCGCTGTAGTGCAGGGTGGTGATGACGCCGTCGGCAGCAGGGCCGGCAGCCTCGAGCACACCTTCGGTCAAAAAGCCGGAGCCATACAGAGGAATCTTGCCTTTGAGTCCGGCTGCTGCGTAGTCTTTCATGAACTTGGCGGCAGAGGGGCCCGCAAAGAAGCAGGCCACAGCGTCGGGCTTGAGCGAGGCAATCTCGGTCAGCAGGGCTTGAAATTCAACGTTGGGGAAGGGGAGGCCCAGTTCCTTGATGATGGTGCCGCCCGCTGCGGTGTAACTTTCTTTAAAACCTTCAAACGCTTCTTCACCCGCTGCATATTTCCAAGTAATCCAAACCACTTTTTTGTGGCCCTTGTCCATCATGAGCTTGCCTAAAGCGCGCGTGGGCTGCGAGTTGCTGAATGAAGTGCGAAACACATTGGGGGCGCACAGGGCGCGGGTCGCTGCATGCACACCGGCATTGGGAATGAGCGTCAAGACGCCTGATTCGCGGGCCACTTTGTGAATACCCATTTGCACGCCTGAGTGCACGGTGCCAATCAGCACATCCACTTTGTCGCGCTGCACCAGTTTGCTGGCGTTTTCAACACCTTTCGAGGGATCTGACTCGTCGTCAACCTTGAACCATTCGATTTCACGACCGGCCAACTTGCCGCCTTGTTCGTTAATGGCCATGCGAACGCCATTCTCAATAGCGACGCCCAGCGGCGCAAAGGCGCCGGTGTAGGGCAGCATCAGGCCGACGCGGATTTTTCCTGATTGGGCACTGGCAAGCTCAGGCAGCATGAAGCCTGCAGAGGCCGCGCCGAGCAAGGCAGCGGTTCGAGACAGAACAATTCGGCGAGTTGGTTGGGATGCGGTCATGAAAAATCCTTCACATTTAAAAATAGACGTAACTTTTAACGGTCAATAGGTTCTAGCTCATGCACTATAGTGCATTTTTATCAAAAAACAGTTGGGGAAACAAGCTAAGAATGCGGTGTAATCCCTTATTGAAAAAATTTCCGATTGAAAGTAACAAGTGACCGATCCGCAACTTCAACTAGGTTTTGATGACATGGCTGTGCCCGTATCGAGTCTGGAAAAGCGCAAGCCAGCTGTGACTAAAAAGCGAAAGGCAAGCGTTGAGAAAGCCCCGCCTTTAGACCTTGACACCTTGGCCGCCATGCTTGAGCAGCACCCTGATTTCAAGGTCTTACGACGCCTCAAGCCTGAACTCAACTTTCCTGCCGCGCCTGTAGGGGCCATGGTTCGTATCTTGGTGTTGGACACAGAGACCACCGGGCTTGAGCACAGCCAGGACAAGATTATTGAGCTGGCCCTGCTGCAGGTCGACGTTGACCTCGCCACCGGTTTGCCGGTGGGTGTGGTGACTGTCTATGACGAACTGGAAGACCCAGGCGTTCCTATTTCCAAAGAAATCGAGGCAATTACCGGCATTTCAAGCGCGATGGTGGCAGGACACCGCCTGGACGAAGCCCGTATTGCCAGTCTGCTCGAAGGCGTTGACTTGGTGATTGCCCATAACGCCGCCTTTGACCGCCCCTTTTGCGAGGCTCGCATTCCGGCCTTTGCCCGATTGCCTTGGGGTTGCTCGTTTGCCGATATTGACTGGAAAAAGGAAGGCCAGAGTTCAGCCAAGCTGGAGTATTTGGCGCTTGGAAAGGGCTGGTTCTATGACGCCCACCGGGCCGAGGTAGATTGCCATGCCTTGCTCGCCGTTTTGGGGCAGCCTTTGCCCACCTCACTAATGACCGGCTTGGCCAAGATCTTGGCCGCCAGTCAACGCCCCAGCTACCGCCTGCAAGCCACCAATGCCCCCTTTGAGGCCAAAGATCTGCTTAAAGCGCGCGCCTACCGCTGGAATGCCGAGCAAAGAGTCTGGCAGACCCGAGTAGCCAGCGAGGCTGACTTGGCTGCTGAATGCGCGTGGCTCAAGGCTTCGGTTTATTCAGGCCGTGCGGCCCGGGTTCAGGTAGAAAAACTCACCGCGATGGAGAAGTACTCCAGTCGTGCGGGGGAATTGTCCACAGTACAAATCTGAAATATGGGCGCGGTAGAATTGAAAGCTATCAGAGTCCCTACGGACTATGAACATTTCGTCTTTCTTGGGCTTGTTTGGTCCGTCGGCTAAAAGGGTCGCCAAGAGAGGCCGTGCGCTCAAGGATATTCATGAAAAGAGTTGACGATTTCCGCCTGATGTTTGGAAAAAAAGAATACGTCCCCATCATGGTGGGGGGGATGGGCGTTGATATTTCTACTGCTGAACTAGCCCTGGAAGCAGCCCGCCTAGGTGGTATTGGGCATATATCAGACGCGATGGTCAACGACGTGTCAGATCGTCGCTTCGATACCAGCTTTGTCAAAGACAAGACACGCTTTTACAAACACAACATCGACAATTCTGATAAATCTATTATCAAGTTCGATTTGGGCGTTTTGGCTGAAGCCACCCGTCGCCATGTGGAGGCCACCATGGAGGCCAAACGCGGCGATGGCTTGATCTTCGTCAATTGCATGGAAAAACTCACCATGAACGGGCCCCGCGAGACCCTTGAGGTGCGTATGAAGTCAGCCCTCGATGCCGGTATTGATGGCATTACTTTAAGTGCTGGTTTGCATTTGGGCTCTTTTGCCCTGATTGCCGATCACCCTCGTTTCCGTGACGCCAAGCTGGGCATTATCGTCTCCTCGGTTCGGGCCTTGCAAATTTTCCTGCGTAAAAATGCACGCCTTGATCGCTTGCCTGATTACGTGATTGTGGAAGGTCCCTTGGCTGGCGGCCATCTTGGTTTTGGTATGGACTGGGCGCAATACGACTTGGCCACCATCATTGCTGAAATTGTTCAGTACCTGCAAACTGAAAAGTTGACGATCCCCGTGATTGCGGCTGGTGGAATTTTTACCGGCAGCGATGCGGTTTCTTTCCTTGAAAATGGTTCTGCTGCCGTTCAGGTGGCGACCCGGTTTACCGTGGCCAATGAGTGCGGCTTGCCCGACTCCGCCAAGCAGGAATATTTCAGGGCCAGCGAAGAAGACATCATTGTCAACACAATCTCGCCCACCGGCTACCCGATGCGCATGCTGAAAAGCACACCTGCGATTGGCTCTGGTATTCGCCCCAACTGCGAAGCTTACGGTTATTTGTTGGATGGCAATGGCGGCTGCGCCTACATCACGGCCTACAACCATGAGGTTATGTTGCACCCCAACTCGAAAAATATTTCAGTCAAAGAAAAAACTTGCCTGTGTACCCACATGCGTAATTTCAATTGCTGGACTTGTGGTCACACGACTTACCGTTTGAAAGACACCACCAAACGTCTGGAAGACGGTAGTTACCAGACCTTGAGTGCCGAGCACATTTTCAAGGACTACCAATTCAGCGTCGATCAGCAAGTGGCTTTGCCTGCGTAGACAAGTCGCTTTCATGTAGACCAAAAAAATCCCATGCATTTGGCGTGGGATTTTTTTCGACTGGATTTTGTGCGGAGTTGAATAAGGTGTCTGCGGTGGACCGGACTTGCATCCTGAACCGGGGTTCAGGTGGGCGAGGTCAGCTGCTCATTGGGTTCATCTAACGCGAGATGATCACGCCTGAGCAGCAATGTTCCAAGCCCGGGCTCTAAGAGCATTGGTACTAGGAATATAAAGCCAGGTAATCACCGCAGACAGCTGAATTGTAGGCCCACCAGTTTAGGTTTGGCCTACAAAAGCGTTGTAAAAGTAACGCAATTTACTAAATTAACTGACCGTCACCGCTTAGCGCATCATCAAGTCTTGCGAGTATTTGGATTAGCCGTGGATCCGCTGCACGAGATTCATCATTTTGGGCGACGTTCTCAGTCTGAGTCTGATTGTCGAGGTCAAAAGATAAATTCAAGGCGGCCAAGACAGCAATGCGGTCACGCGCTTTGATCTTGCCGCCATCACGAATTTTGCACATGGCCGCGTCGACGCGTTCAACAGCCAATAGCAGCCTGGCATCACCCTCCTCAGGGCACCCTAGAAGATAGCTTTGCCCCATGATTTGGACATCGAGTTGTTTCATTCGCTACTCCTTTGCGGGTGTGCTTGCCGCAAGTTCCGGCAAGCGTTCAAGCAGAGTTTCAACCCGCAAACGGGCAGCACTGAGCCTGGATTTAAGCGAATCGCGTTCATGAACCAGTGTTTCGACCTCGGCACTTAGAAGGGCATTGGTACGAAGTAGCTCTTCATAGCGCAATAGCAAACGATCTACGCGCTCAGCGATTTGGTCGATTTGGTCGATTTGGGGTGTTTTCGACATAGTCCGTAATTGTAAGGTTAGGCCAAACGATCGGTTGTAAAATTTGCACGTTGGTGCTCGCCGCGTGGTTCACACGCAGCAGTTCAACGGGAAGCAGGGGGGCAAACTCACACAGAGGGCGCCTAACCTGCGCTGCCCCCGCAACGGTAAGTGGACGAATCACCCCAGATTCCGCTTCCATCACGGCCACTGAGCGTACTGAACACGCGCTTGGGAAGGCGATGGAGGTTGCTTCCACCAGCCCGGATACCGGCCAACAAGGTGGTTGCACGCGTGCGTGCAACCTTGATGCCCATGCGCTGTCGGGGAAGACGGCGAGGGTTTTTTGTTGATTGTTCTCTCCATGAAAACTTGTATTTCTAAGGCGCGCTTGGCCGTGCTCCCTTTGGCTTTGGCTGCGGCTTTTCCCGTGTTTGCGCAAACGCAACTTAAAGAGGTTTTGGTAACGGCAACCCGGTTTGCGGAGCCTGCAGGCACGCTTCCTTTTGGTGTGAGTGTGATTACGTCAGAAGACATTCAATCTTCTGGGTCGACCTCTGTGAATGAGGCGGTCATGCGTTTATTGGGCGTACCTGGTCGACTTGACCTATCGGGAGGCAACAATTACTCACTGGATTTACGTGGTTTTGGCGTGACGGCGGACAGTAATCAAGTCGTTATTGTGGACGGGTTGCGACTTAATGAAGCAGATCAATCAACGGCTGGACTGTCATCTATCCCAATCGATTCGGTTGAACGAATTGAAGTTTTACGTGGTACTGGAACTGTTTTGTATGGCGAGGGTGCGACAGGCGGTGTCATCGTCATTACCACCAAGGCGGGGTTGGGTTCACAAAGATTGAACTCGGCTGAGTTGTATGCCGCTTTGGGAAGCCATAATTTAATGGATGAACGTGTAAGGGCCGCATTCAGTTCGGGTGGATTCTCTTTGGATGTGGCCGCTGATGATCGACGAACGGATGGTCATCGCGAGAATTTTGCATCCAGCACCAACGGTCTGAATATTTCTGGGCAGTGGAGCAACGACTGGCTGCGTTTGGGCGCTCGTGCTGGTCGCAATTCCCTCGATGGTGGCTTGCCAGGCGCGCTGTCAGCGGCAGCCTACGCTACTGATCCTTATCAGGCTGATCCTAGTCGTAGCACCTCGAAAACCGACTCAGCATCCATCAAGAAAGACTATGCTGGAATATTTATTGAAGCGAATATTGGTTTGTGGCAGGTGGCTGCTGACGCCAACCAACGCGCCAAAAAACTTAAAAGTCTTAGCTATGCCGACCCATTTGATTACGATGTTGACGCAACCAACTACAGTGTGCGCGCCTTGCGAAATGAAAAATTTTTATCCCAAGACAATGCCTTCGTTATCGGCTATGACCAGGATGTTTGGGGTCGGACCATCAAACAATCTTCATACACGCCCGTTGGCACCCTGGCAACTTCTAAATCGTCTGCTTTTTATATTAAAAATGACCTGACTTTTTCGACTTCGGGCACTCGATTAAGTGCGGGTTTTAGAACCCAGGACATCAAGAAGGCAGAGGGCAGTACTGTGAGTAGCTTGAGTGATCGTTTGAACGCCTGGGATTTGGGTGTCAGCCAAGCCATTCTTCAAAATTTCACTGTTTATGGTCGTTTGGGTAGTAGTTTCCGATTGCCAAACGTTGATGAGTTTTCTTACGCCGCGCCCGGCACTCCCCTGAGTGCACAAACTTCACGCGACCTGGAGTTGGGCACTCGCTGGAAACTGCCTACAGGTCAGGTCGAGCTGCGCTTTTATCGCAATCAGCTGACTAATGAGATTGGTTACGATGCAAGCGCAATCGGACCTCATAGTTTCGATTCTCTTTATCCTTATGATGGCGCCAATGTCAACTTTGATCCGACCCAACGACAGGGTATTGAACTCGAAACCAGACAAGCATTGAGCGCTTCACTTGATTTGCGTTTGAACGCTGCGCTGCGTCAGGCCAAGTTCACTGCGGGCACCTACTCCGGGAATTACGTAGCGCTTGTTCCCAAACAAACCTTGGCTGTTCGAGCCAATTGGCGACCGAACCCAGGTCATATCCTGGACGGCGGTGTAACTTGGGTCGCCGAGCAAAGCCCTGATTTTGCCAATGCCTGCAAAATGCCCAGCTACGCGACACTCGACCTCCGGTATGCCTACAAGTATCAAAACGCTGAATTCGCGGTTGGTGTTACAAATTTGACGGATGAAAAGTACTACACACTTGCCTATGGGTGCGCAGGAACACAGCCGACCTCGCTCTACCCTGAGGCGGGTCGTGCTTTCACCACCTCGGTCCGTCTAAAGTTCTAAGCAGAAGTTGCCGTGTTCCTTGACCTACTTTCCCCCCAACGTATCGTCTGCCTAACCGAGGAGACCACGGAATGGCTTTACCTGCTGGGGCAGGAAAGCCGCATTGTGGGCATCTCGGGCTACACGGTGCGGCCCAAACGGGCGCGGGCCGAGAAGCCAAGGGTGAGTGCTTTTTTAAGCGCCAAGATAGACAAAATCCTCGACCTCAAACCCGACTGCGTGCTTGGTTTTTCGGACCTGCAGGCCGACATTGCGGCGGCCTTGATTCGTCAGGGCATTCAGGTCACGGTGTTTAACCAGCGCAGCGTGGTCGAGATTTTTGCCATGATGTACCAAGTGGCCGCCATGGTGGGGCAGGCCGAGCTGGGCCTGTCCTTGATCGCCGACATGAAGCAAGGGCTGAACAATATTCAGGCTGAAGTAGCAGCGCTTGTCGCGGCAGGCGCGCGCCGGCCTCGGGTCTATTTTGAAGAGTGGGATGTGCCGCACATCAGTGCCATTCGCTGGGTGTCGGAGTTGGTGGGGATAGCGGGCGGGGATGATTGTTTTCCTGAATTGGCCGTAGAGTCCCTGGGTAAAAATCGCATCATTGCCGACGGTGCGAGCATCGTGGCGCGCAACCCCGACATCATCATCGGCTCTTGGTGTGGCAAGAAGTTTCGCCCAGAGATGGTGGCGGCGCGCTCTGGGTGGGAAGACGTGAATGCCGTCAAAAACGGCCAGTTGTTCGAGATCAAATCGCCCGATATTTTGCAACCTGGCCCCGCCGCCCTGACCGATGGCGTGGCGCAGTTGCACCGCATTTGCCTGCAATGGATCCAGGCGCAAGCGCCCCAGCCATGTTGACGATTCCCCGCAGTGAACTGATTTTGGGTGGGCAGCGCAGTGGCAAGTCGCGCCGCGCCGAAATGCTGGCCAGCGCTTGGCTGTCTGATTCGCCCCACCATCGCGCAGTTTTGATTGCCACGGCGCAAGCCGGGGACGATGAGATGCACGAACGCATTGCCCGCCACCAAGCAGACCGAGCACAACGCGTGCCCGGTCTGCATACAGTTGAAGTGCCCATGCATTTGGCCGAGGCCATCACCCAGCACAGCCACCCCGACACCTTGGTGCTTGTGGACTGCCTGACGCTTTGGTTGACCAACCTGCTGATGCCTGCACCAAACTTATCATCAAATGGCCTTTTAGAGTCCGATTGGCGTGCTAGGGAAGCTTCTTTATTGATAGCAATTGAAGCAGCCCAAGGCCCAGTGGTGTTGGTGGGCAACGAGATCGGCATGGGTGTCATTCCGATGGGCGCGCAAGTGCGGGCCTTTGTGGACACTTTGGGTCGCCTGAATCAGGACGTGGCCGCTATTTGCACGCGCGTCACCTTGATGGCCGCTGGTTTGCCGCTTGTTTTGAAAGATGCGTCATGAAGAATTCGTTGATGCGCACGGCCAGGTCGGCCCGGGCGATTTTCTGCGGTGCTGCTCTGTGCTGCTTGTGCAGCCTTTTGGCCCTAGCCGCCAGCGCCCAAGCCGAAACACCTGCCGCACGCATTAGCCTGACCGATGACCGGGGTGTCGTGGTGCATTTCACGAAATCACCCCAACGCATTGTCAGCTTGCTGCCTTCACTGACCGAAACCGTGTGCGAACTAGGCCAGTGCCAGCGGCTGGTGGGGGTGGACCGTTACTCTAACTTCCCCCAAAGCGTGCGGGCCTTACCCCAAATGGGCGGCGGGCTAGACCCAAGCATTGAGGCCATCGTGGCGCTTAAACCCGATGTGGTGCTGATGGCTATCTCGACCCGTGGGGCCGAGCGTTTGCGCAGTTTGGGTGTTGCGGTGGTGGTGCTAGAGCCCAAAACCCATGCCGATGTGCGCCGCGTTATTGAGACCGTGGGGCGCTTGCTAGGCGTGACCGACGCGCAACGCCTGTGGCGCGACATAGACGCAGGCCTGAATGCCGCAGCTGCCTCGGTGCCCCTAGGCATCAAAAATTCAAGGGTTTATTTTGAAGTCAACAACGCCCCCTTTGCGGCGGGCGAGGCCTCGTTCATTGGCGAAACGCTGACCCGCCTAGGGGTTAAAAACATCGTGCCCACCAGCATGGGGCCGTTTCCCCAAATTAACCCCGAGTATGTGGTTCGAGCCAACCCCGACTTCATCATGATGGGCGACCAAACCCATGTGGGCATGGAACTCCGTTCCGGCTGGGCCGGTTTGCGGGCCATTAAAGAGCGACGTGTATGCCTCTTTACCCCCACAGAATCTGACAGCCTGGTGCGCCCCGGACCGCGCATGGCCGAGGGCGCCCGGCGCATGGCCTTGTGCCTGCAAGGCAAAACGCCGTGATGTCCAGCGCCACCGGCTCAAACCGGCTCCAAAGGGCTTGGCGTCTGAGCCTGGCTTTGCTGGCGCTAGGCCTTGTCCTGGCTGTGATGGGCTTGTGCGTGGGCAGCACCGGGTTTGAGCGCGTGTGGGCCCATTGGGGTGATGCGGTCACCCAGCAAATTGTTTGGGACATTCGCCTGCCGCGCACGCTAGGTGCATGGAGCGCGGGCGCTTTGCTGGGCTTGTCGGGGGCGCTGGCGCAGGGCTTGTTTCGCAACCCGCTGGCCGACCCTTTTTTGTTGGGCAGTGCCTCGGGGGCTTCGCTAGGCGTGGCGCTGGCCTTGGCCATGTTTGGGTTGTCGCCGCTGGCCACCGAATGGGTGGTGCGGCTGGGCCTGACAGGCGCGGCTTTTGTGGGTGCTTCAGCCGCGGTGCTGCTCACGCTTACTTTGGCCAAAGGCGTGCAGCACACGCTGCGGCTCTTGTTGTCGGGGGTGATTGTGGGCGTGGTGCTGGGCGCCATAGGCTCGCTGGTTTTAATGATAGTGCCCGAGGTGATGCAAACCATGCAGGCATTTGTGCTGGGCAGCACCGGCTTTGTGGGCTGGAGCGGCTGCCTGCTGATGGCCGGGGTGTGGTTGCTGTGCATGGGGGTGGGCTGGGCCATGAGTCCGGTGCTTGATGGCTTGTCGCTGGGCGAAGCCACTGCCTTAAGCCTGGGCCTGCCGCTGGTGCAAATGCGCTCAGCCTTAATTGCTGTGATGGCGTTGGCGACCGGCACCGCCGTGGCGCAAACTGGGTTAATTGCGTTTGTGGGTTTAGCCGCACCGCATGTGGTGCGCTCCTTGGTCAAGGTGGCCCATGGGCGGCTGGTGTTTTTGTCTAGCCTGATGGGTGGCACCTTGCTGATGGCCGCTGACCTCTTGGCGCGTGGAGCGATGGCGCCGCAGGAGCTGCCGGTGGGCGTGCTGACCGCCGTTCTGGGCGGTGGTTACCTTTTATGGCTCATGCAGCGCAGTGGGGCCAAGCTATGAAAAAAATAGCTGTTCAAGCACGCTCCATAAGCGCCAGTCTCGGAAATTGTCAAGTATTGCATGGGGTAGATGTGATTTTTGAGCGAGGCTGTTGGACCAGCATCGTAGGCCCCAACGGTGCGGGTAAATCTACCTTGCTCAAGGTCTTGGCTGGGCTTTTGCCCCATACCGGCTCGGTCACACTCTTGGATCAGCCCCTGCATAGTTTGCCGGGTCGCGTGCGCGCACAGCAGATGTCGTGGTTGGGCCAAAGTGAAAGCTCGGGCGATGACCTATGCGTGTTCGATCTGGTCATGCTGGGCCGCCTGCCGCACCAAGCCTGGCTGGCCGCGCCCAATCCGGGCGACCACGCTGCCGTAGAGCAAGCCCTCAAAGCCACGCAAGCCTGGGACTGGCGACACCGTTCCTTGGGTCACTTGTCAGGCGGAGAGCGCCAACGCGCGCTGCTCGCCCGTGCGTTGGCGGTGCAAGCGCAAGTGCTGCTCATGGATGAACCACTCGCCAATCTCGACCCGCCACACCAAGCCGACTGGCTGGACGTGGTGCGCAGTTTGGTCAATGAGGGGAAAACGGTGGTCAGCGTGCTGCATGAATTGACGATGGCGCTGCAAGCCCAGCACATGGTCGTCATGTCGCAAGGCCAAGTTACGCACCAAGGGGCCTGCACCGAGGCGGCCACCCATCTGGCGGTAGAGGCCGTTTTTGACCACCGTATTTCTATTCACGCGCTGGACGGCCACTGGGTAGCTCTGCCGCAGGCCGTCATCAACCCAAAATCGGTCGCAGTGCCGCCCCTGATTGCAGGTTTGCAGAAGCCCAGGCGGCCTTGAGGATGGATCATGGAAGAGGCTAGAAGTTGTGTTGGCACGAAATTAGCCACTATCGAGTGCTACTATTCATGCCTAAATTAAAGGAGCTAACCATGCGTACCACCCTTGCCTTGGATGATGATTTACTTGCCAAAGCGCAAGCCCTCACCGGTGTGACTGAAAAGGCGGCACTGGTGCGCGAAGCGCTGTGCGCCTTGATACAACGCGAAAGCGCCAAACGTCTCGCCCTGCTGGGCGGCTCCGAGCCGCAGCTGCAAGCCGTGCCTAGACGCCAAACGGAACCCGCATGATTTTGGTCGATACCTCCCTCTGGATTGACCATTTGCGTGAAGCCGATGCGCGGTTGACCCAGCTGCTGACATCGGGCCAAGTGCTGGCCCACCCTTTTGTGACGGGTGAACTGGCACTGGGCAATCTACGAAACCGCGCGGCCGTGCTGGGTGCCTTGCAAGACCTGCCTCAGGCCAGCGTGGCAACCGAGACTGAAGTGCTTCATTTGATTACGACCAAGGGCCTTTTTGGCCTGGGAATAGGCTACATCGATGCCCACCTGCTGGCCTCCGTTCTGCTGACCCCCGGTGCGCTGCTTTGGACCCGAGACAAGCGATTGCTTGCCGCTAGTGCGCAATTGAGCGTCGCTGCGAACACAACACATTAACGACACTGATATGAACCTATCCGAACTACTCAAAGACAGCGCCTACAAGCTCACCCAATTCAAACCAGCGCAAATTGCTGCATTAGAGGCGAGCATCACCCTGAAAGATAGCGCCAAGGCGTCAACACCCTACGTCACTTGCTTGGTGCGCGGCAAGCAAATCAAGTTAACCCCCGAGGAAGCTGTGCGCCAGCTCTATGTGATGGTGCTCAAGGATGATCTTGGTTACCCTGTCAACCGCATGGAGCTTGAATACGGTGTCACCTTTGGCCGCGAAAAAAAACGCGCTGACATTTGCATATTTGACAAAGACAAACCAACCACGCCCTATGTGTTGGTAGAGTTGAAAAAGCCAAAACTCAAAGACGGCAAAGAGCAGCTTAAAAGCTACTGCAACGCCACCGGCGCACCGATGGGTGTGTGGAGTAATGGTGAGTCAATTTCGTTCTACCACCGCAAAGACCCCAACTACTTTGAAGATATTCCGGCCATTCCATCGGCCTTTCAAAAGTTATCGGACATCTTGTCCGAGCGCTGGACTATTGATGACTTGGTACGGCTGGATAAGTTGGTCAATGAGAAAAAATCACTCAAAGACCTGATTCTGGAAATGGAAGATGAAGTTTTAGCCAATGCCGGGGTGGACGTGTTTGAGGAACTTTTCAAACTCGTCTTCACCAAGCTGTTTGACGAAATGGAAGGCGGGCGGGATAAAAAACGCCATTTGGTCTTCAAGAACTACGGCGACACCGAAACCGAACTCAAGTCCAAAATTCAAGACTTATTCGACAAAGCCCGAGCCAAGTGGGAAGGCGTGTTTACCGACGACGCCAAAATCCTACTCACGCCAAGTCACCTTGCCGTGTGCGTGTCGTCACTGGAAAAGGTCAAACTCTTTAACTCCAATCTTGACGTGGTCGATGAAGCGTTTGAATACCTTATCAACAAAAGCAGCAAAGGCGAAAAGGGCCAGTACTTCACCCCGCGTTATGTCATTGACATGTGCGTCAAGATGCTCAACCCCCAAGAGCACGAAACCCTGATTGACACTGCCGCAGGCAGTTGTGGCTTCCCGGTGCATGGCATCTTCCATGTGTGGGAACAGATCATGAAAGAGCAGGGGCTGTCAAAAAGCCACCTATTCACCACCGAGAAAAAGCCGCTTCGCTGCGAAACCTATGTGCAAGAAAAAGTTTTCGCCATCGACTTCGACGAAAAAGCCGTGCGCGTGGGCCGGACTCTCAACTTGATTGCCGGTGACGGGCAAACCAATGTGCTGCACCTCAATACGCTGGACTATGACCGTTGGGACGAAAAAACCAAGACCGAAGACTGGCTCGACATTTACGGCGAAGGTTGGAAAAAACTACGCAAGCTGCGCACCACCAAAGACGAAAACCGCGATTTTCAATTTGATGTGCTCATGGCCAATCCCCCCTTTGCGGGCGATATCAAAGAAACCCGCATCCTGGCTAAATACGATCTGGGCAAAAAGCCCGACGGCAAATACCAAACCGCCGTTGGCCGCGATATTTTATTCATCGAGCGCAACCTGAGTTTTGTGAAGCCGGGCGGGCGTCTGGCCCTGGTGTTGCCGCAAGGCCGCTTCAATAATTCCAGCGACAAACGCATTCGCGACTACATGGCCGAGCACTGCCGCATCTTGGCGGTGGTGGGCTTGCATGGCAACGTCTTCAAACCCCACACCGGCACCAAAACAAGTGTGATCTTTTTACAAAAGTGGAATGACGATGCTGCGGCTGGCCCGCTGTGCACCAAGTTGGAGGATTACCCTATCTTCTTTGCCACCATGCGCGAACCTAGCAAGGACAACAGCGGTGACAAGATTTTTGTGAAACACAGAGACTTGCAGCAAACCAGCGAAGCAGCCGCGGCACCCGCTGGTCACCATGTGGCAGAGGCGGTGGATCACTACACAGCCTCGCCAAGCGATTTGGATCAATTTGTGCTTGATGAGCATGAGCATCTGGTCGTAAAGCACGATTTGTTCAGCCACGAGCTGAAAGGCGGCAAGCGCACATCACCCGGTATTGCCGAGGCGTTTATTGAATTTGCGAAAAAGGAAAAACTCGGTTTTTTTCTCTAAGCCCTTTCAATGAAGCCCGGTATCGGGGTTTGTTGGAGGGGCTAGAGATTAGCGAGATTCGGCTTTCTGCGCTTGAGCGTACCTGTAGGATTGATCCGCAGTTTTATTCTCGCGAAAACCTTATTGCAACCAAGCGCTTGGATATTCTTCTGGCGAAGCCAATTACGGACTTTGTCACGGTATCTGACGGTAATCACATGGGTGTGAGCGATAAATTTATTGATGACGCTGACGGTATTCCTTACTACCGTGGCTCTGATATTTACAACCTATTTATTGAGCAGTCTTCATCGCCAATGCGTATTGATAGGAGTACTTTCTTATCTACCCAATTGGCGCGCTCTCGGTTAAAAAAAGGCGATGTCCTGATGTCGATTGTTGGTGCAATCATTGGGAATTTGTCGTTGGTTAGTAAAGATGTTGAAGCGGCATGCAGTTGCAAGTTGGCAATTTTGAGACCTTATGCAATTCGTGCCGAATTGCTGTCGGTCTTTCTGAGTTCGTATTTTGGTCAAATCCAGATTCAAAAATTCAAGCGTGGAGCTGCACAAACCGGATTGATTTTGGAAGACTTTGATCAGTTAAAAATTCCTGATTTTTCTGTGAATTTTGAGATAAATATTGTCACCGTCGTGAACTCTGCATTTAATGCAACTGAGGACGCTACAGCCGTACTTTCGAAGAGTGAAGGGTTACTCTTGACTGTGTTGGGTATAGAGAATTTTTCACCACCACCAGAAGTAGCCAGCATCAAATCATTCAAGGATTCATTTGGATCAACTGGCCGACTGGATGCTGAACATTACCAATTAAAGTACGAAGCGCTCTATCAAGCGTTAGCAAAAAAAAACCGCGTTTTCAAGTTGGGTGAACGCCTCAGTTTCAACCAACGCGGCACACAGCCCGACTACGCTGAAGACGGCTTGCCCGTTGTCAATTCCAAACATGTGCAGCGCGGCCAGGTGAATATGGGCGATACCCGTTTCGCCAACCTGCCCGACAAAATCAATGCGGTGGTCATCCAGCAAGGCGACGTGTTGATGAACGGCACCGGCGTTGGCACCATTGGCCGCGCCGCACCTTATTTGTACACTGAAAAAGCGCTGCCAGACAACCACGTTACGGTGCTCAGGACGGACGCCATGAGCCCCATCTGTTTGGCGCTGTATCTCAACTCTATTGCGGGGCAATACCAGGTCGATCAACACTTCAAAGGGTCATCGGGACAAATTGAGTTGTACCCCGCTGATATTGCTAACTTCTGGTGCCCAGAGTTGGACGTGGCTACCCAGAAAAAAATCGACAAACTGGCCCATCAAAGTTTCACCCTCAAAGCCCAAAGTGAACGCCTGCTGGATGCCGCCAAGCGTGCCGTAGAAATCGCCATCGAACAAGACGAAGCGGCAGGTATGGCTTATCTGGCGCGTGAAGGAGCTTTGGCGTGAGTTTTGAGTCTGTCAAAAAAATCTTCATCACTGCTGGCCCCAACGGCGCCGGTAAAACCACTTTTTCCCGCGAGTTTTTGCCCGATGAGGCCGCCTGTTTGCAGTTCGTCAACGCTGATCTGATTGCCGCCGGTCTGTCGCCCTTCGCCCCCGAAGCAGCCGCGCTGCAAGCCGGGCGTTTGATGCTGAAGCAAATTGCTGATCACCTCAAACACGGACGCAGCTTTGTGCTGGAAACCACGTTGGCCGGTTTGGGTTATGCACGGCAGATTCCGCAATGGCGCGCATTGGGGTATGCGGTTTCACTGCACTTTTTGGCATTGCCCAGTTCCGAGGTGGCGATTGAGCGCGTGGCACAGCGCGTTAAACAAGGCGGGCACCATATTCCTTAAGACGTGACGTGATACGCCGCCGTTTTTCGTCGGGCCAAGCTAATTTGGCGCGCTACTGCGCGTTGGTTGGTGACTGGGATATTTACGACAACAGCGCCCCCATTCCTGTTTTGATTCTTGAGAGGACTTTGTGATGAATCTGAATCCACCCCCGAATCCGTCAGTTTTTCCTGACCGCAGCCAAGTCACGGCAGCACTGGAGCGCGCCGCCCAGCGGGCGCGACTCATTGCTGAGCAGACAGGCACTAAGCTGATCGTGGTGACGCCACCGAGCAAGCCAGCTGCAGCTGTCCCCAAACCCCTATGACCGCCCAATGCATCATGGTGCTCGGCACCACCAGCGGCGCTGGCAAAAGCTGGCTCACCACAGCCTTGTGTCGCTACTACGCTGGAGCAGGCTTGAAAGTAGCGCCCTTCAAAGCGCAAAACATGAGCAACAACGCCCGTGTGGTGGCCGGTGTGGGCGGTTTGCCCACTAGCTCTGGTGGCGAGATTGGCAGCGCGCAATATTTTCAGGCGCTGGCGGCACGCGCCGTGCCAGAAGTGCGCATGAACCCGCTCTTGCTCAAGCCTGAGCGCGACACCCACAGCCAGGTGGTTTTGATGGGGCAGGTCAGCGAGGCGTTCACTGCCATGCCCTGGCGTGAGCGTAGCCTGCATGTGTGGCCACACATTGCTCAAGCACTTGACGAATTGATCGCCGAGAACGACGTGGTGGTGATCGAGGGCGCGGGTTCGCCCGCCGAGATCAATCTCGCCAGCAGTGACATCGTCAATATGCGCGTGGCGCTGCATGCCCAAGCGGCCTGTTTGTTGGTGACGGATATTGACCGGGGTGGTGCGTTTGCCCACCTTTATGGCACCTGGGCGCTCTTGCCTGAAAACGAGCGCGGTCTGATTAAGGGCTTTGTGCTGAATAAATTTCGGGGTGATGCCAGTCTGCTGGCCTCGGCACCGCAGATGCTGCAAGACCTGACTGGCATCCCCACGGTGGCCACCTTGCCGATGTGGTGGCAGCACGGCTTGCCCGAGGAAGATGGCGTTTTTGATGACCGCAGCACGCAGGCCGGTGCGGCGTGGCTGACCGTATCAGTCATTGCCTATCCGCGCATCAGTAATCTGGACGAATTTCAGCCGCTGAAAAACATCCCCGGCGTGCGCTTGCAGTGGGTGCGCAGCCCGACTGAGTTGATGCACTTGAAGCCCAGCGACTGGATTATTTTGCCGGGCTCCAAAAACACCAGCGGCGATTTGGCCTGGCTGCGGGCACAGGGCCTGGACGCTGCCATTGCCCAGCATGCGGGGCAGGACGGGGCGGTTTTGGGCATTTGCGGTGGCCTGCAAATGTTGGGCGAGGCGCTGATTGACCCGCACGGTATTGACGGCAACGCCCCCGGCCTGGGGCTGCTGCCGCTGGTGACGGTGTTTGCGTTGGACAAAACTGTGCAGCACACACGAGCTCGTTTTTTTGCGGATTTGGCGAGTCCTTTGGCGACTGCCAGCACGCACTCTGTGCAGGTTCAAAATCCTTGGGCCTCTTTGGCAGGCGTTGAAGTCGCTGGCTACGAGATTCATCACGGCCAAACGGCCCAGCACCCCGCCATGGCCCAAGCTGGCGATGTGGCCCGCGTGGTTTTGCCAGGTGGGCTGGGCTGGCAAAACGGCCCCGGCAACGTGCTGGGTTTGTATTTGCACGGTTTGTTTGAAGACTCTGCCGCGCTGCAAGCCCTGTTTGGCGCGCATCTGAATGGCCCCGTGCCCACGCTGGATGCTGTCTTTGACGGTCTGGCCCACTTTATCAATCAACACTTTGAGCCTGGCTTTTTGCAAGGCTTGGTTTCAAAAACAATCTCCACGAGCCCCTCACCATGAACCCCACTTTGCCCACGCTGGCCGACCTTCGCACCCCCGCTTTAACAGCCTCTTTGCAGCACAAACTCAACAACAAAACCAAACCGCTGGGCTCGCTGGGTCGTTTAGAACTCTTGGCCTTGCAGCTAGGCGAAATTTTGGGCACCGAGACGCCCACCTTGGCCCAGCCCCAAATGGTGGTGTTTGCCGCTGACCACGGCTTGACGGCACGCGGCATCTCGGCTTTTCCGAGCGAGGTGAGCTGGCAAATGGTGGAGAACTTTTTGGCCGGTGGCGCGGCGGTCAGCGTGCTGGCACGCCAACACGGCATCAGCCTGACGGTGGTGGATTGCGGCGTCAACCATGACTTTTTAGCCGGCTTGCCCGAAGGCACGCAACGCCCCGGATTGCTGGTGCACAAAGTGGCAGGCGGCGAACAAGGCACGGCGGATTCATCCACCGCGCCCGCCATGACGGCTGCCCAATGCCAAGAGGCGCTGCAAAACGGGCGCAACATCGTCAAAAGCTTGCCCGGCAACGCGCTTCTGTTGGGAGAAATGGGTATTGGCAACACCTCGGCGGCCTCGCTCTTGCTGGCGCGCCTGGCCGGGCTTGATATTGAGATGTGTACCGGCGCGGGCACGGGGCTGGACGCACCGGCGGTGCAGCGCAAAACAGCAGTGTTGCGCGAAGTGCTGGCCCGCCAACCCTTGGCCACCGCGCCGCTGGAAGCGCTGGCGGCCTTGGGCGGCTTTGAGATCGCCACGATGGTAGGCGCCGTGATGCAAGCCGCCCTTGAGCGCCGTGTGGTGCTGGTAGACGGTTTCATTGCCACCTCGGCCGTGTTGGTGGCGCACGCTTTGCAACCGCTGATCCTGCAGTCTTGTGTGTTTGCGCACCGCTCGGGCGAGCGTGGTCATGAATTCATGTTGCAACACCTGGGCGTGGAGGCTTTGCTTGACCTGGGCTTGCGCTTGGGCGAAGGCTCTGGTGCTGCTCTGGCTTGGCCGCTGCTGGAGTCTGCCTGCGCCATTTTGCGAGAGATGGCGAGTTTCGAGGTGGCGGGCGTGTCTGAGAAGTCGGCCACGGCCACGGCGCCTAAGGCTTAATCGAACATCGATATCGACATGGTTAATTTACTCAGCCGCTTTGTTCGGCACTTTTTGCTCTCGGTGCAGTTCTTCACCCGCATTCCTGTTACTGGGCGTCTGGCCAATTGGGTTGGGTTCAGCCCCGCTATGCTGCGCGCCAGTGCGGCCCATTTTCCGGGTGTGGGTTGGCTGGTGGGGGGCATGGTAGCGGCTTTCACGGCAGGTCTTTTGGCCAGGCTGCCGCCTGCTGATTTCTCCCCCTTGGTGGCGGCGGTGTGGGGCACCGCATTTGGTGTGCTGCTGACCGGCGCTTTTCATGAAGATGGCTTGGCGGATGTCTTTGATGGTTTGGGCGGCAGCCCTGACCGAGACCGCGCCTTGATCATCATGAAAGACTCGCGGGTGGGGGCGTTTGGGGCGATTGCTCTGATGCTGGTGCTCTTGGGCAAGGTGTCTTTGTTGGCCTTGATCGGCTCGGTCAGCCCGGCGCTCTTGTGCGGGGTCTTGTTTTTGGCTCATGTGGTGTCGCGCACTTGGCCGCTGCTGCTGATTCGCTTCATGCCCCATGTGGGTGATGCAGCAGGGTCCAAGTCAAAACCTCTCGCGGACCAAATAACGCGGGCTAGTCTTGGCGTTGCTTTTATTTGGGTCTTTTTGGCGTTGACCCTTGTAGGCTATGCTCAGCTAGCTATGAATTTGATGGTAGGCCAAGAGGAGTCGGGGGCGTTTTTACAAGCCTTCATGAATGCTTTGCTGGCCTCGGGCTTGGTCTTCTTGCTCCTTTGGCGCTGGTTTTGGCGCCGGCTTCAGGGTTTTACTGGCGACTGCCTGGGCGCCACGCAGCAGCTGTGCGAACTGGCCTTTTACCTCGGCTTTGCGCTCAGCCTGTGAACTTGAGCTGGTCTAAAAAGGTACTAACTTGAAGCTCTGGCTCGCCCGTCATGCACAGCCCTTAATCGCGTCTGGCATTTGCTATGGCGCCACCGATGTGCCTGCAGACGCTCAGGCCACCTTGGGCGCCGCCCGGACCTTGTCACAAGCCTTGCCACCTGGCCTTTTGGTGGTGACATCTTCACTACAAAGATGTGAGCTGCTTAAGCACAGCTTGCAAGCCTTGCGGCCTGATTTGTCTTATAAAACCGATGCCCGCTTGGTCGAGATGAATTTTGGCACTTGGGAGGGCCAGCGCTGGGACGCCATTCCTCCAAGCGAACTTGCGCGCTGGACAGATCACTTTGGTGAGTACGCCTGTGGTGGCGCCGAGAGTGTGGGCCAATTTATGGGCCGTGTCGGTGCTGTTTGGGACGACGCGAAAGTTATGGGGCAAGACAGCGTCTGGATCACCCACGCCGGTGTCATCCGCGCCGCCTCTCTTTTGGCGCAAGGCATTCGTACCCTAAGCGACGCCCAACAATGGCCCCAGCAAGCGCCGGGGTTCGGGCAGTGGCGCGAGGTGGCGATTTGATCAAGGGGCGGGCGTCTTGGCCTTAAAGTCGCAAAACTGGCTCACGCCACACTGCCAGCAAAGGGGTTTGCGGGCTTGGCAGATATATCGGCCATGAAGAATGAGCCAATGGTGGGCGTCCACCAGATAAGGTTTGGGAATGCGCTTGAGTAGTTTTAGTTCGACTTCCAGCGGCGTTTTTCCTGGTGCCAAACCGGTGCGATTGCCCAGGCGAAACAGGTGCGTATCCACCGCCATGGTGGGCTCCCCAAAAGCCACGTTCAGCACCACATTGGCGGTTTTCCGCCCTACACCGGGCAAGGCTTCCAGCGCTTCACGGGTGCGGGGCACCACGCTGTTGTGCTGGTCTACCAAAATTTGGCAGGTTTGCATCAGGTGTTTGGCTTTGGAGTGGTACAAGCCAATGGTTTTGATGTAACTCTCCAAGCCTTCCAGGCCGAGATCAATGATTTTTTGCGGCGAATTGGCCACCGGGAAAAGGCGGGCAGTGGCTTTGTTGACCCCCACATCGGTGGCCTGCGCCGAGAGCAAAACCGCCGCCAGCAACTCAAACACTGAGGTAAAAGCCAACTCAGTCACCGGGTGGGGGTTGGCGGATTGCAGGGTGGCGAAAAAGCCTTCAATAGATGCGGGTTTCATAAGTTCTTTGGTGCGGGTGGGTCTGAATAATAATGGACCACTCCCCAAAGACGGGTCACCGTTAAATTTTTACAAGCAGCAGAGAGAAGCCCATGCAATTTGCCGACCGCCTGAACAACGTAGAAACTTCCGCCATTCGTGAACTATTCAAGCTGCTGGGCAAGCCCGGCATCATCAGCTTTGCTGGCGGCTTTCCCGATCCGGCGCTGTTTGATGTTGAAGGCATCAAAGAGTCAAGCAACGCCGTGCTCACCAACACCCCCGGCCCGGTGCTCCAATATGGCGCCACGGAAGGCTATGGCCCGCTGCGCGAAAGCATCAGCGCATTCATGGCTAACAAGGGCGCAACCGTTTCGCCCGAAGGATTGATCGTCACCACCGGCAGCCAGCAGGCGCTCGATTTGATTGGCAAAACGCTGATCAACCCTGGTGACAAGGTCATCGTGGAAGCGCCCACTTTTTTGGCCACCATTCAGTGCTTTCGCTTGTATGGCGCGCACCTGATCGGCGCCCCGATTGATGCCGATGGTGTGGATGTTGATCAGTTGGAAAAACTCATCGATGAGCACAAGCCCAAGCTGGTTTACCTGATTCCGACCTTTGGCAATCCCAGCGGCGCCACCTTGAGTCTGGCGCGGCGTAAGCGAATTCTGGAAATAGCGGTGCGCACCCAAACCTTGATCGTGGAAGACGACCCCTACGGCGAGTTGTATTTTGACGAGGCACCACCGCTTAGCCTGCTGGCCTTGAGCGACACCGTGCCCGGTAGCCGCGACTGGCTGGCGCATTGCGGCAGCTTCAGCAAAATTTTGTCACCGGGCCTGCGGGTGGGCTGGATGATTGCGCCGCCCGCTCTGCTGGCCAATGCCACCATGTGCAAGCAGTTCAGCGATGCCCACACCAGCAATTTGACGCAGGCTATTTGTGCCCACTACCTCACACTCAACCGGCTTGATTCAACCCTGGCGGTGGTGCGTAAAACCTATGCCGAGCGTGCCCGGGTGATGGCCGAGTCTTTGCGCCGCGAACTCGGCGATGCTGTTTCTTTCAACCAACCACAGGGCGGCATGTTCTTTTGGGCGCGGCTGACGGGCGCTCAGGGCAAAAGCGCCTTGGCGCCTGAGTTTGCCAAGCGCGCTATTGAACAAGGCGTGGCCTTTGTGCCGGGCGCCCCGTTCTTTGCGACCAACCCAGACCTGGCCACGTTCCGCCTGAGTTTTGCCACTGTGGGTTTGGAGAAAATTGAAGAAGGCATTGCCCGCCTTGGGCAGGCGGTTTAAGCGATCGCGAGGCGGCTCTCAGAGAAGATTTCAGCCGTTATTTCATAAGACCGCAGGCGTGCTGAATGCTCAAAAACCTGTGAGGTAATCATGAGTTCATCGGCCCCGGTGCGGGCGATGAATGCATTCAGACTGGCTTGCACGGTCTCTGGTGAACCCACGGCGGCGCAAGCCAACACACTGTCAAGCAAGGCCTTTTCACCCGGCCCCACTTGTTCCATGTAGTTGGCCTTTGGCGGTGGCAGGCGCCCTGGGCGACCACTTCGCAGGTTGACAAACGCTTGCTGCCACGAACTGGCCCGAAACACCGCTTCTTCGTCGGTGTCGGCGGCAAATATATTGAAGCCCAGCATCACATAAGGCTTGGCAAGCCTTGCTGACGGACGAAAGTTGGCCCGGTAAATGGCAATAGCCTGCATCATTTGCTGTGGCGCAAAGTGAGATGCAAACGCATACGGCAAGCCCAAAGCAGCGGCCAGTTGTGCGCCAAAGGTGCTGGAGCCCAAAATCCAGACTGGCACGTCCAGACCTTGACCAGGCACGGCACGCACCGGGTTTTTGGAGTCGGCAGCAAAGTAGTCCATCAACTCCATCACATCTTGCGGAAATTCATCGGAGTCGGAATTCAGGTTGCGCCGCATGGCCCGCGCCGTGGTTTGGTCTGAGCCGGGGGCCCGGCCCAAACCCAAATCAATACGGCCGGGGTAGAGCGAGGCCAGCGTGCCAAATTGCTCGGCAATCACGAGCGGTGAGTGGTTGGGCAACATGATGCCGCCTGCCCCCACCCTGATCTTACGGGTACCACCCGCCACATGACCCACCAATACGGCAGTGGCCGCGCTGGCGATGCCGGGCATGCCGTGGTGTTCGGCCAGCCAGTAGCGCTGGTAGCCCCAGTTCTCAGCGTGTTGCGCCAGATCTAGGCTGTTGCGAAACGACTGGGCTGCGTCACTGCCTTGCGTGATGGGGGAGAGGTCGAGTACTGAACATGGAATCATGGCTGAATCTTAGAACATTCAAACCAACGGTGGGCATGCGTCCTGTCAAAGCCCCCAAGTTCAAAGTCGGCAAGACTTGAGTTTTTGACTGTCCTCATGCCCCTCACCACCCTGAAAAGCCATGAACTTGGCGTCACTATTTCGCCCGCATCGCTGGGGTTTGAGTCCACGGCTGAACTTTTTGGTCAGCCTTTGCCCTGGATCGGTCAGGCGCGCGCTGAGGAAGCCGCCCGCTTTGGCTTGTCGATGGCGCAAGCGGACTACAACCTGTTTGTGTTGGGCGACGTGGGCAGTGGGCGTTCGACCTTGCTGCTGCAGTTGATGCAGTCGGTGGCGGCGTCGCAGCCAGTGCCGCCAGACCTGTGCTATTTGCATAATTTTCAGACGCCAGAGAAGCCGCAGGCGCACATGATGGCGCCGGGACAGGGGCGGGTGCTGCGCCAACTCATGACCCAACTGAGTAAAACGCTCGAGAAGGAAATTCCCCAGCGGCTGGAAGGTGCCGACTTCAAGGCCGA
>CANBUY010000033.1 GCA_947372745.1 Comamonadaceae bacterium | reverse complement strand
TGCCTTTAAGCGGCTGGAACCGCTCCGAGCTTGGCCCCCACATTGGCTACCTGCCCCAAGACATCGAACTCTTTGAGGGCACCATTGCTGAGAACATCGCCCGCTTTACCGAGGTGGACTCCGCCCAGGTCATCACCGCCGCGCAAAGCGCCGGCTTGCACGACATGATCCTGCGCTTCCCCAAAGGCTACGACACCCCCATTGGCGAGGCCGGCAACCTCCTCTCCGGTGGTCAACGCCAGCGTATCGGCCTGGCCCGCGCCCTTTACGGCAACCCCTTGCTCATCGTCTTGGACGAGCCCAACGCCAATCTCGACGACGCCGGCGAAGCCGCGCTGTTTCAAGCCGTGCAAGGCCTCAAAGCCGCGGGCAAAACCGTCTTCCTCATCACCCACCGCCCTGGCGCCGTGGCCGTGGCCGACCGCCTCCTGATCCTGCGCGATGGCCAGGTGCAGGCCGAAGGCCCACGCGACGCTGTCATTGCCGCACTCCAGACGCCACGCCCAGCGCCCATGCCCCCCGCACCAGAGCCGTCGGCACTTACCGCCTGATCCCGCTTTAGCCCTATTTTTTGATTACTGAGACCGTCATGTCTAAACCCAACATCTTCAAACACCTCTCCCCAACACCGAGCGACACCAGTGCGCCCCGTGATGCCGCCCACACTGGGCGCGCCGCCCGCATCGGCCTGTGGTCACTCGTCATCGGTTTTGGTGGCTTCTTGCTGTGGGCCGGACTGGCCCCGCTCGATGAAGGCGTGCCCAGCCAAGGCATGATCGCCATCGACACCAAGCGCAAAGCCGTGCAACACTTAACCGGCGGCCTCATCAAGGAAGTGCTGGTCGGGGAGGGCGACCGCGTCAAAGAGGGCCAAATCCTGCTGCGCTTAGACCCCGCCGTGGCCCGCGCCAACTTTGAGTCCGTGCGCCAGCGCTACATTGGCCTGCGCGCCATGGAAGGGCGCTTGCAAGCCGAGCAGCGCGGCCAAGCCAGCATCACCTTCCACCCGGACGTCATCAAAGCCCGGCTCGACCCCTTGAATCGCCAGTTAGTCACCACCCAAGAGCAGCTCTTTACCTCCCGCCGGGCCGCCTTAAATGCGGATCTGCAAGCCACCCAAGAATCCATCTCGGGTCAAGAAGGGCTGATCGTGGCCTACGAGTCCATGCAGCTGAGTAAGAAAAGCCAACAAGCCCTGCTCACTGAAGAACTCAACGCCACCCGCGGCCTGGTCAAGGAGGGCTACGCCCCGCGCAACCGCCAGTTGGAGCTCGAGCGCATGGCCGCCGAGTCTAGTTCCAGCATCGCTGAGCTGCAAGGCAACACCATCCGCGCCAAACGCGCCGTGGCTGAGCTCAAGCAGCGCAGCATCGTGCGTGAGCAGGAATACCGCAAGGACGTCGAATCCCAGCTCTCTGACGTCGGGCGTGAAGTCGCCGCTGATGGCGAGAAATACCGCGCCGCCCAGGACGACCTTGAGCGCATCGACCTCAAATCCCCCTCGGCCGGTCAAGTCGTGGGCCTCACGGTGCAGACCGTGGGTGGTGTCATCTCCCCGGGGCAAAAACTCATGGACATCGTCCCTGAAGGCCAAGCCCTCTTGGTCGAAGCCCGCGTCGCCCCCCACATGATCGACCGCGTGCACGCCAAACTCCCCGTAGACGTGCGCTTCTCCTCCTTTGCCCACACCCCACAGTTGGTGGTGCAGGGCCAGGTCGTCACCGTGTCTAACGACTTGTTGGTCGACCCCCAATCAGGCATCGGCTACTACCTGGCCCGCGTGGCCGTCACCCCTGAGGGCTACAAAAAACTGGGCAAGCGTCAACTCCAGCCTGGCATGCCCGTGGAGATCGTCTTCGTCACCGGCGAGCGCTCCATGCTCACCTACCTGCTCAGCCCGCTGACCAAGCGCCTGGCCGCCTCCATGAAAGAGGAGTAAGCCCATGAAAACCACCTTCAAAAAAGCCACCCTGAGCGCCTTGCTGCTCGGCTTGTGCAGCGCCGCCTCGTCCATGGACCTGCTCCAAGCCTACCAAGCGGCGCAAAAAAATGACGCCACCATTTTGGCCGCGCGCGCCACGGCCGCCGCTGGGCGTGAGCGCCTGCCACAGGCCACCTCACAACTCCTGCCCAATTTAAGCGCCAGCGTGGCCCAAACCAACAACCAGTTGGCCAACACCGGCACCGACTTCTTGGGCAAAGAGCAAACCGTCCACACCGGCTACCTCAGCAACAACCAAAGCGTCACCCTGCGCCAGTCGCTTTACCGCCCCTACCTCAGCGCCCAATACCGCCAGGCCAAAGCGCAGGTCACCGATGTCGAGGCCACACTCAGCCAAGAAGAGCAAAACCTGGCCGTTCGCGTCAGCGGCGCCTACTTTGAAGCCCTGCTCAGCCACGACCAACTCGCCCTCATCTTGGCCCAGCGCACCGCCTACACCAAGCAGCTTGACGCGGCGCTCAAGTCACTGGCAGCAGGCGCTGGCACCCGCACCGACATCGACGAAGCCCGGGCTCGCCTGGACATGAACACCGCGCTAGAGATCGAAGCCCGGCAAAACGTCGACTACACCCGCCAACAACTCCAAACACTGGTCAACCAACCCATCGACCAAATGGGCGAGCCCCTGAGCCCTCTGGATGTGGACAAACTAAACACCCTCGAGCGCCTGCCCACTGACTTGGCGCACTGGGTTGAGCGCGCCGAGCAAAGCAGCCCCCAACTGATCTCGCTCAAAGCCCAGCTTGAGGCCGCCCGCCTGGACGTCAACAAAGCCCAAACCGGCCACTTGCCCACCCTGGACGCCATCGCCCAGTGGACCAGCAGCGAAAGCGAAAACGTCACCAACATCAAATCGCGCTACGTCAACAACACCTTTGGCCTGCAACTGAGCATCCCCTTGTTTGCCGGTGGCTATGTGAACTCCTCGGTGCGCCAGGCCCTGGCCGCTCAAGAACGCGCCGAGCAACTGCTGGAAGCGGGCCGGCGCGATCTCAATCTGCGCGTGTACAAGGAAGTGCGCGGCGTTAGTGAAAGCCTGCCCAAAATGAGCGCCCTGGAGCAAGCCCTGCGCTCCGCAGACCAGCTCCTGCTCTCAAGCCGCAAATCCTTGCAGGCGGGCAGCCGCACCGTGCTCGATGTCCTCAACGCCGAGCAGCAACGCCTAAGCGTCATGCGCGACTTGTCGCAGGCCCGGTATGTTTATTTGATCTCGCGCATCCGACTGCTGTCGCTGGTTGGCAGCGCCGATGAAGCGGCTTTGAGCGGCATCAGCCAGCTTTTGGTTGGTAAGTGAGTGCTATAAATTTATGAGCTGGTCAAGCATTTTTTTAAAGAGCTAGAGCCTCGTTCGGCAATATGGACTGCCACGCTACGCTCGCAGTGACGAGAGATTTCGTGATTGCGAGCGCCTTTCCCCGTCATTGCGACAGCCTTTCCCCGTCATTGCGAGCGCAGCGCGGCAATCCATCTTGCCGCACGATATCGGACACAAAAGTAACCACAACTGAACGAGTACCTCGAGATAATTAATGCCTGCTATTTCAAGCCGCTATGCCAATATTGATATTGTTCGTGGTCTCGCTGCTTTATTAGTTGTGTGGATGCACGCCAGTGAGGTTTTTCGCTCACTCTTGCCGGAGGGAAAACCTGGAGAGTGGATGTTTTGGGTTGCGCATAGCGTCGACTTTGGTCGAATAGGCGTCGTTGCTTTTTTTGCTGTGAGTGGGTTTGTTATATCGGCTAGTTTTAATCACCAAGGCTGGCTCGGATTTAAAATTTTTTGGATCAGGCGGTTTTTCAGGCTCTATCCAGCCTACTGGTTATCCATACCCTTAGCCATTTGGTCGACTTGGATTATCTGGGACAAACCTGTAACGCTACTGCAAATTATGGCCAACATAAGCATTGTTCCTGGCGTATTTCATCAAGAACCCTTGCAGGGCTTGTACTGGACACTGCAAGTCGAGATGATTTTTTATGTATCTTGCTCCGTTTTATTTCTGCTTGGATTTTTGCGAAATTCCAGCGTCATTGCACTGGTTACTGGCCTGTTATTTTCTATATCACTGGCCGAGGTATTTATCCGTTTGCCATTTGACATGGGTGAATCATTAAAAAACACATTGCTTTTCTTGTGCATTATGTTTTGGGGTGCGCTATATAGAACTTGGCATACTAAAAAAAAATTAAAACCAATTTTAAGTTTCATATTATGGGGGGTGCCCATTGCCTTGCTGGCATTAACGATACAGGCTTTGCTGTTTAAATATGCGGATGCCAGTAATGTTGAAAATATAATTAGAGTTAAGTCCTCGGCCAGTCTTGCGCTAGGATTATTATTATTTTTAACGATAGCGCACAGTCGTAGTTTTACTTATAAGCCCTTGGTCATTTTGGGTGAAATAAGCTATGCACTTTATCTCTTTCACCCCATTGTGATATTCCCTGTGTATTGGCTATCGGGTAGGCCATACACTATTTGGATACGAACAATGCCCTTGGAGTTTTGGGTTTTTTCAACCATGCTGGCCAGTGTGCTGGTCGCCTACTTTGTGCACCGCTGGGTTGAATTGCCGGCCATCAGAAAGGGGAGAGAGATCACCCGTCGGATGTCTGCCGCCGCACAATAATAAACACGCATCAAGCCCGGGCGGTTTTTTGTTCAGCGACCTTCACAATTAGAGAACGCTTGTCCATCAAAAGCACATCGTCGTAAAGACGCCTATACGCCAAGCCCACAGTTTCTGGGGTGAACAATTGCTGCCAGCGCGCAAGTGCTCCCTTGCCAAGACGCTCGCAAAGTGCATCATCTCCTGCCAGTTTAATCATAGCTTCAGCCAACGCGCTGGCATCCCGTGGCGGCACCACCAAACCAGTCTCATTGTGTCTATTGACCCAAGTTGTGCCCGTTCCTATTTCGCAGCAAACCAGTGGCTTACCCGCGCGTGCGCCCTCCAGAAGCGTCACGCCAAATGCTTCCGAGCGCAGATGCGAAGGAAAAACAACGGCACGGCAAAGCGATATCAAGGCATGTTTATCCTCATCGGGTAAAAGACCTAAAAACTCCACGTTTTGGATATTGAGACGTTGTACATCGCGTCTAAGTTTCTCGCCTTCAGGACCCTCGCCAACGATCACAATTTTTTGATTGACAAGGGCTGCAGCCTCTATTAAAAAATCCAAGCCCTTGTAATATCGGAGCACACCAATAAACAGAAAAAATCCAGCGCCAAGCTGCGCATTCCAATGTGCTTTCAGACACGCATCTGGCGCCGGGTCCTTTTGCAAACACAACGGAATACTCCGTACTTTTTCCGCATAAGCCATCAGCAATGGGCTCGACTTCGCATAGTGCGGTGAAGTCGCCACAATCGCCTGCGCACTGCCCAGCAAATAGCTTCTTAGCGGCGCATACAGTTTATCCAACCATCCTTGCCTGACGATATCTGAGTGAAAGGTAATCACAAGAGCCTGACCTCGGCGCCGGATGAACGGCAGCATCAAATCGGCAAAAGGCCAGGGGTAGTGAATCTGAATCACATCGCTTTTTTCGGCAGCTCTGCGACACGCGAGAAAAGCTGACAAGCCGCCAAAATTACAAGAGGCAATTTCAAACCACGACTTGGCACGCACCATCAAACCCTCGGGACGCTCGACCCGGCTAGGCGTGCATTGTTTGGCCAGCGTAAAAATCGTGTTTTCAACCCCTAGCACCTGCGTTGCAAAACACAATTGGCGAATAGCCTCTTGCGTTCCCCCCTGCGTTTCAGGAAAGTAAGTACGGTAAATATGAAGGACGCGCAAAATTTTCATAAAAAAACTCACCCATTCAAAACTTTTTCATACACGCAATAGGTTTCAGCGGCACAACGTTCCCAGCTAAAGGTTTGTGCTCTGGCCAAGCCCAGACTGCCCAACGACTGCGCAAAAACCCGGTCCTCCAAAAGCTGTAGGAGACAAGCACGAAGGCCGTCCACATCATCGGGGTCAACCATCAGGCCCGCATCGCCTACCACCTCAGGCAGCGACGTGGTGTTGCCCGTCACCACAGGCACGCCCGAGGCCATCGCCTCCAGCGCCGGCAGACCAAAACCCTCGTACCGAGACGGATAGCAAAAAGCTGCCGCACCAGAGTAGAGGGGCGGAATCAGCGCATCAGGCACATAACCCAGCAACTTCAGCTCCCCGCGCTCCAAAAGCAATTCGGCCGACTTCATCAAACCCTCCGTGCCCCAGCCCTTCATGCCCGCCACCACCAGTGGAAAACGTTTGCGCAAGGCGTTAGGCAAGCCGCCATAGGCAGCAAATAAAGTACACAGATTTTTTCGAGGCTCCAGCGTACCCACACTCAACAAATAACCGCCAGGGGTCAAGCCAAGACTGTGCAAATCGTGCACCAGCAACTCAGGGCTACGGGGGTGAAAGCGCGGATCTGCGGCCAAATGCGTGACCGTGATACGCGCCGGGTCCACGCTAAACCAGCGCTGCAAAGCCAAGCCAGAAGACGCTGAAACCACCACAATGTGATTCGTTTCTTCTATCGCCTTGGCCATGTGCGTTTGCATAAACCGCACCCGGTCCTTGGGGTGCGTTTCCGGGTGGTCAAAGATTGACAAATCATGCACCGTGATCACCTGCGCACCCTTGTAAGGCAGCGGCACAAAATTAGGTTCGTGGTACACGGTATTGCCAAAGCCGCGCCGCGTATGAAACGCAAACAAAGCCCGCTCAACCAAGCGACGCAGTGCGCGGGGCTGGGGAACAAAGCGTTTGACAAAGCCAAACCCCCCTTGCGCTACGCTCGCCGCCCCCGGCTTGGGCAACTTCATACCCTGCACATAATGCGTGCCGTAATACATGCAAATTTTTGCATCCGCCAGTTTTTCCATGGCCGTAAAAAGATGCTTGATGTACTGACCCACACCCGTGAGCGGTGCCAGCAAAGGCGTGCCGTTGACAAAAATCCTCATGCTTTAACCATCGCCAAAGCGATCAAACCAAGCGTAAGACCAGCCAGACAGCCAATCAAATTGCCCACCATGTCAAACAGGCAAAATCCACTGCCATAGCGCAAATCCCAAAACTCCTTCGCCAAGCCCACCAACATGACGGCGGCAAAGGCTTGAAGGGGCGACATGAAAAACAAAGCCCCTAGCAACAAGCCAAAGCTCCACGTCATGTGCTGAACCTTGTCCTCTTCCCGAAGCTTTTTTGGCAAAAGATAGAAGAAATTGTTAATCGAAGTGTGCATTTAATGTTTAAAATTAATTTTTACAGAATTTTAAGCATTTTCCAGTTAAGTTTTTATTTAAATTACAAATTGATGGCAATAAATGACAAATTATCAGAACGGGTTGATATGAATGCCCTGGGCACCCTCCACCGCTACAGAAGCTACATCTACGGCAGCATTGGCCGAGATTTCCACCTGCGCTACCAAGGCTCCGCACTCGGCGCGGCGCTCATCTTTATCGTCCCGGCGTTTCAAATCTCGCTCTACGTGCTCGTGTTTGGCAACCTCCTCAAAGGCCGCTTGCCCGGCAACGCCACCTTCTACGGCTACAGCATCTACCTCTGCTCAGGCATCTTGTTTTGGAACTTCTTCTCCGAGTTACTCCAGCGCACCCAAGGCCTCTACCTTGAAAACGCCAACCTGCTCAAAAAAGTAGCCTTCCCCCCGGGGGCCTTGTCCGTGGTCAACTTCGCCATCCACAGCATCAACCTCGCCCTGTCGCTCGCCATGCTTATGCTCTTTTTGGCCCTCACGGGCTCATTGCCAGGCTGGCAGGTGGTCTGGCTCATCCCTGTATGGCTCGCATTGGGCGTGCTCGCCCTCGCCATTGGGCAATGCATCGCCATCCTGCAGGTGTTTTTTCGTGACTTTGGGGCGCTCACCACCCTCGCACTCCAGGCCCTCTTCTGGGGCACGCCGCTGGTATACCCCCTGTCCATCCTGCCCGAATGGTTGTTGCCCTGGCTCCAACTCAACCCCTTGGTCGCGCCTGTGGCCACCGCCCAGGCCCTCATGCTCGGCACCCCCGTGCCACAAGCGCAAGCGTGGGCATCAACTGTCATCGTGGGCCTAGGCGCCATGCTGCTGGCCAGCCGCCTCTACCGCCACCACCACGCTGACCTGATGGACAACCTCTAGCCATGAGCCACACCATCCTCACCGTCACCCAGCTCGGCAAAGCCTTCAAGCGCTACGCCCGCATTCGTCACCGAATACTTGAGTGGCTCCCCTTTGGCGGCCAGCACCACCAAAAACACTGGGTCTTGCAAGACCTCAACTTCAGCATCAAGGCAGGCGAATCCGTGGGCCTCATCGGGCGCAACGGCGCCGGCAAAAGCACCCTCCTCAAACTCCTCACCGGCACCCTCCAGCCCACCACCGGGCGCGTCCAAGTACAGGGCAGGGTGGCTGCACTGCTTGAGCTCGGCATGGGTTTTCACCCCCAGTTCTCGGGCTATGACAACGTCCTCATGGCCGGACAACTCCAGGGCATGACCCACAGCCAAGTCCTCGCCTGCATGCAAGACATCGTCGACTTTTCAGAAATTGGGGACGCCCTGCACCAGCCCGTGCGGGAATACTCCAGCGGCATGACCGTGCGCCTCGCCTTCGCCACCGCCACAGCAGTGCGTCCCGACCTCCTCATCGTTGATGAAGCACTGGCCGTAGGCGACGCCTACTTCCAGCACAAATGCACCCAACGCATCAAAGAATTTCAGGCCCAAGGCGTCACCCTCTTGTTTGTCTCACACGATCCCCTCGCCGTCAAAACCCTTTGCAGCCGCGCGCTACTCATCGAAGGCGGCCGCATCGCCATGGACGGCGAACCCGCGCAAGTGCTTGACTACTACAACGCCCTCATCGCCCTCAGAGAAGGCAGCCTTTTAGCGCACGCCGACCACATCAGCAGCAGCCCCAGCACACGCGGCGTGCGCTCTGGCACTGGCGAAGTCCGCATCAGCTCGGTGCGCCTCACTCAACACGGGAAAGAAGTCAGCCAATTCAGTGAAGGCGATGCGGTGCGGATCACGATTGACCTCGACATCCGCCAAGCTCTACCCAGCGTCACCGTCGGCATCTTGCTGCGCGACCGACTAGGCAACGAAGTCTTTGGCACCAACACCCATCACCTCGGCCTCACCCAACCCTTAAGCCACCTCAAAGTAAGTAGCCAACACTGCATCCATTTTGATATTGCCCACCTGAACCTTGGCCCGGGCAACTACAGCCTAAGCGTCGCCGCCCACGGCGCCGACAGCCACCTCAGCGCCAACTACGACTGGTGGGACCACGCCAGCACACTGGAAGTAGGGCAGGGCAGCGGCCCCCCCTTCACCGGCTTGGTCCGGCTAAACCTAACCGCCACCTGCGACTAGCAAGAGCCCTCGCAGGCCAAGATGGATTGCCACGTCGCTACGCTCCTCGCAATGACGAATCTCCTGTCACCGTGCCTCATGACTTCGTCAACGCAACACACCGATACCCCGTCATTGCGAGCAAAGCGCGGCAATCCATCGGCCCCTCCGTCATTGCGAGCGAAGCGCGGCAATCCATCGTGCCGAGCCAAATACAAAAGCCCTAGACTGCCGCGCTACGCTCGCAGAGACGAGAAACCCGTCATTGCGAGCGAAGCGCGGCAATCCATCGTGCCGAGCCAAATCCCTCCCAGTTAGGCAAACTGTCGAAACTCAAAAATGGACTGCCGCGCTTCGCTCGCAGCGACGGATTTGGGATTCAACAGTTTTTGCTCTCTTGGCACGGGGTGCATTTGGGAAAAACCGACTATAAAACCAAATGTTCATGGAAGGCGAAGCGCGGCAAGCCATCCCCGCCAGTACAACTCAAACCGCAGACAGACGAGACACCTTCAGCTCATCACGCAGCGCCGCTGGCTGGCGAACGATCAGCCGCTTGGCATCCTTCTCAATCACACCCCGCTGAATCAGGGCCTGAAAAGCGCGTGAAACCGTCTCCCGACTGGTATTGGCCATGATTGAAATCTCCTGCTGCGTGGGCAAGCGCTCAATCACCACCAACCCACCCGGCCCCACCAGTGAGAGATGATCCAGCAACGCATACACCCGCTGAAAAGCGTTGGAAATCCCCAAAATATTTCTGAAATTTGACGACTGCCTGATCCCAGCCGCCAGCCGTTTAAAGACCCGCTCCGCCACCACAGGATGCTTGTAAATCAAATTGAGCGCCTCCGTTCGAGGCAACAACGCGTAAGTACACGCCTCGCAAGCCACCACACTGGCCGAGCGCGGCAAGCCATCAATGACTGACAACTCGCCAAAAAAATCACCTGGCGACAAAAACGACAAACCAATCTCCCGACCATCTGCCGTGATATCAACCGCCTGCATCCGTCCGGAAAGCAAAAAAAGCAAATGCTCCCCCGCCCCCCCCTTGTGAACCACCGCATGCTTTCGGTTCGCTGTGCGCACCAACAACACCCGCGCCACATTTTCCAGAGCCTCCTCACTAAGGCCCGCCAAAAGAGGCATCTTGTTCAAATGAATTGTCAACATTCTGGGCAGCACTGCTGACACCGCCACACCTGATGAGGGAGCACTCAATACAGCCATAACCCCCCCATTTGAAACACCTGATGGCGAAAAGAAAGGATTGGAATGATTTCTGCGTTTTGTGTTGAATCAAAATCAAACCAAGCTTGGACTAAAGCCAAGGACCTCCATCCAGACCCAAAATACGCCAAAAACCTGCAACGCCAGGCTTGTTTGCACGAAGTCATTTTTTTAAGATAAAAAGTCAAAATACATTAAAAATAAGTTAATTAAATTAACTATACAATAAATTAACGCAATAAGTAGCGAGATTTTGCGGGTATTCTGACCACAATCAACAAAAAACGACACACAAGGGGCTTTTGAAAAATAATCCTGAGTCTTGCGAACGCCAATATGCAAAGGTAAAAAAACACCATGACCAGCAACTTCTACCGCGCCTTTGAAGACCAATACCGGGGCAGCAGGGCGCTCATTAAAGACCGTCTCAGCATCTACCTCCCCTTCATCACTCCGCTGGCGGCCCAGCACCCTAACCAAGCTGCGCTAGACCTCGGCTGCGGCCGAGGCGAATGGCTGGAACTGCTACAAGAACACCACATCAAAGCCCAAGGCGTTGACCTAGACGACGGCATGCTCGCCGCCTGCCGTGAACTCGGCCTCAACGTGCAAAACGCCAATGCCCTGACCCACCTCAAAACCCTCCCAAACCAAAGCCTGATCGCCGTCACAGGCTTCCATTTGGCCGAGCACCTGCCCTTTGAGGCGCTGCAAGAGCTCATCGCGCAAGCCCGTCGCGTGCTCCTGCCCGCCGGCCTGCTCATCCTTGAAACCCCCAACCCCGAAAACCTCGTGGTGGGCACCGCCAACTTTTATATTGACCCCACCCACCAGCGCCCCTTACCCGCCCAACTCCTCAGTTTTTTAATCGAACAACAAGGCTTCACCCGCCTCAAACACCTGCGCCTGCAAGAAAACCCGCACCTGCGGGGAAGCACCCCCGTCAGCCTGTTTGACGTCCTCGCCCACGCCAGCCCAGACTACGCCATCGTCGCCCAAATTGCGCCCAGCGCCACCCACCCTGACCCTCTGGAGGCAGCTTTTGCCACCGATCACGGCCTCTCATTGCACAGCCTGGCCAACCGCTACGACGCCCAGCTGCAAAGCACACTACAAGACTGCCAGGCAGCCACACAACAGGCTCAACAAAGCCAAGTTTGGTTCACACAACAGGCTGAAAAAAACCAAGCTCAGGCCGACCAACTGGCCCGCGAGCTTAAAGCCCTGCACGCCACCATTCTGTGGCGCTTGACCAACCCACTGCGTTGGTTTTCAGAAAAATTACGCCGCTAAGCCCGACTGCGCGTAAATCGAATATACCCAAAAACGTTGGCGATATATAAAAAACACCTATTCGATTTTGCTTGTGATTTATAGAGCGAATTTAATAATTAAATTAATATAAATTAAATATTTATGAAAATAATTTACAGTTAAATGCAAAAAAGTGACGGCGAACACAAAAAGTTGCCGCTACTCATCTACATTACATGCACGAGAAGAAAAGACATCGCCGAGCCAGCGAAAGCTGATCAGGGGGCATGAAAGTCAACTCCAGAACGTACTTAAAACCGTTTGCTGCACTGTTTACAAACTTAAGGAATTTAATTCATGGCTACCACCTCGTTTCTAGAAAAAGCCTATTTGGCCTATTTCGGTCGTCCCCTGGACTCCACAGCCGTTACCGCTTACGGCAACACCACAGAAGCCGTTGTCATGACCGCCTTCTCCTCCTCCTCAGAATCCAAGGCCCTGTACGGCCCCACCTTCGGCCTGACACAGATCAACGCCATCTACAACATGCTCTTCGGGCGTAATGCTGAAGATGCCGGTGCCAAGCTGTATCTTGACCACGTCACCAGCGGCCGCCTCACACCCGCAGACGTCGCCATGGCCATCCTCAATGGCGCGCGCAACGAAGACAAAATTGCTGTTGACAACAAAATCATCGCCTCACACGCCTTCACGCTGGCGCTAGACACCCCCGCTGAAGCCGCAGGCTACGCCGGTGACATCGCCGCTGCCAGCGCACGCGCATTCCTGGGCACCGTAACCGCCACCGCAGCTTCTGATGCAGCCATCACAGGCGCCGTATTCAGCGCAGTGTCTGCCAGCAGCGTTGTCAGCGCAGCGACACACACCCTCACCCTCACAGAAGCCTTCTCCGCCGCCACCGTCGGCAAAGCCGCTGTGCTCGGACCGGTCATGTGGGGCTACAACCCACACGCCCACACCGAAGTCACCACTACTGTTGACAACACTGGCGCCGGTACCGTCAACGCCTCGGGCGTGGTCACCACCCCAGCCAACAACGCAGCCAACCTCTCCAACGAAGGCCCCATTGACGGCGGCATTCCAGTGGCTGACCTCATCAGCTTCCTGACCACCATCACCGGTCTCGACCTCAAAGAACTCGGCCTGGTAGACGCCTCTGGCCAGCAAACCTTTGCCAACGTCACCAGCCTCAGCATCAGCAACGCCGTCTCCAGCGGTGCAGCAACCGCAGGTGGCGCCAATACAAACACCAACGCAGGCAATGCGACCACAACACCTCAGTTGACCATCGGCTACGCTGACGGCTCCTCCATGAACGCCGAAGTCGCTCTGGGCGACGGCTACTTCAAGTTCCTCAACGACTTGTTGTTTGACGCACAAGGCAACTCACGCCTGTACCAAAACGTCATCACCCCCGCCACGGCAGGCACCAACGCCTCCTTGCAAGCCATCAAACTCAACATGACCGTCAACAACGGCGGCACGTTGGAAGTGGGCTACACCACAGCAGGTGACGACACCATTGTTGCTGGCCGCCTTGAGTTGCTCCACGGCGCCTACATTGACGGCGGCGCAGGCTACAACACCCTGGAAATAGATGCCAAAGGCACCTACGCCCAGCCCGCAGAGCTGCTCAACATCCAGGAAGTGCGCGTCAACGACCTGCCCAACTGGTACACGACAACGTCCACCATTGCAGGAACTTCTGCAACGACAACTCTGACTGGTGCAACAGTCGGTGGTGTGACTTCTTCTACTTCCGGCGGCACCACAGCCCAAAACACCAGCACCGACCTCAACGGTGCGCTCACCAACGGCTACCTCAACAACTCCTCCTACCCCGAGTTGTCCAGCGTGCCGCACACCAACGACAGCTGGTTAGACCTCAGCCGCGCCACATCCATCAAGAAATTGGTGGTCACCGACGGCGGTGCGCTGACACCAGCGTTGGATGGAACCGCAGAAACCTCCGGCAGCCTCACCATCGTGGGCATCCGCAACGGCGCGCTCACACGCCTTGAAGGCAGCTTCAACGACACTCTCACCCTGCAATACGGCGCAGGCAACACCACCGGCGCGATGAACCTCGAGCTCGCTTTGGGTGACGTCACCGGCACGGTCAACCTGCTGCAAAACGCAGCCGTGCTCAACATCGACTCCACCGGCATGGTCAACCACATGCACAACTTCTTTGCAGGTGGCTCAGTTAGCCGCATGTACATCAAGGGCACGGGCGAGTTCGCAGTCGACCAAAACATTGCAAAAAGCTTTAACGCCAATGCAGCCGTCATCATCGACGCCACCGCCAACACCGGCGGTTTGAACATCAACTTTGATGGCGTAAGCGACACAGCAACGCTGACTCAAGCCTTGACAGCACGCACGGCATCCACCTTCGCCAGCGTAACCGTCAAAGGTACCGCTGTTGACGACGTCATCATGGTCAAAAATGTTGTGGCAGCCACTTCAGACCAGACTTCGGTCGACAACGGCGCCTTGGCTATTGCCAACGGCAAAGTCACCATTGACGCTGGCAACGGCAGCAACACGGTAGTCACCGACGGCAGCAGCATTGTCAAAATTACCACCGGTACCGGTGACGACACTATCTCTGCCAAAGACGCCATCTTGGCCACCATCGTGGCAGGCGATGGCAACAACGTCATCATTGCCAACCACACAGTCTTGGGCGGCGTGGTCAGCATCACCAGCGGCTTGGGTGATGACAACATCTCTGCACAAAATGCCAACAACCTGACCATCAGCGCAGGCGACGGCAACAACCTCATCAACGCCAATGGCAGCAAAACCGCCGTCATCACCACTGGTGCAGGCAACGACACCATCACAGTGCTGCCTACCGTTGGAACCAATAACGTGCTCACTGATGCAGGTACCGTCACCATCACCGCCGGAGAAGGCAACAACACCATCAACGTGCGTGCCTCCACTGCTATCAGCATCACCACAGGCGCAGGCAACGACAAAGTCACCGTCTCTGGTGCGGGCAGTGCTTTGGTTGCTACCGACGCAGCCGTTATCCTGGCTACCGATGGTGCCGCTATCTTGCGCTCCAACACCGCCTTGATCAACCTCGACCTCGGCACCGGCACCAACACCGTCACCCTGGGTCACAGCGCAAATACGGCGACTGGTCAAGTCACAGACAGCATCACCGCTTTGGATGGCTCCACCATCACCGGCTCCAACATCAAGTTGGTCGTCAACCAAAGCTCCGACCTGATTGCCGCGTCTTTGACTGGCGTTACCTCGGTCGTGTTGAACACCAACAACACAGCAGCTGCAGCCAACGGCACCACCCTGACCCTGACCTCCACCCAAATGGCGGCGCTCAATACAGCGGGCACCACCTTTGGCGTCACCTCACCTTCGTTCCAGAACCATGCGTTCCTGAATGTTGTGGTCACCGGCAGTGCCAACTTCACTGACCTCGTCTCTGCCGCCACTCTCGGCGGTGTGCTCAACGGCGCGGTAGACCTGAAGTTTGTCGTCATGCACGGCGCAACCCTCACCTTGACCGCCGAACAGCTCGACAAATACGTTGCCCCAGGCGGCATCACCGTTGACGGCTCCGGCTTAAACGGCAAAGTCATCATCAACGGCGCCAGCGCCACCTTCGTGCCTTGGTTAGCCGAAACCGGAACGACATACGGCCTGAACGGCGGCAGCTTGACTGCAGCCACCAGCACCGCAGGCGTGCCTGCCAAAGACGTCACCATCAACCGCGTGACCATCGGAGGTTATGACCGTGCCGTAGAAGCTGCAAGCACCGACACCATCACCATCGACTCCACAGGCACTGCCGCACTGACTGTTGCCACCGCTGTTGTCATTGACAAAGCAGGCGAAAAGCTCGTTATCACCGGCAACCAAAACGTCGTGTTCGCCTCTGGCGTCACGATCGACGCCCGCGCCGGTGGCCTGACACAAACTCATGTCTCGGCTGAAACTGCCAAAGTCTCCATCGACTTCTCCAAACTGGTCGGCACCGTCACCAACATGAGCGTGCTCGACTTTGACAACGTCAAGTCAGTGGCAGGCAATGGCAACGGCACCCGCATCGACGTGCAAATGCACGGTGATGTCGGCCTCACAGGTGAAACCAATGGCCTCATCTCCACTGGCGTGTCCCAGTACGTTGTGACCTCTGTCACGGCAGCTTCTGCACCCACCTTCTTCATGTGCGATGCAACCCAAGACGTCACCACCATTGGTTTGCACGGCAATGGCGACAAAGCAGTCACCTTTGCGCAAGTGCCATGGGGCAAAGTGTCGCCCACCATCCTGCTCGAAGGCGACGGCTATGCCAACGCCAACGAAGCACTCAAGGTAGACGGCAGCCCCAACACCTCAGACGTGGGCGCGGTCACCGTGTCCTACTTTGTTGCAGGCGCACCCGCAGTGGTTCAAATCAACAACGGTGGTGTCGAGTTGGGTGTGACAGCTACCGGTGCAGAGCGCAAGTTCACCACCGGCACGCTCACACTTACCAACGCAGCCTCCGCCAGCATCACTGTGGCCCAAGGCGATGTCACCATGGCCGGCATTGCAGGCTCGGCGCTCACCAGCGTCAAGTTTGTGGCCACTGAAGACGTCACTGTTACTGCAGCTTTGCCTTCGTTGTTGAAATCGGTTGACGCCTCCGGCGTAGTCGGTGCCTTCAAGGTCTCCTTGGTTGACCCCGTCGATCACGCCATCGTCGTCACCGGCGGTGCGGGCCTGATGGACCTGACCTTGAGCAGCTTCAGCCCTTCTGACCTGACAGAAACTGGCAGCAGCATCATCGGTGGCACAGGGCTTGCAAAACTGACCGTGTCTGGCGTCAATGACCTCTCCAAGATGACCCTGACCAACGTCGACAAAGTCGTTGTGGCAAATAGCGGGTCCGTTACCTTGACCTTGGCGCAAGTCACGGACATCGTCATCTCAGACATCACCACCAGCGGAGCTTCGGCAACGTTGAACCTGGCCGGTCTGGGCGGCACCGCATTCTCGGTTGGCAGTCTCACCACAGGCATGCAAATCGGCACCGTCACTTTGGCAGCAACGCCAGTGATCACGCTCGATCCAGCAACCAGCTTGAAGGGCGTCAGCACTTTGGTCGTTCCAGACGGCACAACGCTCAACCTGACCGCTGCACAGTTCCAACAGTTGGGTGCACACACCATCACTGGATCTGGCACTGCTGGCTCTATGGGCACTGTGAACATCACTGGCCTGACACAAGCCGACATCAACCCATTGGATCTCAATGGTGACGGTGTGTACACGGGCGCTGGTGAGCATGCTGGCTTCTCGTTGGCTGGTGTCACCGGCGTCAAAATGGGCGCGATCACCCTGGCCGAAAGTGTCACCCTCAAGGCAACAGACAGCTTGGGTACCTTCAAAACCATCGTCATGGGTAACAGCATGACCTTGGCAGTCGGAGAAATCCAGCAAGCCAACGGCCTCAAAATCAGCGGCGGTACCAACACCGTTCTGCAGATCAACGACACCAACTTGGGTTTATTCGGCGCTACAGCGAATTTAACGGCAGCAACGATTGAAGCCAAAGGCCTCAACGTCACTACCGTCAAATTGCTCAATGTGCTGGTAGCCGGTCAAAACGTCGATGCCATCCTTGACCACCTGCCAGGCAGCGTCGTCAAAGAAATCTACAACGATTTGGCTTGGGTCAGCATGATCAACCAAGCCGTGACGATTGATGCAGGCACCACTGTTTCAGGCAACCTCACCTTCAGCCCCATCACCAACGACACGGAACTCCAGAGCTTCACGCTCAACCTGTCAGGTGGTACTGAAATCACAGGCAACCTGAACCTGGCAACTACCGCGAAAGTTGTGAGCAATACAAACCAGATGCGCACGCACCTGGACACCTTGACCATCAACTCCACCGGTACAGCCGTCAACCTGTTGAGTGGCAAAACCGCCAACACCATCACGCTTGACATCACACCAATGGGTGCAGCTTCACAGGCAGACACCGCTGTAGTTGCTGTTGGATCCGCTACCAACAACAACCTGTTGAAAGTAGTTATCAACGCCACACAAGCCTTGGTGGTCAAGGGCGATGTGGTGTTCAGCTCAGTCGTGTTTGATGACACCTACACCGGCAACGACAACGCAGCCGCCATCGCCACACTCACCGTCACAGGCACCGCCAACGTGTCGTTGGGTACAGTCAACACCTTGGACACCGATGTCGATGGTTTGACCGTCAGCAACACCGGCACAGGCACTTTGAGCTTGACGCTTGATGCAGGCAAGATTGATCAGGTGACGACTGCTGGTACGTTGTACAACAACGACGCGTTGAGCTTCACAGGCGGAAATATCGCCCTGACGATCAAAGGTGCAGTCAATTTGTCGGACGATGTGACTTCTGGCTTGAGCAAGATCACTCTGGGCACGACAACGGCAAGTGCCGAGTTGACTTTGACGGCTGCTCAACTGACCGCATTGGGTGCTGCAAACCTGGTTGATGACGGTGTTGCCTACGCAACCACCGCTGCTGACCTGAACATCGTTGGTTTTGATTCGGCATCGTTGTTCAACGCAACCACGCTTGCTTCAGGCATCAATGTCAAGAGCATCACCCTGGCTGCTGGTACAACAACGCTGGACGCGAGTGTTAACCTGACTGGTGTGGATAAGATCATCATCCAAGAAGGCAGCACACTGAACCTGACCGCTGCACAGTTCCAGCAATTGCAAGGCAAGGGCGCTATCCAAGGTGTGGATGGTGCAGATACTGGTTCAGTTATTGGTACATTCACGGTCAACATCACAGGTCTGACACAGGCTGACGTGCTGAAGGACGACACCTTAACTGACACGGTAACGGGTACCCAGGGCTTCGACCTGACGGGTATCGTAGGTGGGACAACTACAGACGCACCGAAGGTCAACATCACGTTGGCTGATAGCTCTGTTGACCTGGGTAAATTTGTATCGGGTCTTGCTGTTCCTGCCTTCAGCTCTAAACTGGGTGCCGTAGCAAGTCAGCTTGTCAAGTTCGACTTGGCGGCTGGTCAGTCCTTGGGCTTGGTGAACTCCACGCAAGCCAACAATCTGCAAGTCGCTGGTGGTGCCAATAGCACCTTGGCTCTGAAGTTTGCTACATTGGATTCTGGTACACAAATCAACGCCGCTGGCTACACCGTGACAACCCTGAAGGCGCTCGCGACCTTCGTGGCAGCTACGGATGTAGAAGCCAAGCTGTTGAACGTGCCAAGCTCCGTGATTGAGTTGTACTACGCAGACGCGCTGAGCTTGGGCTTTGTCAACGCGACAAATCGCATTGCGGTAGTCGATGCCGGTGTCAACGTGAACGGGTTCCTGATGTACAACGACTTGCAAACTACGCAAGAAGTTCGTTCATTGGATCTGACCCTGAGCGGTGGTAGCAAGATCACGGGTGATGTGGACTTGTCAACGACAGCCAAAGTCAACACGCCTACGCTGGTTCAGCAGTACCTTGACTCAGTCACTATTCATTCAGTTGGTACAAGTGCCAACACGATCACGGGTAACGTGACAGCAGTGGACCCTGATGGTGCTGGCAATAAGATCGAGAACAACCTGACTAAGGTGACGATTGATGCATCCCAGCCTCTGGTAGTGGGTCTGTATGACTCAACGGGTGCCTATACATCTGGCGGTAACATTGTGTTCAGCTCTTTGGTTGACTCAGCCAGCGCTTCCTTGACCATCACAGGTACAGCAGCTGTAACCGTGCACGGTTTGGACGCAACGGACAATACCAATGACACCATCAGCGGCACTCTTGTCAACGAGGGTGACATTGGAACCCTGACCATCACCAACAACAGTTCAGGACTCTTTACTGCAACGGGTGGTACAGCCGCTATCACAGGTCCTATTGAAAACCTGGTGCTCAAAGGCACCGGCGCAATGGCCTTTGGTACCAATGCACCTGGTGGCGTGGTCAATGCAGAAGGCTTGACATCGGCAACGATCTCCTCAATCGACGCCTCCGGTTTGACCGGCGCTTTGAGCCTGGGTATCGTCAATGATGTCGATTCAGCTGCGTTTGCCTTCAAGGCTGGCTCTGGTTTGACATCGCTGACGTTCAAGGACGCAGTGTTGAATGCCAGCGGCACAGACGCAATTATGGGAACCGCTGACGACACTGCTGGCTGGAGTTTCGACTTCACCAACGCAGCCGCAGGCAGCACCTTCCATATGAATGCTGGCTACACGGTTGCTGATATCGGTGCCATCAACATCAAGCTCGGTGCCAACACCACTCTGTATATTGATGAAAATACAGATTGGACCAAAGCTGACCTCAGCATCCTGGGTACAGCTGCTCACTCCATCGTCCTTAAAGATGGCGTAACCCTGACACTGACCGCCGCCCAAGCGAATGCTCTGCATATCGTGGCCGGCGCGGACATCATCACGGGTGGGCTGGTTGCAGGCATCACAGCCAAGGTCAACATCATCGACCTGAGCACCGCAGCGGTGGACTTCAGCGGTATCGCGACCAACATCGCCGGCACCGTCACCTTGAAGCAATCCGACACGGTGACTCATGCCGCCGACGTGACCTTGGACGTAGCCACCAACCTCGGTGAATTCACTGTGGTGTTGCAATCCCTCAGCCTGAACGACTTCAACTTGTCCGGCCAAACCGTGCGTTACACCACGGTGGCACAGGCAGACAATGCAGTGTCCGTGATTGGCAGCGGAGTTGATGATGCGACAACAATTCCAGTTGATCTGGTTACTACTGCTGCTGTTATTGCCGACACAGGCGCCAACAGCTCCAACGTCGTCTGGTTGTTCAACACCATGACAGCCCCGATTGACACCAGCAAGTACGATGCCAATTTGGGTCGTTTGATGTACAACGCCGCCTTGGTCAACAGCTTTGGTGGTTTGGTAGAGAACATGTTCTCTACCTTGCCAGGCACAGGCACAGGGTCTTTGTCTAGCACCATCCTGCGGGTTGACTTCGCTTCGGTAACGGCGCTCAACATCTTGCTGACCTCCGCAACGGTGGATCGCACGATGGAGTTCTCCAGCTTCACCAATACAGGTAACCTGACCTTCAGCGACATCGGTATCGCACCAGTGGAACACCTGCACAGCCTCACCTTGGTCTTGGGTGGTCAAGCCATTGTGGGCAATGTGTTGATCGATGACGTGATTCCTGCGGCGGGTTACAACCCATTGGGAGCAGATCAGTTCAGCACGCTGACGGTTGATTCACACCTGGCTTTGACAGGTCGCACAGCAGCATCTGCGGCGTTGGTGGGTGGCAATACCAACCCCAACTACCTGGCTTCAGAGTCGTATGTTAATAACAACAACGGCGCCAGCGACCCAAGCGCCACACCAGGCGTATCGTTAGAGTCAGTGCAGCCTACCAACATCAACACCGTTGGCAACATCGGTGTGGGTGCAGTCAATGGCTTGGACCTGACCGCGGTTGTCTTGAAAACCAATGGTGTTTCAGTCGGCGGTGCTTTGGGAGTAGGAACTGCTGGTGATGGTGCAAACCTCAATGTCGGAACCATCACCTACGGTTATGTTCCAACAACGATCGCACCAACCACCACCGCTACCTTGACAGTATCCGGCGCCAACAACGTCAACGTCATCTCTGTGAACACGTCTGATGCAGACATCACAGGCTTGACGGTGACGACCACTGGCTTCACCGGTACCTTGACAGCCCCAGGCGCAAGCCCAGCGTTGAAGTTGGACAACACGCAGACCTTGACGTTTGTCAATGACATCACTGTTACTGGTACTGCTGACAATGCTCAAAATATCACGCTTGGTAGTGGTACGGCAGGTACATTGACAGCGAATGCAGGTATTGCTGGCAACGAGTTGAGCTTCATTACCGCTACTGGTTTCGATGGCACCTTGAACCTGGGCATCCTTGCCCAGCTCGACAGCACCAATGACGACAGCACCCCGTTGACGGCAGCAAACGATGGTCTGCAAGCAGCCTTCTCCATGAGCGTTGGCACAGGCATCACCACCGCCACCCTGGCAGCGGCGAACAGCTTGACACCAACCTTAGCCGCAGGCAGCGAGTGGAAATTTAACTACACCGGCGCAGCTGCTGGCAGCTACCTGAAAATCACCCCCTCGGTCGTCTTCACTTCAGGCTCAACCCTGACTTTGACTGCCGTCCCAGTGGTGATCGAAGGTGCAGTCAACCTGTCCCAGTTGGTTGACAACGTGGCCACAGCAACTGTTTCTGAAGGCTTGTCCGTAACAGGCGGTTCCTTTGAAGTCTTGGCCGGCGCTACGTTGACCTTGACCGCAAAGCAAGTTGCATCTGGTGGTGCCTTGGCTGGTGTCACATTCTTCGGTGCCGGTACCGTAGTCTTGACCGGCGATGCGTCCAACCTGACAGCTTTGGGCACCAACATCCACACCGCAGCGGTTGACATCTCGGCGTTGACGCTCATTGCGTCACCCACAACGGGATTTGATACTACTACGGCTGTTGAACTTGGTTTGTCGGGTGCTTGGTTGGTTATTGCTACAGTTCAAGTAGTGTCGGCACAAACCGTCACAGGCTCTGCCAACAAGGATGACATCACGCAATCAGGCACAGGTGCAGATAACCTCAACGGTGGCTTACTGAACGACACCTTGTCTGGCGGTGCAGGTAACGACACGTACAACGTGACGTCCGGTACCGACACCATCAACACTCTCGCTACTGGCGATATTTTGGTGGTATCAGCGGGTGCCTTTGCGGTTGCTGATGTCTTGTCTGGCTTTACTGCAACTGCAGCAACCACCAATGCCGGTACCGTCACCCTGACTGGCGGCGCGTCAGACAGTACCACCATCGACATGCATTTGGCAGGCGGTGCAAGTGGCTACGTGCTCATCGGCGGATCATCTGCTACCGCTGGTAACGACATCCTGATTGGTAGCAACCAGGCTGACGTGATCAATGGCGGTGGTACGCTGCAAACCAGCGCATCAGCAGTTGATACCTTGACCGGTAACGGCGGCGCCGATGTGTTCCAGTTCAATGTCAGCACAAGCACTCCAGTGGCCTTCACGGCTTCCACGACAACATCCAACGTTGACAAGGAAACTTTGCAGTTCAACACTGGTGCAACTGCATCGGGCAGCTTCACGGTGAACTACACAGTCAACGGTGGCGCTGTTTCGAATCGTTCAGTTGCGGTGTTGAGCGGTGATACTGCTATTCAAGTTGCGACTAAAGTGGTGGCGGCTTTTGCTGGCGTTACGGGCTTTACGGCGACCTCTGGTACGACGGATACCGTGACGCTGAATGGTCCATCAGGTTCAGGTTTGACGATCACAGGCATCACCGCCAGCGGTACAGGTTTGACCACCACGGTTACAACCGGTACTGACATTGCGCAGATCGACCATGTGGCGGTCGGGACTGCAGGCGTGGACGTTGTGACAGCGGGTGAGAAATTCACACTCGCCTACACACTAGCCGATGGCACTACAACCGTGTCGCATACCTACACGGCGAATGTTGGGGATGGTTTGACTGATGCTGCTGTAGTTAATGGATTGATAGCGCTGTTTACTGAAGGGTACGTCACGCTTGCATCGGCAACAGTCCTTGGTGTTGCTGGTATCAACATCACGGATGCCGTTGCAGACAACGGGGGCTTTACTACAACGCTCACTGTGGCTGGTGCCTTTAATGGCTCTGGCGCTTCAGCAAACGGAGCGCCGACTATTGCCACAGCGGATGTCATCACCGACTTCTTGTCGTTGACAGATGTGATCTCGTTTGTGGGTCTGGTTGACGGTACCGCCGTCAATTACGTAGAAGCAGCTCAGGTCGCCACCTACTCAGCAGCCACTTTGGCAGCTGGATCGGCATTGTTGGCTTCTGCCGGCGTGCTTGAGTACTACATGACCTCCGTCGCGGCGGCAGGCCCTGATGCGGCTTACGGTGTGGTGTTCTTCGATGCCAACCATGATGGCGCTGTTGATGGCGTAGTCAAGCTGGTTGGTGTTGATGCTGCGCACTTCGCGTTCTCCGACATCAAAGGCTAAGAAGTCGAGCTGAATTGAGGGCCTGAAGTTATTCAGGCTCCTCACTCCCCAATAAACCCCTGAGTCTCACAAGGATCTCAGGGGTTTTTTTAATTCCAAATTTTCATCAGTACTTCACATGACTACAAAACTTATCCCCGCTTCCAACCCAAGCCCCGCGACCCTCCCAGCGCCCACGCTCACCATTAACGGCGCCACCTACCTCATCGCCGACATCAGCGAAGCAGCCCGTGCGCAGCTTGGCAACATCCAAATGATCGAGGGTGAGATGCAGCACCTGCAGCGCCGCATGGCGATTACCCAAACCGCCCGCGACGCCTGTTTGGGCGCGCTCGTCGCCGCTTTGGTGGGCACCCCGTCCACCCCGGCTGCCCCGGCCCTGACCACCGCAGAATAACCATGACCACCCGCCACTTAAGCCGTCTGGCCATTCCTAGTCTTCTCAGCGCCTGCCTGCTAAGCGCCTGCGGCGGTGGCGGCTCAGACCCCGCAACACAAGTAACCGTCTCTCAAGTGCAAAACCCCGTTGCACCCGCCTCCGCACCCGTTGACCCGGTGCCTTTGGTGCCTGTGACTGTTGTTCCTGTCGTACCAGTGCCTGTGGTTCCGGTGCCGGTCGTCCCTGTGGTCTTGTCGGTCAGCGCCATTTCCAGCGCTGCGCCTTTAAGCTACGGGCAGTGGGGGGTGATCAACATCACCGGCACGGCCTTGAGCCAGGGCATCAGCTTAAGCGCCCCCGGCTGCTCCGGCCTGACCGAAATATCTGGCGGCACCGACACCGCGCGCAGCTACCGCTGTGGCGTGACCCTGGCCACCGCACTGCCCGTGACCGCACTCAACAGCGCCAGCACGCCCCTGCTGGCCACCGCGCTGCCCGTGCCCGACCCGCAAGTCACGCTGCTCACTTCCTTGGGCACCGTGGTGCTGGAGTTGTATCCCGCCAAAGCGCCGCTCTCTGTCAACAACTTTCTCAAATACACCCACGATGGTTTCTACACCGGCCTGATTTTTCACCGTGTGATAGCCGGCTTTATGAGCCAGGGCGGCGGCTTTGCCTCTGGCCTGGTGCAAAAAACGCCCACCTACGCCGCTATTGCCCTGGAGAGCAACGTCGGCCTGCCCAACTTGCGCGGTACCTTGGCGATGGCACGCAGTGACGCCTTTGACTCTGCCACTTCGCAGTTTTTCATCAACGCGGTAGACAACGCATTTCTGAACTACGTCAGCCCTGCCAAGCCCCAATACGCCGTGTTTGGCAAAGTAGTGACCGGTCTGGCAGTGGTAGACGCCATCAATGCTGTGCCCACTGGCACCCGCTACCTAAACGGCCAAACCACCATCCCCGCCTACGCCATGACAGACGTCCCCCTAACCGAAGTCCAAATAATCACAGCCACCCAAACCCGCTAAGCCAACAGCGCTTTTGCGAGGCAAGATGGACTGCCACGGCCTACGGCCTCGCAGTGACGAATAGTTCGCCATTGCGAGCAAAGCGCGGCAATCCATGCCTTCTGCCTCTGGTGTTTTTGGCGAGGCAAGATGGACTGCCACGTCGCTACGCTCCTCGCAGTGACGACCCCCGTCATTGCGAGCTCTTCCCCTCGTCATTGCGAGCGAAGCGCGGCAATCTATGACTTTAGGCAGCTTCTCCGTGCAACACTTCCAACGGAAATGCGCCAATAGCGGAGGCATCAATCACCACGATCTCCACCATGGTGCCGTCTTCAGCGTAGCTGATGTGCGTGTTCCAGTCTTGTGATGTCTCGCGGGTGATGGGCTTGTCTGAGAGGTGCATGACCAGAATGTCATCTTCTTCGTAGTAGGTGGTTCGCATGGACTAGGTCTCCAGGGTGAAGTCGTGCATGACGGTCTTGACAACAACGGCTGTTTCCAGCACCAACACCGCACAAATCAGGTTATCAGCGCGGTCTGCCAAGTGCTTGTAAGCCCACAGGTGGGTGTCGTCCTTGAAGCGCGTGTCACCCGTGTCAATCACCAGCAGCAACTGTGCCTCGGTAATGCTGCGCTCGCCCATGCGTTTGACGGCATGAAGGGTCAGGATGATGGGGCGGCTGAACCGGGCGCTGAACATGGATTTATTGTATTCAATTGATTAAATTATTCAAACGAACATAGATCGCCACGTCGCTACACCTTTCCCCCGTCATTGCGACTGCCGCGCTACGCTCAATGGGATGGACGCCCCGCCTATATCGGCATCAATGTGCCACAGTGTGGGTGTTATCAACCACCCTTAACAAAGCAGGAGCGTCCACCATGAATATTACAACCATCGGCCTGGATCTGGCCAAGAGCGTCTTTCAAGTGCACGGTGTCGATGGCACCGGGCGGGCCGTGCTAAAAAAACAACTCAAGCGTCACCAGATGGCCGAGTTCTTTGCCGTTCTGCCGCCTTGTTTGGTGGGGATGGAGGCTTGTGGGGGTGCGCACCACTGGGCGCGCAAGCTCAACACCTACGGGCACGATGTTCGTCTCATTGCTCCGCAATACGTCAAGCCTTACGTCAAGAGTCAAAAAAATGATGCCGCCGATGCCCAGGCTATTTGCGAGGCGGTTGGGCGTCCCCACATGCGTTTTGTCGCCATCAAGACCGTTGAGCAGCAAAGCCTGCTGTCGCTGCACACGTGCCGCAGCGGCTTTGTTAAAGCCCGCACGGCCTTATCCAATCAGATCCGGGGCTTGTTGGCGGAGTTTGGCGTGGTCGTGCCCAAGGGCTTGAGTAGTTTGGCGCAGCAAGTGCCACAGGCACTTGAAGACGGGCTCAATGAGCTGACCGGGCTGATGCGCGGATTGGTGCAAAGCCTGCTCGCGCAGGTCAAGCACCTGGAGGTGCTGATCAAGCAGTTGGAGGTGCAAATCCGCCAATGGGCGGGGCAAGACGTGTCGGCCAAGCGGCTCCAGCAGGTGCCCGGGATTGGGCCGATCACGGCCACTGCGCTGGTGGCAAGTCTGGGTGATGTGAGCCAGTTCGAGAACGGGCGACAAGTTGCGGCCTGGCTCGGTTTGGTGCCGCGTCAGCACTCCAGCGGGGGTAAGACGGTGTTGCTGGGAATCACCAAGCGGGGGGATAGTTACTTGCGCACATTGTTAATCCACGGGGCTCGCTCAGCAATAGTTGCAGCCCAAAGGCGTAAGGAGGCGCCACCGAGCTGGCTTAGTCGCTTGCTTGAGCGCAAGCACCCCAATGTTGCGTGTGTGGCCTTGGCCAACAAAAACGCGCGTATTGTTTGGGCCATGCTGGCGCACAAGCGCGACTATGAGGCGACATACGCGATCGATGAACACCTCAGTGCGGCTGGCGCCGTATGATTCGGTGAGTTATTCGCCACAGGAACAAGTCGGCAAACAAGTAGTTAATGCAGTTCAAGGAGAATCCCAAAGTGTTGCGTAGGCGATAAAAGCAAAAGAAGGCAAAACTGGTCAGACCGGGGTTGGACAAACCCGATCACTGCGACGCACTTCGAGTGCATTAGCTCGCTTGTGGATCCAACCCGCAAAACCCATCTGGGACAGTGCAGCGATGCACATTAAAGTCCGAATGTACGGTTGCAATCTCTCCGATTTCCGCCAACTAATGCCAAATGGCTTGCAAAACTAGGGGCGTCCATGTACGCAGTGACGAACTCCCCGTCATTGCGCGCATCCCCCCGTCACTGCGCGCATCCCCCCGTCACTGCGAGCGAAGCGCGGCAGTCCATGCCTTCTGCCTCCAGCGCTCCTGGCGCGCCAAGATGGACTGCCACGTCGCTACGCTCCTCGCAGTGACGAACTCCCCGTCATAGCGAGCCTACACCCGTCATAGCGAGCCTACACCCGTCATAGCGAGCTCTTCCCCCCGTCATTGCGCGCATCCCCCCGTCACTGCGCGCATCCCCCCGTCACTGCGAGCTTCCCCCCCCTCATTGCGAGCCCTTCCCCTCATTGCGAGCCCTTCCCCTCGTCACTGCGAGCGAAGCGCGGCAGTCCATCGTGACCTGACGGGGGGGTAAGTCGCTCAAAGCAAGTTTGGAAAGATGTCCTGCCAAGCCGGGTTTTGGGCTTCTATTAAAGCTATTTTTTTGGCTCTTGACCCACCTTTCAGCTGTTTTTCTCGGCTGATGGCGTCCAGCATGGTGGCGTGCAATTCAAAGTAAACAAGTGTGTGAACGTTGTGCTTCTGCGTGAAGCCCGCAACCATATCGTTCTTGTGTTGCCAAATCCGTTGAATTAAGTTGGACGTGACTCCGACATACAAGGTGGCGTTTTTTCCACTGGCCAAAATATAGACGGCTGGTTGTAGGCTCATGTCTTCAATAGTAGTTGAACGCCCCGCCAAAAAAGAAATCCTCACAACATAAACATGGACTGCCACGGCCTACGGCCTCGCAGTGACGAACTCCCCGTCACTGAGAGCCCCTTTCGCCCGTCACTGAGAGCCCCTTCCGCCCGTCACTGAGAGCCCCTTCCGCCCGTCACTGCGAGCCCCTTCCGCCCGTCACTGCGAGCGAAGCGCGGCAGTCCATCGTGCCTAGCCAAACCCTTTCAGTGACGAATACCGAGTGGCAACCCATGTTTTCTGACGGAGGGTATTTTCCTAAAACAAAAAACAACGGAGTGCCTTCTTAATCTATACTAAATAATAAAAATGCCGTTAAATTGTTTTTAAAGACATTAATCATTATTAAAAAAGGTCGGCCGCCATGGTTTCTAAAACACAGTCCGTCATCAGCGCGGTGCTCACCAACCGCGCCCCCGTTCTCGCCGCGCCTATGCCGGACCAAACCTGGAGCGAAGGCACCGCCAAGACATACATCATGCCCGTCGGCACATTCACCGACCCCGATGCCAACGCCTTGACCTACTCGGCCACCCTCAGCTCGGGCGTGGCTTTGCCCAGTTGGTTGACG
>CANBUY010000032.1 GCA_947372745.1 Comamonadaceae bacterium | reverse complement strand
CTTTGCGTCCAATTTACTCAAAATTGCCGACGGCGGTTGGTTCCCCTTGCTGATGGCCGCAGCCTTGTACCTGATGCTAGCGACATGGAAAGATGGACGTCGCCTGTTGATGCAACGGCTACGCTCGGATTCTATTGAGCTGCCTGTATTTTTGGAGGCTGTCTTTGCTGCGCCTCCCACCCGAGTGGACGGGACGGCAGTATTTCTGGCGGCCAACGCGGGTGTCGTGCCCAGCGCCCTGCTCCACAACCTCAAACACAACAAGGCCTTGCATGTAAATAACTTATTCCTGACAGTCCAGAGTCAGGAGGTGCCGCGTGTGCCCCTCGCAGAGCAAACCCGCGTTGAGCCGCTGGGGCGAGGTTGCTGGAATGTGATTGTGCAGTTTGGCTTCATGGATGAACCCGATGTGCCCCGCGCCTTGGCGCAAGCCGATGCCTTGCGCACGCTGCTGGACCCGATGACCACCAGTTACTTTTTGTCCAGAGACATCGTGGTGCCCACCTTTGGCAGCGCCATGTCGCTCTGGCGGCAAAAACTGTTTTCTCAAATGCACCACAGCGCCAGTGCGGCCGCAGATTTCTTGAAACTGCCCAACAATGCGGTGGTAGAGCTGGGATCGAAAATCCAGATGTGAGGGTCGCACAAATTGCTATTTTTTAAATAGCTGACTAAGCTTACTGCAAAGGGTCTAGAGACCGGTTTACCTAAAAAAAATCAGGATTAAACCGCCGCCTTAATAGGCGCCAGAGTAGCCACCACGTCACCGCATTGAGCGCGGTGGCGCAGTGCGTGGTCGATGACGACCAAGGCCAGCATAGCCTCGGCAATGGGCGTGGCACGGATGCCAACGCAGGGGTCGTGCCGGCCTTTGGTAATGATCTCGGTGGGCTGGCCCACCACATCAATCGTCTCGCGGGGCGTGAGGATGGAACTGGTGGGTTTGATGGCGATCGACACTTCCAAGTCTTGCCCGGTGCTGATGCCGCCCAGCGTGCCACCTGAATTGTTTGACTTGAAGCCCTGTGGACTGAGCGAGTCGCCGTGCGTGGTGCCGAGTTGGCTCACGCTGGCAAAACCGGCGCCAATCTCCACGCCTTTGACGGCGTTGATACCCATCATGGCGTAAGCAATGTCGGCGTCCATCTTGTCAAACAAGGGCTCGCCCAAGCCCACCGGCACGTTGGAGGCCGAGACGCGAATGCGGGCGCCGCAGGAATCGCCGCCCTTGCGCAAGGCTTCCATGTAAGTTTCCAGTGCACTTACATCGGCCACGGGGGCGAAAAATGGATTGTTGGGCACATGCTCCCAGGACTCAAAGCCAATGGTCTGCTCGCCAATTTGCGTCATGCAGCCGCGAAAGACGGTGCCGTATTGCTCGAACAGCCATTTTTTGGCCACGGCGCCAGCGGCCACCATGGGCGCGGTCATGCGGGCTGAGGAGCGGCCACCACCGCGCGGGTCACGCAGGCCGTATTTTTGGAAATAGGTGTAGTCGGCGTGGCCGGGACGGAACGACTCCAGGATGTTGCCGTAGTCTTTGCTGCGCTGGTCGGTGTTTTTGATGAGCAGGCAAATCGGCGTGCCGGTGGTTTTTCCCTGGTAGACGCCGGACAAAATTTCAACCGAATCGGGCTCGTTGCGCTGGGTCACAAATTTGGAGGTGCCGGGGCGACGGCGGTCGAGGTCGGGCTGAATATCAGCTTCACTCAGCGTCATGCCCGGCGGGCAGCCGTCAATCACGCAGCCAATGGCTGGGCCGTGGGATTCACCAAAGTTGGTGACTGCGAATAAAAGTCCAAAAGTATTGCCGCTCATAGGCATTAATTATCTCAGAGCGGCAGCACCGGCTCAAAAGCCGGCTTGAATTCAGGCGGCTGGGCTTGCCTCACCCGTCTCAGGCCAGTCGCGGATGTAGGCCTTGAGCATCTGGTTCTCAAAGTTTTGGCTGTCCACCACGGCTTTGGCGACGTCGTAAAAGCTGATCACGCCCATCAGCATTTTTTCGTCCATGACAGGCATGTAGCGGGCGTGACGCTCGAGCATCATGCGGCGTACATCGTCCATGTCCGTCTCGGGGGTACAGGTCAACGGGGCATTGTCCATGGCGCTGCGTACGGAGGTAGCACCTAAAGTGCCGCCGTTACTGACGATCGTTTTGATGACTTCGCGAAAGGTCAACATACCGACCAAATTGCCGTGCTCCATCACAACGAGCGAGCCAATGTCGCGCTCAGCCATCAGGTCCAAGGCGTGGGAGAGTGGTTCGTCCGGGGTGGCTGTGTACAAGGTGCTGCCCTTGACGCGCAGAATGTCGCTGACTTTCATATGGCTCCTCTTGTCTTGTTGTTGGCTTGTAATTAAGCTGTTCTAAGCGAAATATAGCCCACAATCAGCAGATTCCAGTCTGTTTTTGACAAGGACAGCGCTGAATTTTTTTCGCTCCATCACGAAGGAATCCCATGCCCGGCTATTCTGACCCTGGTTTTGACACCTTGGCCCTGCACGCAGGTGCCGCGCCCGACCCCGCGACCGGCGCTCGTGCCGTACCGATTCACCTCACCACGTCTTTTGTTTTTGAGTCCAGCGACCACGCCGCAGCCCTCTTTAACTTGGAGCGCGCTGGCCACGTTTATTCCCGCATCAGCAACCCGACCAATGCGGTGCTGGAGCAACGGGTGTCCGCCCTGGAGGGCGGCATTGGGGCGGTTAGCACGGCCAGCGGGCAGGCGGCGCTGCACCTGAGTGTGGCCACCCTGATGGGCGCTGGCGCCCATATTGTGGCGAGCACGGCGCTTTATGGCGGCTCGCAAAACCTGCTTCATTACACCTTGCGGCGTTTTGGCATAGAGACCACTTTTGTGAAGCCCGGTGACATTGACGGTTGGAAAGCCGCCGTGCGCCCCAACACCAAATTATTCTTTGGCGAAACGGTGGGCAACCCCGGTCTGGACGTGCTCGACATTGAGACGGTCTCAAGCATCGCCCATGAAGCCGGCGTGCCCTTGCTGGTGGACTCGACGCTGACCACGCCCTGGCTCATCAAACCGCTCAACCACGGGGCTGATTTGGTCTATCACTCGGCCACCAAGTTTTTAAGCGGCCACGGCACGGTAATTGGCGGTATTGTGGTGGATGGCGGTAGTTTTGACTGGGACAAGAGCGGCAAATTCCCAGAACTGACCGAGCCTTACGAGGGCTTTCACAACATGGTTTTTTCTGAAGAATCCACCGTGGGTGCCTTTTTGCTGCGGGCACGCCGCGAGGGCTTACGCGACTTTGGCGCCTGCCTGAGCCCGCACTCCGCCTGGCTCATCTTGCAGGGGATTGAGACTTTGTCGCTGCGCATGGAGCGCCACATGAGCAACACCAAAAAGGTGGTGGAGTTTTTGAGCCAGCAGGCTTTTGTATCGCGCGTAGGCCACCCGCTGCTGGACACCCACCCCAGCCATGCGCTGGCGCAAAAACTGCTGCCCCGTGGCGCGGGTTCGGTGTTTAGTTTTGATTTGAAAGGCAGCCGCGAGCAGGGCAAGAAGTTTGTTGAAAGCCTCAAGGTGTTCAGCCATTTGGCCAATGTGGGCGACTGTCGCAGCTTGGTGATTCACCCGGCCAGCACCACCCACTTTCGCATGAGTGACGAGGCGCTGGCCGCCGGTGGCATCACCCAGGGCACGATTCGCCTGAGCATTGGCTTGGAAGACCCAGATGATTTGCTGGACGATCTGAAACGCGCCCTCAAAGTAGCGGAGAAAGCAGCATGAAATTCAACGTCAATGGCCACAGCACCTATTGCTACACCGGCGGCAAAGCGTTTGACGCCGCCAAGCCGACCCTCATTTTTATCCACGGCGTTTTAAACGACCACAGCGTCTGGATTTTGCAAACCCGCTACCTCGCCCACCACGGCTGGAATGTGCTGGCAGTTGATCTGCCCGGCCACTGCCGAAGCTCCGGCGCGCCGCCTGCCACCGTTGAAGAGGCGGCTGACTTTATCCTCGCCTTGATGGATGCCGCCGGACTTGACGAAGCGGTGCTGGTGGGTCACAGTTTTGGCTCACTCATCGCGCTGGAAGCGGCCTCACGGGCGCCCGAGCGCGTGAGCCAATTGGTGCTGGTGGGCACGGCGTTTCCCATGAAGGTGTCGCCTGCCCTTTTGGCGTCGTCGCTGACTGAGCCGATGAAGGCACTGGAGATGGTCAATATTTTTTCACGCTCGACACTGGCCCCACCGCCATCAGCCCTGGGGCCAGGCACCTGGGTTTATGGTGCCTCGATGGCGCTGGGACGCCGGGTGCTGGCCAGCAACACCCAAGTCAACCTGTTCCACACCGGGTTTAAAGCCTGCGACAGCTACGTCCATGGCGAAGAGGCTATGGCGAAGGTCACCTGCCCCGTGCTTTTTTTGCTGGGCAACGTGGACCAGATGACGCCCCCCAAGGCAGCCCAGGGGCTTATTCAAAAAGCGCGCCACGCCCAAGTGGTGCAGTTGCCCGGCGGACATCACCAGATGTCTGAAACACCCGAGCCCATGCTGGCGGCCTTGATCGCGTTTTTAGCCTGAGGCCTGAAAACTCCCTCAAGCAGGCTTGGGCCCAATCATGCCGCTTGCCGAACCATCCGCTGAGCATCTGTTCTTCGCACGGAAAGCGAGGACGGTTCAGCGGTCGCCGAGTCCAAGCGTCGATCCGGAAAATTGATCACTTCTGCGGTTTGCCTGCGGCTGAAAAATACAGCATTGAATTTTGAAAGCGATGCCGAGGTCTGCGCGACATTACCCAATAAAGACTGACTGGCCCACGCCATCATTTGCTGCTGGCTATTCGCAAGTATTGATAAAGAGTCTTGCCAATGACCCAACCTTCGCTTTGCTTTTTGCTGCATCAAGCTGGGCACCTGCCAGAGCAGAAATACAGGGTTTTGGGGCATGGGCGTAGGCGTCAAAGCGGTCAGGTTTTCATTCATGCCAGACGCAATGGCTGAGGTTTGAATTTTGAATAAATCCTCGGCCGCCTTGGACAAAATACCGACCAGTGAATTTTCAGATTCGACGATCGCCTGGACCGTGGTGGCTAACTGACTTTGAGGTTCATTTTGAGCTGGGGAATTCATTTTTATCTCTCGCTGTTGGGTTAACAGGCTTCAAGACAATGACTACCGCCCCCATCGAAAAGCCCGAGTCGTGACTTTATGACGCGGACAAATCTACGATTTGATATTTCGCAAAGTCGACACCCCAGCGGCACCAAGCATCAAGCGCATCGGCCCCACACTAACACTACTATATTTATAGCGCCTCACGCACGCTGGCATGCGTCCAGAGGCTGTTTTTTCTTAAATTCTCTGTGGCCGCTACTTGGGGCAGCAAGAGCGCGTCGAGCAAGGGGGCTAGGGGCGTGGTGTCCGGGTTGGCCAGCAAAACATAGCGGGCCTCCTCAAGGTCAGAGGCTTCATCCAGCAGACCTACCCAGTCCAGTTCGCACAAGGTTTCCAGGACAGGTTCGAGTTGCAAGGCGTCAACGCGCAAACTCTCTGTGAGCACCGTCATGGTCAGGCCGTGTGTTTGGGCAGCGCGCTGGGGCTCGAGCAATTGCAAAACCTCCAGCGCCAACTGAAATTGAATGCCATGCGAACGCTGGCGCCGCTCAATCCCACTCAACAAACTGGGCAAGTAAGCGGTGATGACGGCCCCGAGCAAGACAATGACCCAAGCCACGTAAATCCAGATCAACAAAATAGGCAGTGTGGCAAAGGCGCCGTAAACCACTGAGTAGGTGGGCACTTTGCTCAGGTACACAGCCAGAATTTTTTTGGCCACCTCAAAACCGGCAGATACAAAAAATCCGCCTGCTCCCGCGTGCGACCACTTGACCTGCGTGTTGGGCACGTAGCGGTAAACAGCGGCCATGCCCCCCGCCATTAATAAAAACTGGATGCTGTCCAGCAGCAACTGGACGCCCCCCGGCATGACCCCCACCACCCCTTTCGAGGCCGAAATGGCATAGGAGGTGACCGTTAAACTCATGCCCAACACCAGCGGCCCCAGTGTCATGGCCGCCCAATAAACCAGCACCCTTTGGCCCAAAGGCCGGTGCTTGCGCACGCGCCAGATGGCGTTCAAGGTGCGATCAATGGTGAACATCAGCGCCAGTGCCGTCCCAAACAAAATAGCCACCCCGGCAAACCCCAGTTTGCTGGCCTTACCGGCAAACTGGGTCAGGTAGCCCAGCACTTGGCGGGCAATATTGTCGGGAATCAGGCTCTCGATCAGCCACTTTTGCAGCACATCCTGAAACTTGGCAAACATCGGGAATGCCGTAAACACTGCCAAAGCCACCGTCACCAGCGGCACCAGGGCAATGGTGGTGGTGAAGGTCAGGCTGCTGGCGGTGAGGCCCAGATGGTCTTCCCTGAAGCGCTCGCGCAGGGTGTGCACCGCGTTGCGCCAGGGGAAACTAGCCAAGCTCTTGAGTAAAAGTTCAAGTCGAAGGGAGATATTAGGGAGGCTTGGAGGGGACAATCGCATGGTCGCTATGATGCCACTCCAATGAACACCGCATACCAAACACCTCAAAATTCTTCTTCCCTGGTGGCCACCACCCGTTTTTTAGCGGTGGGCAGCTTGTTGGGACTGATCATCCTGGGCTTGGCCTGGGAGTTGGTGCTGGCCCCCATCCGTCCCGGTGGTTCCTTGCTGGCCCTCAAAGTCGTACCTTTGTGCTTTCCGCTGGCGGGCCTGTTGAAAAACCGCATGTACACCTACCGCTGGGTCAGTTTGATGGTGTGGCTTTACTTCACTGAAGGCGCGGTGCGCGCTTACAGCGACAAAGTGCCGAGTAATTACTACGCCATGGTGGAAGTTTTGCTGTGCCTGAGCTTGTTTGTGGCCTGTGCCCTCCACGTTCGCCTGCGGCTTAATTCAGTGGTTAAAGAAAGCTGATGCCCATGCAAGATTTACTCCTCCAACTCAAAGGCATCGTGGGCGCGCCCCATGTGCTGACCGAAGGCGACCTAAGCGCCTGGGAGCAGGACTGGCGTAAACGTTCCCACGGCAAAGCGCTGGCGGTGGTGCGCCCTGCCACCACCGAGCAAGTGGCCCAGGTGGTGAAAGCCTGCGCGGCTTATTTGCAGCTGCACCCCCAATGCGGCCTGAGCCTGGTGCCACAAGGCGGCAACACCGGCCTGGCGGTGGGCTCCACGCCCGATACCTCAGGCCACCAAATTGTGCTGAGCCTGCAACGCATGAACGCGGTGCGCAGCCTGGACGCTGACAACCTGACCGTCACCGTGGAGGCTGGCTGCATTCTGCAAAACCTGCAGCAACACACGCAAGCCCTGAATTTTTTATTCCCCCTGAGCCTGGCCGCTGAAGGCACTTGCACCATTGGCGGCAACTTGGGCACCAATGCAGGAGGTACGCAGGTGGTGCGCTACGGCAACACGCGTGACTTGTGTTTGGGGCTCGAAGTGGTCACTGCGCAAGGCGAGATCTGGCACGGTCTATCAGGCCTGCGCAAAGACAACACCGGCTACGACCTGCGCAACCTGATGATTGGCTCAGAGGGCACGCTGGGCGTCATCACGGCGGCCACGCTCAAACTCTTCCCCCTGCCTGCGGCACAACTGACCGCCTGGGCCTGCGCGCCCTCAATGGAAGATGCCGTGCGATTATTGGGACTGGCGCACCGGCATTTAGGCGCGGGGCTGACCGGCTTTGAGGTGATGGGCCAGTTTGCGCTAGGTTTGGTGGCCAAACACTTTCCGGGCCTGCGTGTGCCACTAATGAATGCCGGGCCTTTTTGCGTGCTGCTGGAAAACTCAGACCACGAATCAGAAGCCCATGCCAGAGTACAGTTTGAAGGCTTGCTGGAAACTGCGCTCACACAAGGCTGCGTGCTGGATGCCGTGGTCGCTGAAAACCTGACGCAGGCCAGCCAGTTGTGGCAAATCCGCGAAAGCATTCCCCTGGCGCAGGCGCTTGAAGGGCTGAATATCAAGCACGATATTTCGATTGAAGTTTCGCGCATCCCTGAGTTTGTGCGCGTGACCGATGCGCTGCTCGAGCAAGCGATTCCAGGCGTGCGACTGGTCAACTTTGGGCATTTGGGTGATGGCAACCTGCATTACAACGTGCAAGCCCCTGTTCACATGGACGCTACCGCGTTTTTGCAGCAGCATGAAGCGCAGGTCAACACGCTGGTGTTTGACTCGGTTGAGGCTTTCAACGGCTCCATTTCTGCCGAACACGGCGTGGGTAGCCTGAAGGTGGACAAACTCGAAAAGCACAAATCCCCGGTGGCCCTTGGCATGATGCGCGCCATCAAGACCGCACTTGACCCGCAAAATCTGCTTAATCCTGGACGTGTGGTTCGCCTTTAAAATTTCCTGATGATGCAAGCCCCTATGCCCCACCCTATCCGCTCCCAATACGAAGACTTCATGCGCCATGTGGACACCCACGGCGTCTTCAAGGCAGACCGCACCGGCACCGGCACCAAAAGTGTGTTTGGCCACCAGATGCGGTTCGATCTGAACGAGGGCTTTCCGCTGGTGACCAGCAAAAAAGTGCATCTGCGCTCCATCATTCAAGAACTCTTGTGGTTTTTGACCGGGTCCAGCGACAACAACTGGCTAAAAGAGCGCGGCGTCAGCATTTGGGACGAATGGGCGCGCCCGGACGGCGATTTAGGCCCGGTCTATGGCGTGCAATGGCGCAGCTGGCCGACCCCCGATGGCGGTCATATTGACCAAATTGCCGAGGTCATCAAAACGCTGAAAAGCAACCCGGATTCACGCCGCATCATTGTCAGCGCCTGGAATGTGGCGGATTTGGACAAGATGGCTTTGATGCCCTGCCATGCCTTCTTTCAGTTTTACGTAGCGCCAGCCACCAACCCCAGTGAGAAAGCCCGTTTAAGCTGCCAGCTCTACCAGCGCAGCGCCGATATTTTTCTGGGCGTGCCCTTCAATATTGCCAGCTACGCCCTGCTCACCCACATGGTGGCGCAGCAGTGCGACCTGGATGTGGGCGACTTTATCTGGACCGGGGGCGATTGCCATATTTACGCCAACCACGCCGAACAAGTGGCGCTGCAACTGAGCCGCACCCCTTTCGCCTACCCCACGCTGAACATCAAACGCCGACCCGCATCGATTTTTGAGTATGAATTTGAAGACTTTGAAGTGCTGGGCTACGAATGCCATCCCGCCATCAAGGCCCCGGTCGCGGTTTAAATGAAGCTACACCTGATATTTGCCCGCGCTGCGAATGGCGTGATTGGCAACAACAACAAACTGCCCTGGCATTTGCCCGAAGACATGGCGCATTTCAAACGCACCACGCTGGGCTGCCCGGTCATCATGGGGCGCAAAACCTGGGATTCGCTGCCCCCCAAATTTCGCCCGTTGCCCGGTCGCCTCAACGTTGTCGTCACCCGCCAGCCCGACTGGCACGCCTTTGGGGCATTGACCGCCCACTCTTTGCAGGAAGCCTGCAACTTGTGCCCGACCGAGAGCGATGCGTGGGTGATTGGCGGCGCCGAGATTTACGCCCAATCCCTGCCGCTGGCCACCACCGCCATCGTTACCGAGATTGAGGCCGACTTCGAGGGCGATGCGTTTGCCCCCACCTTCGGGCCGGAATGGACCGAGACGGCCCGCGAGCCTTTGCAGTCCTCCACCGGCCTGCGTTTCAGTTTTGTCACCTATTGCAAAAATTCAGGAATTTAAAATGTCAGGACACGGTTTTCACGTACACGGCCCGCACGACCACGAACTAGAGCACGCCCAGCAAGGCGGGCACGGCAACGAGCACAGCGGCATGATCAACCAGATTGCCATGTTCACCGCCATTGTGGCCACGATCGGCGCGCTGTTTGGCTACATGGGCGGCGCCACGCAAGCCAACGCGGGCTTGTACAAGAACAACGCGGCGATTAAAAAAACCGAAGCCTCCAACCAATGGAATTTCTTCCAGGCCAAGAGCACCAAGCAATCGCTCTCCGAGCTGGCCCGTGACCTCGCCCCCGATGGCAAAAAAGCCTTTTACCAAGCCAAGATCGAGCGCTACGAAAAAGAGAAAAATGACATCAAGGTGGGGGCCGACAAACTGGAAGCCGAAGCCACCCAATGGGATAAAAAAAGCGACGAGCAGATGCACCAGCACCACCGCTGGGCGCAGTCCACCACGGTTTTGCAGGTCTGCATCGCGCTGGCCGCCATTGCCTTGCTGACCAAGAAAAAGTGGTTGGAAGTCGCCATGTTTGCAGCCGGCGGCATTGGCTTGGTGGTGGGCGTCCTGGCTGCGCTACATATTTAATAGCTGCCATAGCAATTCAGACGTGCTCTAGAGACACATATTGATATGAAACTTGCTACTTGGAATGTAAATTCCCTCACCGTTCGACTGCCCCAGGTCTTGGACTGGTTAAGTGCCAACCCGGTCGATGTACTGGTCTTGCAAGAACTCAAGATGACGGACGACAAGTTTCCGACTGACGCGTTCACGCAGGCGGGTTACCACTCGCACGGCTTTGGCCAAAAAACCTACAACGGCGTGGCCATTTTGTCGCGTACGCCCGCGACGAATGTGGTCAGAAATATCCCCGGATTTAGCGACGACATGGCGCGGGTGATCAGCGCTGACGTAGGTGATCTGCGCGTGATTGGTGCTTACTTTCCAAATGGGCAAGAGCCCGGCAGCGACAAGTTCGAGTACAAAATGAGCTGGCTCAAAGGCCTGCGCGACTGGGTGCGGGCTGAGTTGCTGGCTCACCCCAAACTGGTGCTCATGGGCGACTACAACATCACTTTTGACGACGATGACGTGTGGGACCCCGAAGGCCTCCGGGACACGATTCATTGCACCGACGAAGAGCGCTACCACCTGAACGCCCTGATTGCCTTGGGGCTGCACGATGCCTATCGCCTGTTTCCCCAAGAGGCCAAAAGCTACTCCTGGTGGGACTACCGCGATGCAGGCTTCAGGCGCAACCGGGGCATGCGGATTGACCATATTTTGGTCAGCAGCGCCCTCAAACCCCAGGTTAGAGGCTGCGTGATCGACAAGACACCTCGCAAAAATGAGCGCCCCAGCGACCACGCCCCGGTGGTAGTTGAGCTGGCCTGAAGCTGCCGCTTACTCCAGCCCCAGCTCCTGAATTTTGCGGGTGATGGTGTTGCGGCCAATGCCCAGCTTTTGAGCTGCTTCAATTCGGCGGCCTCGGGTGGCGGCCAGGGCGGCCAAAATCAGGCGTGACTCGAAGCGGCGCGTCAACTCCTCCCACACATCCTGGCGGTCTGTGGCCAGCAAAGCCACAGCGGCGGCTTCCAGGCCCAACTCCCAACCGTCGGCACTGATTTGTGGGTAGGCCGAGGTCATCGTGCTTAAGGGCTTCGGCACCTCGGGCAGGCTTGCCGCCAGGGTGTCCGTCAACCCGCGGTCGTCGCCAGTGGCGGCGTGCAAATAAGCCTCCTGATTCAGCGGGGCTGTAGCGGCGTGAAAGCCAGGGCTGCTGTTTGGGGTGTTGTTGGTAAAGCCCACTTCAGGCGGCAAATCCTTGGGCTCAATCACTTGCGCGGGCGCCATCACCGTCAACCAATGGCAAATGTTTTCCAACTGACGCACATTGCCGGGGAAAGCAAAATTGCCCAGCCAGACCAGCGCCGCATCAGAAATGCGCTTGGCCTCGACCGTGAGTTGCCCAGCGCTTTGCTTCAGAAAATGACGGGTCAGCATCGGGATGTCTTCGCGGCGCTCGCGCAAGGCCGGCAAGCGCAGGCGAATCACATTCAAGCGGTGGTACAAATCCTCTCGAAAGGCGCCGTCTTTAACCCGTTGCTCCAGGTTTTGATGCGTGGCCGCAATCACCCGCACATTGGTCTTGACGGCGCTGTGGCCGCCCACCCGGTAGAAATGGCCGTCACTCAAGACCCGCAGCAAACGTGTTTGCAGGTCAAACGGCATGTCGCCAATTTCGTCCAGAAACAGCGTGCCGCCATCGGCCTGCTCAAAGCGGCCCCGGCGCATGGTTTGGGCGCCGGTAAAGGCCCCCCGCTCATGGCCAAACAGCTCGGACTCCAACAAGTCCTTAGGAATGGCGGCTGTGTTGATAGCCACAAACGGGCCATTGGCGCGCGGCGAGTGCTTGTGCAGCGCACGCGCCACCAACTCTTTACCCGAGCCCGACTCGCCCGTGATCATGACGGTGACATTGCTTTGACTCAAGCGCCCGATGGCGCGAAAAACATCCTGCATGGCGGGCGCCTGGCCCAGCATTTCAGGGGTTTCTGCCATGCGCTCTTCAGCCACTTCTTCACGCTGGCTTTCTTCAACCGCACGCCGGATCAACTCGACTGCTTTGGGCAGGTCGAAGGGTTTGGGCAGGTATTCAAAAGCGCCACCCTGAAAGGCCGAGACCGCGCTGTCCAGGTCTGAGTAGGCGGTCATGATGATGACCGGCAAGGCCGGGTATTTGGCCTTGACCTTCTCCAACAAGTCCAGCCCCGAGCCGCCTGGCATACGGATATCGCTGACCAAGATTTGAGGCCCAGTGTCCTCAGTGGCACTCTCCAACGCGATCAAGACATCCCGAGGGTTGGTAAAGCTTCGGGTGGGAAGGCTCTCCCGCAGCAGGGCCTTCTCCAGTACAAAGCGAATGGACTGGTCATCGTCTACGATCCAAATTGGCTTCATGTGGTCCTAAAAAATCCCCTATGGAAGAGGGATCAAAATTTTGAAATCTGTTTTGCCTGGCACGCTGTCGCATTCGATCAAACCGTGGTGTTGCTGGACAAAGGTTTGCGCCAATGTGAGCCCCAGCCCCGACCCGCCATCCCTACCTGACACCAGCGGGTAAAAAATACGGTCTTTGATCTCGTCAGGCACGCCAGGCCCGTTGTCGATGACATGCAATTCCAGTGCCAACCGATTGCGCTGTTTGCCAAAAGTAACTTGACGGGCAATTCGGGTGACGAATGTCAAGCTGGCTGATTGATCGGCGATCTGGTCTGACAAGGCTTGGCAGGCATTGTGGGCAATATTGAGCACCGTTTGAATCAACTGTTCCCGGTCACCCCGAAACTCGGGGATCGAGGTGTCGTAGTCGCGCACCACTTTGAGGCCCTTGGGGAATTCAGCCAATATCAGGGTGCGCACGCGCTCGCAGACTTCATGAATATTGACATCCCCCACCAAATGCGGCCGCCGGTGCGGGGCCAGCAAGCGATCCACCAATGATTGCAGGCGGTCGGCCTCATGAATGATGACCTGCGTGTACTCGATGAGCTCGGGTGACTCAATGTCCATCTCCAGCAGTTGGGCAGCCCCCCGGATGCCCCCCAAAGGGTTTTTGATCTCATGCGCCAAGTTGCGAATCAGCTCCTTATTGGCCTGGGCCTGCTCAAACAAACGCTCTTCGCGGTCTTTGCGCGTCTGCTGCTCCAAAGGCACCATTTCCACAATGACTGAGTCCGATTCTGTGAGGGTGACGATCACATGCACGGGCAGAGGGTCCCGATTGAAACGCCGCAGCCAGGCTTCGTAGCGCAAGGCGGCAAACTCGTTGTCACCCGCGCCCAGCAAGGCATTGTCGAGCTGGCTGGGCTCGGTGAAATTGGCGGAAAATCGTGAGCCCACAATGGCGCGGCGCGAAATGCCCAGCGCGTCTTCCAGCGCAGCGTTGGCAAATAAGACCTCACCCTGGCTGTGAACCACAGCAACCAGGGTGGCCAGCAAGTCAAACGACTGGAATCGCAGCGCTGTCGTGGCAGCCAAGGCGGACATAGGGCGAATATTTTTCAAAATCAGTTCTTTGCCTGTGGTGTGGTGGACGTTGTGCCCATGCGCGCCAGTTCGCGTCGAATGCCGGCGAGGTCACTCTCGCCCCGTGCCAGACTGGCCTTTAACTCGGCCACTCGTTCCTGGTATTTTTGGGGGCTGCGGGCTTCATCGCTGCGCATGTCGGGTGCGCCCTGCTTGTACTCCCTGCTCAAATCGAGCTGGCGAAGCTCGGTTTTTTTGAGTTCGGCCTCCAGTATTTTTCGGGCATCGGCATCGCGTAATTTTTGCTCGTTCACGTCCACGCGCTGCCCCTGGGAGGTCTCGCCTGACACGGCGGGTTTCGCAGGTGCTGAGGCAGCCGCCCGTGTCCCTTGAACAACCGTCACGTTGGCGCTCTCCATGAGTTTGCAGCCCAGCGCTTTGGCGTCCGGCGCGGTGTTGGTGTACTCATTGCCGCAGCGGTAAATGCGCTCTTGTGAATACCCACTCAAAGGAAGAATACAGAAAATGAGCCCACCCAAAAATGTATATTTCATTGCTTTTTCCAACCACTTGGCGTGGCTTCGATAAGAATACCAGTTTGCACCCACAGCCTGTTTGCGCGGGATGAACAGGGCAAAAAAAAGGACGGCTTGCGCCGTCCTTTTATGTAATCTTCAGAGAATTACAGTGAGTAGTACATGTCAAACTCAATCGGGTGAGTCGCCATACGCAAACGAGTCACTTCTTGCATTTTGAGCTCAATGTAAGCGTCGATGTAAGAGTCGGTGAACACGCCGCCTTTGGTCAGGAACGCGCGGTCTGCATCGAGGCAATCCAGCGCTTGGTCCAAACTGTGGCAAACCGTGGGGATCAACTTGTCTTCCTCTGGAGGCAAATGGTACAAATCTTTGGTGGCGGCTTCGCCAGGGTGGATCTTGTTCTCAACGCCGTCCAGACCCGCCATCAACAAGGCCGAGAAGCCGAGGTATGGGTTCATCAGTGGATCAGGGAACCGGGCTTCCACGCGACGACCTTTGGGGTTAGCCACGAAAGGAATACGGATCGAGGCCGAGCGGTTTTTGGCCGAGTAAGCCAACTTGACCGGTGCTTCGTAGCCTGGAACCAAACGCTTGTAGCTGTTGGTGCCGGGGTTGGTGATCGCGTTCAAGGCACGGGCGTGCTTGATGATGCCGCCGATGTAGTACAAGGCGAAGTCTGACAAACCGGCATAGCCGTCGCCAGCAAACAGGTTTTTGCCGTCTTTCCAGACTGACTGGTGAACGTGCATACCGGAGCCGTTGTCGCCCACGATGGGTTTTGGCATGAAGGTGGCGGTTTTGCCGTAGGCATGCGCCACGTTTTGAATCACGTACTTTTGCAACTGAACCCAGTCAGCGCGCTGAACCAGCGTGCTGAATTTGGTGCCGAGTTCCATTTGGCCGGCGTTGGCCACTTCGTGGTGGTGCACTTCAACTGGAATGCCCAGGGCTTCCAGCACCAGACACATCTCGGAGCGCATGTCCTGGAAGCTGTCCACGGGCGGCACGGGGAAGTAACCGCCTTTGACCGTAGGACGGTGGCCAGTGTTGCCGTGCTCGTATTCGCGGCCGGTATTCCAGGCGGCTTCTTCGGAGTCGATCTTGGAGAAGCAGCCAGACATGTCATTGCCCCAACGGATGCTGTCAAACACGAAAAACTCGGGCTCTGGACCGAAGTAGGCGGTGTCGCCAAAGCCGGAGGCTTTCATGTAGGCCTCAGCGCGCTTGGCCAACGAGCGGGGGTCACGCTCGTAGGCTTTGCCGTCGGCCGGGTCCACCACGTCACAGCTCATGATGAGGGTGACTTCTTGGAAGAAGGGGTCGATGTTGGCGGTGTTGGGGTCAGGCATCAACTGCATGTCGGAGGCTTCAATGCCCTTCCAACCGGCGATCGACGAGCCGTCAAACGCATGGCCCGAACTGAATTTGTCTTCATCAAAGTGTGAAACAGGCACGGTCACATGCTGTTCTTTACCGCGGGTGTCGGTGAAGCGGAAGTCTACGAATTTGACTTCGTTTTCCTTCACCATTTTCATGACGTCTGCAACGGTCTTGGTCATCAAATACTCCTAATTGGATCGTTGTTGAAAAATTACATTTTTACGAACGCAGTTTTTATGCCAACCCTGGCAAATCCCCATTTTCGTTAACCTTGTATTTTGCCTTGAGTTTGCCCAAATTCTCGGGCAACTTAGGGGGAACTGAATTTGAAGTGCACAAAAATATTGCACCAATAAGGTGCAATTGAACCTCAAAATGCACAAAACCCTAGTTTTGCACCAATTCGGGGCCTAACTGTGCATTAAAGCCTTTCAGCCCGAGCAGCAAGGCCGGATAGGCTTGCGCCACCAAGCCCGGCTCACCTTTTACGCCCAATTCAATATGACGGCCATAGGTCGGGTGGTCCACGCTGGGCAAGCTGAAAACTTTGACGCCTGCGTAATCGCGCTCGAGGTCTTCCATCAAGGGCGTCAAGGTTGCCTCCATCGCTCCCATCACGATCACCGACTTCTCGATCCAGGCAGCGGTCTGAAATAGGTGGGGGTAAACGGTGTCAAGCACCCAAGCCATCATCGGCCAGGCCATGACCGGGAAACCCGGCACGAAATGGACCGAACCACAGGAAAACCCAGGAATCTTGTTGTACGGATTGGGAATAATCGAAGCCCCCAGCGGGAAGGTGCCCATGTTCAAGCGGTGAATATTGTCGGGACGGTCCGCCTCATAAGGCACGCCCTGCTCCAACGCAATATCCTGCATGCGCTGGCGGATGAGGAGGTCTGCTTCTGGGTGAAGCGCCAAGTCGGCGCCTAAAGCCCTGGCTGCACATTGTCGGGTATGGTCATCAGGGGTGGCGCCGATGCCGCCGCAAGAAAACACGATATCGCCAGAGGCAAAAGCCCGCTTAAGCGTGGCGGTGATGCGCTCAGGCGAGTCGCCAACATAGTCGGCGTAATCAAGTTGCAGGCCTCGCGCCTTGAGCAACTCGATGAGTTTGGGCATGTGCTTGTCGGCCCGTTTGCCTGAGAGAATTTCGTCGCCGACGATGATCAACCCGATACTGGGCACGGGGCTAGGCTGGGAACTTGGCGTCTGAGTTTGGGTCATTGCTCAATGTTACTGCGACCACATCAATGACATCAGCCCCAGAGGTGACAACCGAGTCAGCCGCTGGGCTATTGGCGGTGCGCAGGGCTTGCAATGCCGCCAGTCCGAAGTGTGCAAACCAAAGTGAAGAAAAGGCAAACACCAACATGTAGATCCAGATGGCGAGTGGCACCAAAATCACAAAAGCGGCGGCAAACAAGGCACCAGAGGCCCAGATCAAGCTGGGCGCAGCGCCCAAAAACCCGCAAAACACGCCCATACCCAACAAGCTGAGTCGGTGTGTTTTAAGCAAGCTGCGCCGTTCATCGGCACTGGCGTGCTCGGAGAGCGCATCAAAAGCCATGACGCGGTAGGTCAGCCAGCCCCAGATGAGCGGCGGCAACACCAGCACCAAAGGCGGCAGCAACCACAATGGCGTGGACGCGAGCAGAGCCAGCAGCGCCATCAGGGTTGAACCCAGCGACCAGAAAATGCTGCCCAGCACCGTCCCGCCGCGCTTGCGCTCCAGGGCGGGGAACCGCCGCTCGGCCACCAGATGCGTCAATGCCGGCGTCATGAGAAGGGACACCATGAGTAGCGAAACAACCACAATCAAAGGGGTGACGGCAAAAATGACGATCAGGGGCGCCAAAACTAACTTCAACCGTCCTGCCCCCATGTTTTGCAGCCACACCCACAGGTTATTGACCACGGCGGAGGCCTCCAAGGCACCCCGCACCCCGTCCAGCGCAGCGTCCCAGAAGTAATAACCCAGGCCTAAGGAGAGCGCCACCATCAGTACCAGCGGCAAAAACGAGAGGGCGATCACGCGCGGACGCAAACAGTAGATCACCGCACGCCAAAAGGAGTCAAAAAGCAAGTTCATCGCCGCCACTCAAGCCCGTCCGGCCAGGCGTTTTAAGCCTTGCCACTGCTGCGACCAGAAACCGCTGCCGTAATCGCGCCCGCCCTCGACCTGATCACGGACACCGGTCTGTTCAAAGCGAAGTTCAAAATTAGCCGTACCAAAGAGCATGTCCCACCAAGGCAGGAGCACACCAAAGTTGTGACCGCCGAGGACTTGCTTGCCCGTGACTTGCTTGGCCGCTGTCTCGTGCCCAATGCCCACGCTGTGGTGCAAGCGGTGAAAACGGGGACTGACCCACAGCCGCTCTCCCACGCGGCCAAACCACACGCGCAGGTTGGCGTGCTGAAAACTCTCACTGAGCTGGGTGAACGCCACCACCGCCACAAACTGGCCAGGCGGGATACCGATGAGTTGAGCCACAACCACCAATATGACATCTTTCAGGACATCGTCCAGAAGATGGTTGCGGTTGTCGCTCCACATCGTCATCTGACGCTGGGCATGGTGCAGCGAGTGCAGTTTCCACCACCATTCAAACTGGTGCTGCCCCCGGTGAATCGCGTACTGAAGCGCATCAAAGACCACCAGATAAATGATGAGGCTGACCCACGCCAGATCGGTGACGCCCGGCCAGACCGCGTCCAGATTGAAGGTGCTCACGCCAGTAACGCGAAGCGCACCAAACAAGGTATCGAACCAGTTATCGAGGGTAAAAAACAAAACCAAGCGGAACAAGCCCAAGCGGTGAATCACGGTGTAGATCATGTCCACCCGCACAGTGGCCCGGTCAGTCACCGCGTCGACGGGGCGCCAGCGTTGCAGCGGCCCAATCACCGCGACCAGCACCGCCAATTGAAGCAAACCCACCAGCAACCAACCCGTGGCGGCGTAACCGTCCACCAACAAATTACCCAAACCCACGGCAAACATCACCGGTTGCAAAACCGACTCAAAGAGCCACTCCTGGGCGCTGGAAAACAGACTGACCAAAAATTCCATGTACTTGATGCTTCTCGGTTAAATAATATTCGCATCATTGCGAGCTCCCTGCCTCGTCATTGCGAGCGTAGCGCGGCAATCCATTACCGAGCCACGCAGTCATGGATTGCCGCGCTACGCTCGCAATGACGGGATCTCCACCTGACTTATTGACTTAAAAAGCCAGGACTTTCTCGCCTTTGGCGCCACTGGCCTTGTAGGCCGGGTGCTCGCGCAGGGTGGCAAAACAAAAACCTTTGTCTTTGAGCCCGATGATAAGAGGTTCAAGTACCGCAGGGGCCCAGGGGTCTTTGCGCGACCAGATGCCCAAATGGGCCATCAAAATATCGCCTTTTTTGATGCTGCCCAAGGCTTTTTTCAGCAAGGCTGGATTGCTGAATTTTTCACTGGGCAACTCGTCCCCTAAAAATCCAGCCGGGGCCCAGCCGACATGCTGAAACCCGCAAGATGCCGCTGCGGCCAGCAAGGCCGGGGAGGTTTTTCCGCCGGGGGCACGAAACAATGGCAAAGGCTGCTTGCCAGTCATCTCCAGGAGGCGAGCGTTGGCTTTATTTAATTGCGCACAGTAGGCTTGCGCGTCGTAGGTGAAGACCTGCCCCTCAGATGCACCAGCGGAGGGCTTGACCCGAAATTGCGGCGGCGAGCCGGGCAGATCTGCCAACCAGTACACATGGTCATAGGTGTGGGAGGCAAATTCATGTCCTTCCCCGGCGCGAGCTTTCCACCAAGGCGCCCAGTGCTCACCCAAGCTGCCGTCGCCTGTTTTGCTGCGCTCTTGGGCGGCAAAGAAGGTAACCCTGACGTTTTGCCGCTTGAGCACATCAGCCACCAGCGGGGCGATGTCCATGTGACCGGTGTCCAAAGTCAGGTACACCGGTTTTTCACATAATTTCTCGGCGCTAGACCCCGTAGAACAAGCTAGAGCAGCTACTAAAAATAGAGCACTGAAAAAGGAAGGGGGCAATTTACTGGCGGGCCGCATGGTCCAGCGTCCACACACCGTGGGGCGATTTACCAACATTCACTTGGCGCACCACTTTTTTGGTCTGCGTGTCAATCACGGTCATCTTTTTGGCCCAGCGGGAGGCGACATAAATAGTGCGGCCATCAGGGGACACATCCATGCAGTCGGGACCACTCGGGGCCGGATAGCTCTCGACCACCGTCATGTTTTGGTAGTCGATTTTGCTGATGGTATTGGCCACCCGGTTGCTCACAAAAACATGGCGTTTGTCTCCAACACCCCGAAAAGCATGGGCGCCCTTGCCGGTGTTGATGAGTTTGACGAGTTTGGGCTCACGCCCGGTCACGTCATAAACCTCAACGCCTGCGCCGCCGGTCAAGCCAATGAGCAAAAATTTGTCGTCGGGCGTACCAAACACATCGGCTGGCATGGCGCCGGTCTTGCCACGCCATTTGAGGGTCTGCGTGGGGAGATCGATCACGACCAACTCATCACTGTCTTGCATGGTGGCGTAAACCGTGGTGCTTTTGCTGTCAATCCAGAGGTGGCTGGGGGTTTTGCCGGTGGCGATGCGTTTGGCCAGCGTGAGATTGGCGCCGTCCCATCGGTAAATATCCACATGATTGAGGCGGTTGGCCACCGTCACAAACCACTTCATGTCAGGCGAAAAACGCAGCTGATACGGATCCAAAATATCGCGAACCGTGCGTTGCACCTCAGCCGTTTTAGGGTCGATAAACAACAGAGAGTCGCTCAAGGCGTTGGCAATAACGAGTGATTTTTCATCAGGCGTCAGGTACATGTGGTGGGGCTCTTTGCCCGTGGGAATGCGGCGCGTTTCTTTCCAGGTGAGGGGGTCAATCACGCTCACGCTGGCTTCCAGCGAATTCAGTACAAAAATGGGGTTGGCAGCCGCCAAGGCGCTCCAGGGTGAGAGCAATGCAAAGCACACCGTCAGAATGGCAGGTCGGCGAGCGGCAAAAAAAACAGAAAAACGGGAAAGAATCGTCACAAGAATTCACTTTTTGGTTAGCCCTCAAGTGTAACGGCCCAGCCATTCCCTCTTGAAGGCTCATCCATTACGATCAGCGACATGAACTTGATTGACCTCAACGGCACTCGGCTGGAAGTACAGCACCTCACCCCCAGGAAGCCCAGGTCGGCATTGGCTCCTATGGTTTTTTTGCACGAAGGCCTCGGCTCGGTCGCCCTTTGGCGCGACTGGCCTGCCCAACTGTGCGAGGCCACAGGCCGGGAAGCTTGGGTTTATTCGCGTCGTGGCTACGGTCAATCCGATGCAGTCCCCGATGTCAGACACACCGGACGCTTACAGCCCGACTACCTGCACCAGGAAGCCTGGAGTGTCCTGCCCGCTTTGCTCACAGCACTCGGCTTGGTACAACCGGTGCTAATCGGGCATTCGGATGGGGCCAGCATTGCCTTACTCTATGCCAGTCGTTACCCGGTGGCGGCCTGCGTGGTGCTGGCGCCGCACGTCATGGTTGAAGAAATTTCTGTGCGGGCGATTGAGCAGGCAAAAATTCAGTTTGAAAGTGGTGACTTGCGCCAGCGTCTGACCCGTTTTCATGCCGACGTCGACGGGGCGTTTTGGCAGTGGAATGACGTTTGGCTTAGCGCTGGCTTTGCCAGTTTTGACATTCGGGAGGACTGCACCCACATCAAAGCGCCGGTTTTAGCCTTGCAGGGCGCGCAGGACCCTTATGGCAGCTTGGCGCAAATTGACCAAATCGCCCTGCCCCCTGAACACATCACGCGCCAGGTATTGAGCCCTTGCGCTCACTCGCCGCACCGGGAGCAAGCGGCCGTGACGACCCAGGCCATCACGGATTTTCTGAAAACAATCGCTTAACCGGCGATCAGGGCCAAGTCTGCGGCACTTAACCAGCGCCATTGGCCGGGCGCCAGATCATCGGGCAGGCGCAAGCCGCCAATTTGCGAACGACCCAAGGCCTCCACCCGGTTACTGACCGCTGCCACCATGCGCTTGACCTGGTGGTATTTGCCTTCAGTCAAGGTCAGGCGCAAGTGGTGGCTCGACACCGCCTCACACGCCGCAGCGCGCACCGGCTTGGGGTCGTCGTCCAGCACTACGCCCGAGAGCAACTTGCTCACCTGTGTTTCATCCAGTGGGTGTTTGACGGTGACTTCGTACACTTTGGGCACGTGGTGGCGCGGCGAGCTCATGCGGTGGATGAACTTGCCGTCGTCCGTGAGCAAGAGCAAACCGGTGGTGTCCTGATCAAGGCGCCCCACCGCTTGCACGCCCTGCACCGCGCCTTTTTGGGGGCGCAGACGCAGCGGCGAAGGCAGCAAGGTGTAAATACTGGGGTGCGTAGACGGCTTTTGCGAACACTCCGTGTTCATGGGCTTGTTCAGCATGATGTAGGCTTTTTCATGGTAAGGCCAGTCCACGCCCTGCACCCGAAAACGCAAGCCTGTTGCGTCAAATTCAGTAGCTGACTGCGCAACGCTGACGGGCGTTAACGCTTCATTTGATTCATAAACCTGAACCAGACCCTGCTGAACCAAACCCGCACAAACACGGCGGGTGCCAAAGCCTTGAGAATAAAGAATATCTTGTAATTGCATGCCCCGAGTATCGCAAACTGCAGATTGATTGCGCTAGGGGCCATGCGCTTATTGAGCACTTAGGGGGCGCACGATGATCCTAACTAAGCCAACATCTTTTTGAATCTTTTGCAAAACTCGAATCAGGCAAACTCATCCATTGGTTCACGACCCAATGAAACGGCTTCTCCATCCAACCCATTGCACCGGCGAAAGCGTAAATTTGATCGTAAGTTTCCGGCTTGGCCACGAAACCTTTATCAGCGGCGGTTGAAGTAGAAGCCACACGAGCAGTGGCAGCAATTGAAATGTTGAGCATGGAAGTCTCCTGAAGACATCTTTTTTAAAATCCCGACCACTTAATTCGGATGAATTTTGGTCACTTCATTTATTTACGTCACTTTTATGAAGAAACTTGATTAATTTACAAATAATTTTCAACTTTAAAAGCTGGAAATGAATTGCCTTTAGAACGGTTTAACCGGTTTAAATGAACCGGCGACTCATTACCACCTATGCCAAGGAACGTTAAGACTAAACGGGGCATTACATGGGCGACATGACCTCATCCCTTCATGACGCAAAATCAAGCCTCTGTGAAAATCAAATACTTCGCGCAACTTGTTGCCCTCTCCGCCCTTTGGGGCGCCTCTTTCCTGCTGATCCGCGTTGCAAGCCCGCTTTTGGGCCCCAATGTGCTGGCGGCACTGCGCATCGGCATGGCGACGCTAACTCTGGCGGTGTTGATCCGCGCCATGCGGCATCAATGGCCGCTTAAACACTGGCGTGAACTGGCCGTGCTGGGTGCGTTGTCAGTGGCCCTGCCTTTTATATTGTTTGCTTGGGCAGCCCTTCAACTGCCTGCCGGCTACAGCGCGCTACTCAACTCCACGGCGGTCGTTTTTGGCATCTTCTCGGCCGCATGGTTCAAGGAAGACACCCTGACATTGCGTAAATTACTGGGCTGCGTGTCTGGTTTTGCCGGCGTGGCACTGATCGTCGGCCTGGGTCCAGTCAAACTGACGCCCCAAGTGCTACTGGCCGCGCTGGCGTGCATCTTGGCATCGGCCTGTTACGGCATCTCAACCCCCCTCATGAAACGCGCCATCACCCGCATGCAACCGCTTGAAATTGCAGCGGGCATTCATGGCATCTCCATGGTTTTTTTATTGCCCGGTGCCGTCTGGAGTTGGCCACAGGCCCATTTCACAGTTGGCGCGCTGGCCGCCGTGGCCCTCATGGGCGTGGTGACCTCAGGTTTGGCGTACTGGATGCACATTCGGATTCTGGCCCACGTCACCCCTGTGGCTGCCATGAGCCCGACCTTCATGATTCCCGTGTTCGGGGTCACCTGGGGCCATATTTTCTTGGGTGAACAACTGAGCAGCGGTATCTACGCCGGGGGCGCTTTGGTGCTGCTGGCCACCGGCTTGATCACAGGTTTTAACCCGTTACAAAAGTGGTTGAATGCAGCCAGCGTCAAGCCCTGAATCGACTGCTATCATTTAAATAGCTGGCCAAGCAAATTTTCAGAGCGCTTGAGGCTTGTTTTTCATAAATGTCACGACATGGTCGACCTGGGCTCTGATGCCGATCCATTCGCCCAAATGGTGGTCGTGGTGACTGGGCACCAGCGCCATCACGGTCTCGCCGCTGGCCAGTCGCAGGGTGTACAAAAACTCTGAACCCCTGAAAGCCTTGCGAATAATCTCGGCCTTGACCGGCGCCAAGTCGTCATGGACGATATCGTCGGCGCGCAACAAAACATCGCAGGCGCCGTCTGGATAGGCACTGGGCAGTGGGCACTCCGCCACATCCACCAGATTGCCCACCGGGGTTTGCACCACGACTTGACCATCGACCGCCTGGATGACCGCTGGGGCGAACACACCGTGGCCAATGAACTCGGCCACAAAGCGGGTCGCCGGGCGGTGGTAGAGCGTGTAGGCGTCGTCCCACTGGTGCAACTGCCCTTCGTGCATGACGCCGATGACATCGCCAATGGCAAACGCCTCGAGTTGGTCATGAGTGACAAACAGGGCCGTGGTTTGGGCGACTTTCAAAATGCTGCGGACCTCGTGGGCCAGACGCTCACGCAGATCGACATCCAGGTTGGAAAAAGGCTCGTCAAGCAAGAGCAAGCGCGGCTTGGGGGCCAGGGCGCGGGCCAGAGACACGCGCTGCTGCTGACCGCCAGAGAGTTCATGCGGATAACGCCCCTCATGGCCCGCCAAGCCCACCAAGGCCAACATCTCGGCCACGCGGGCAGCGCGCGCTGATGTGGGCAGATGACTAATGCCAAACCCCACGTTGCGCCCCACCGTCATGTGCGGAAACAAGGCGTAATCCTGAAACACCATGCCGATTTGACGCGACTCAGGCGCCAGATTCAACTGCGGACTGCTCACGATTTGCTGGGCCAGCTTAATGGACCCGGACTTGACTGACTCCAAACCCGCCACGGCGCGCAGCAAGGTGGTTTTTCCGCAGCCCGAAGGCCCGATCAACACCCCAATTTCACCCGCGCGCAGGCCCAATGAAACCTGGTTCACGGCAGGCTGTTTCTGCCCCGTGTAGGCCACCTGAAGTTGGTCAATCGCTAAAAACATAAAAATGATTGTAGATGCTTACAATTCTCATTTACCCGATGTCCGAGGACCCTGTTCACATGCTTTCCAATAGCCTGCACTGGCTTCGAAAAATCTCCTTTTTAGGCATGGCTCTGGTCTTCATGCTGCCAATTTTGGCGCTGTTTGCAGCGTGGCTGCCGTGGGGCGACTCCGGCGCAGCGGCGGCAGAAATTTTGTGGGAAATGAGCCGCACCGTGCTGCCCGACTACCTCTGGACCACGGTGCGCCTGTGCCTGATGGTGGCTCTGGGCGTGGTGGTGGTGGGCTTGGCCAGCGCTGCAGCGGTGACTCTTTTTGAATTTCCGGGCCGTCGAATTTTTGAATGGGCTTTGCTGCTGCCCCTCGCCATCCCCGCCTACGTGGTGGCCTACGCCTACACCGATTTTTTACAATTTAGCGGGCCTTTGCAGACCGCTTTGCGCCAGACGCTGGGCCTTGAAGGCCGGGTTTTTCCTGAAATTCGCAGCCTAGGCGGTGCCGCCTGGGTCTTTATTTTTGCGCTTTATCCTTATGTTTATTTGCTGGCACGTTCGGCTTTGGGCGAACGCGCCTCGCACCTGATGGAAGCCGCCCGCCTGCTGGGCGCCCCGATGCGCCGGCGAATCCTGGAGATTGCCCTGCCTCTGGCCCGCCCAGCGGTGGCGGCAGGCACCGCCTTGGCGCTGATGGAAACACTGGCTGATTTTGGCGTGTCGAGCTACTTTGGCATTCAAACCTTCAGCGCCGGCATTTACAAGGCGTGGCTGTCCATGGACAACCGCATCGCGGCGGCGCAACTGGCCACCCTGCTTTTGTTGCTGGTGGCTTTGCTGATGTTTTTGGAACGCCGGGCGCAAAAGCGAATGCGTTTCTCGGCCCCCAAAGGCACTCGCGCCGGCAGCCTGGAAGCGCGACCTGTGGCGCTTAAAGGTCGCGCCAAGTGGCTGGCCTGGGGGGTGTGCAGTGCGCCCGTGTTGTTCGGCTTTGTGCTGCCGGTGTTGTTCATGCTGCGCCCGCTGATGGCTGACTGGTCGGTTTTATCGTGGTCCCAATTTATTGGCTGGTCCCTGAACAGCTTGCGCCTGGGCGCCTTGAGCGCCGCGCTGGCGGTGGGCTTGGCTTTGCTGCTGGCTTTCCAAATGCGCCGACGCCCCGATGCTTCCACGCGTCTCGCGGTGCAACTGGTGGGCTTGGGCTACGCCGTGCCGGGTGCCGTCATCGTGGTGGGGCTCTTGCTACCGGTAGGTTGGCTGCAAGCACTTTGGCCTGAGAGCAACATCGGCTTTGTACTGACGGCCACTTCACTGGGCTTGATTTGGGCCTATCTGGTGCGATTTTCAGCCGTGGCGCTCCAATCCATCAACAGCGGCTACGCGCGAATCCCCAAGAGCTTTGACGAATCAGCCCGCCTGTTGGGCACCCGTGATTGGGGCCTGATGCGACAAGTGCATTGGCCGTTGCTCAAACGCTCCACCGCCGCAGCCACCTTGCTGGTGTTTGTCGATGTCATGAAAGAGTTGCCGGTCACACTGGTCTTGCGCCCTTTCAACAGCGACACGCTGGCCGTGGTGGCTTACCAGTTGGCCCGGGACGAGCGCCTGGGTGAAGCCGCCCTGCCCGCCTTGGCCTTGGTCCTGGTGGGTCTGATCCCGGTGATGATGCTGAGCCGCACCCTGCGGGCGCCCTTGCGATGAGTCAGTCGCCTGTCACTTTTGGCGGGCACAATTGGGGCAGTTTTTAGCTTCACCGTCCATCAGCACAAGGAATTGCGTCATGCCGCTCGTCGTTTTCAATCAAAAAGGGGGCGTAGGAAAGTCCACCATCACCTGCAACCTGGCCGCCATCAGCGCCAGTCAGGGTTTGCGCACCTTGGTGATTGACCTTGACCCCCAAGGCAACTCCAGCAGTTATTTGTTGGGCGACACAGCCCAGGAAGACCAGCCCAACGTGGCCGGTTTTTTTGAGCACTCCTTAAGCTACAGCTTCAGGCCCGTGCCGCCCTCTGATTTCGTGGTGCCCACCCCGCATGAAAACCTTTTCCTCATGCCTTCGAGCCCAGCCTTGAACGAACTCCAAACCAAGCTGGAGTCGCGCCAAAAAATATACAAATTGCGCGAGGCTCTGCAACTGCTGTCAGAAGATTTCGACCGTATTTACATTGATACGCCCCCCGCCCTCAACTTCTTCACCCGCTCCGCCCTCATCGGCGCCAAAGGCTGCCTGATTCCGTTTGACTGCGATGACTTTTCACGCAAGGCCCTGTACACACTGATGGACAACGTGCAGGAAATTCGCGCTGACCACAACCCCAACCTGGTGGTTGAAGGCATTGTGGTCAACCAGTTTCAGGCCAGAGCCAACCTGCCCCAGCGCATGGTGAAAGAGTTGATTGAAGAAGGCCTGCCCGTGCTGCAGCCCTACTTGCCCTCCTCGGTCAAGATTCGTGAATCGCATGAACTCTCCCTGCCCATGATTTACATGGACCCCAACCACAAGCTCACCCAAGCCTTGGTAGAACTGCACGCTGAACTGCTGGCGCTGCGGGCAGCTTAGTTACTTGGGAAGCTAATCTTGGGAGCAGGGGCGGACATCGTGCCATACTGATCTCATGAAAATTCGCACTATTTTTCTGCTGACTTTAGTTGCCTCCTACAGCCTTTTAGCGCACGCCGAACCCAACGAATCCACCCTATGCAAAGCGCAGGGCTATCCCGTGGGGACTGCTCGGACCTGGTTTATGGATCCCTGTGTGCGGGTGGGATCCTTTAGCCACCATGCTGAAATTCCTGGTATTTTCGGCGGGGTAGCCAACGTGATGCAGCCAGCCATCGCACCCCTTACCTTGCCTAAGGCAGTGCAAGAACCGGCATACCATTGGAAAGTGGGTGATCAAAGCAGCCTGACGGTCGACGATTACCTCAGGCGCCAACCGGCGATGGCCTTGCTGGTGATCAAGGACGGTGTGATTCAGGTTGAGCGCTACCAATTCGGGCGCACCGCTGAACACCGCTTTCTATCGAATTCAATGGCCAAAACCATCACGGCGATGGCCGTTGGCCTGGCTTTGCGTGAGGGAAGCATCAGGTCGCTGGATGACCATGCAGAAGTCTATGCACCCACATTGGCCGGAACCCTCTACGGCGAAACCAGCATTCGCAATTTACTGCGCATGTCTTCAGGCGCCCAGTTTGATGAGTTGTACAACGGCGCTGATGACCTTGCTCGGTATGGAGCCGCTGCGCATAAGGGTGGGGCCGCTGCCGGTGCAAAAGTCATTACCACCAGGCATCAACCCCAAGGGCAGTTGTTTAATTACGCCAGTGCTGAGACCGATATGTTGGCTTTGGTCATGCGTGGGGCCACGGGACAAACCTTGAGCGCGTATTTGGAGACTCGGCTTTGGCAGCCAATGGGCGCACAAACCTCGGGCTTGTGGCGCGCAGGTGCCGATGGCTTGGAGCGGGCCAGTGGCAACTTCAACGCCACCGCGCAAGACTATGCTCGACTGGGTATTCTTTTTTCCAATGATGGCATGCGCCCGGATCGACCGGATTTAGGGGAAATCTTGCCCAAGGATTTCTTGATTGAAGCCACCGACTGGCGACGTCACCCAGAAGCCTTTGCCCCAAGAAAAGCCACCCCTTTTTACGGTTATGGCTACCAAGTGTGGACCTTCCCCGGGACACAGCGCCGTTTTGCATTGCTGGGGGTTTATGGGCAGTCAATTTTCGTTGACCCAGCGCAGAAGTTGGTGATGGTGCATTTAGCAGCCAACGCCACTGCGAAATCTGGACAAACCAACATGGGCCGTGAAGTGGGCTCACTTTGGTATGGTTTAGTCACCCACTACGGGGCTTGGTAAGCGTAGGATTGGCCCGTCCAGTGCAGTCAGGTCGTGGTTACCTGCCTATTGGCAATATCTAGCGCGGCCCAAGGTCTGTCACCTGTGAAATCACGGCTGAGAATTACCTTCATTTTTGGCTCATGTCGTGAATATTTCTGCGTACATGACAATTCATCCCTGCTCGCCAGAATGAGCACCATTTGGTGGTGGTGACGAGAGGCTCCAACGCAGCGGTTGGAGTCACCTGAAGAAACAGACTTGAAATGCTGGCCGCTCTATTGCCGTCATTGCCAATCGCCACGGGACTTCCCCGAAGCTGTCATCTAGCCTGAGGTCTCTTTGTCGATGAATTTTAGGCTCACCAACAATTTCTGGATTCATGAAAGATGGCACATGAGCTGTAGTTATATCTTGTGGGTATGACTCAATAACTGCTTCTAAACCTCAGCTTGGGGCATTTGCTGTTTAAGTGTGTGACTGCT
>CANBUY010000031.1 GCA_947372745.1 Comamonadaceae bacterium | reverse complement strand
GGGGTGAAAGAAGCATGTATTCCTAGCCCATTAATCTGCTTATGTGACGTAAAAGCTGGCGGTAAACTGGGTGTGGTGACTAAACTTTTCTTCCTTCTGCTGTGCTTGTTGAGCATCAATGCGCAAGGTGCTGCGGTGTTTGACGGTGTGGTCTCGTTTGTTACTGACGGCGACACGCTTTGGGTGCAGCCTGACCGAGGGGGCCCTGCGCGCAAACTGCGAATTCTAGGAATTGATGCCCCGGAGATTTGCCAGGCGGGCGGCGAGTCATCCCGCCATGCACTCATTCAACTGGCCCTGCATAAAAGAGTCAGCGTGACGGTCAACCGCAAGGATATTTATGGCAGGGGGCTGGCGCGCATCCAATTGGGCAATCAGGATCTTGGGGCGCAAATGGTCAGGTCCGGTCAAGCCTGGTCCTATCGGTGGCAAAAAAGTCAAGGGCCTTATGCCCAAGAGCAGATGCTTGCCCAGCAGTCGCACTTGGGTTTGTTTAACGATGCTCAAGCCTTGAATCCAAAAGACTTTCGAAAGCGGCACGGTTCATGTCACCGTGCCAAGCGGTCAACCTACTAAAGGTTAGTGGGTGTTGCTACAGACCGGGCAGTGGGCATGCCGGCCGATTCGAACTTCTGTGAATTCCATGGATCGTCCATCCAACATCAATAACCGTCCAGTGAGGGGCCGTCCGGCGCCGCTCAATAGTTTCAATGCCTCGGCGGCTTGCATAGACCCAATAATGCCGACCAGGGGGGCGAAAACCCCCATCGTCGCACATCGAGTTTCTTCGAAGGTGGTGTCCGGGGGGAACACGCAGGCATAGCAGGGCGAGCTGGGGTCACGCGGGTCATAAACGCAGACTTGCCCATCAAACCGGATGGCTGCGCCTGAGATCAGTGGTTTTTGGTGCTTCACGCAGGCCGCATTGATGGCGTGGCGCGTGGCGAAATTATCGCAACAGTCCAACACCACATCAGCCTGTGCCACCAGCGTGTCAAGGAGCGCCGCATCAGCCCGGGCAATGATCGGAGTGACCACTACATGCGGATTGATTGCTGCCATCGCGGTTTGGGCTGAGAGTACCTTGGGCTGGTCCACGCGGCTCATGGTGTGGGCAATTTGACGTTGCAAATTGGTCATGTCCACGCTGTCGTTGTCGACGATGGTGATGTGGCCAACCCCTGCTGACGCAAGATAAAGCGCCACCGGGGAGCCCAAGCCACCCGCGCCAATGATCAATGCGTGGCTATTGGAGATTTTCTCCTGGCCCTCAATGCCAATTTCGTTGAGCAAAATATGGCGCGAGTAGCGCAGGAGTTCTTCATCCTTCACGCCGGATTACTCTTCTTTTTTCTCTTCTTTGCGCTCGACCATGGTTTTGCTGACCATCACGGGCTGACCCTTGAGCTGGTTGAGCGCCTGAATCAGCTGAAAGTCTTTCTCGGAGCCGAACTCAGGCGTTTTTCGGTCAGCCAAGGGTTTTTTCATTTCTTCTTCAAGCTTCTTGCGGGCTTCTTCACGGGCTTTGTCGCGTGCTTCGTCTTTCTTTTCATCGCCTTGGCCACTGTTCAGATGCTTCTCAAGGTCTGCTTCACGGGTGCGCAGTGCAGCAAATAAATTACCTTCTTCGGTTTCGTCCAACATGACATCAGGCACGATGCCTTTGGCCTGGATCGATTTTCCGCTAGGCGTGTAGTAGCGGCTGGTTGTAAGTTTCAGGGCTGCACTTGGGCAGTTGTCCATCCTGAAGGAGGCGTCAAGGCAAACTGCGGTCTGTACCGAGCCTTTGCCGAAGGTCTGGTTGCCCAGCACTTTGGCGCGTTTGTGATCTTGAAGTGCGCCGGCCACAATTTCGCTGGCTGAGGCAGATCCTTCATTGACCAGCACGATCAAAGGGACGCTTTTCAAGGCGCCTTTGGTGACGTCATTGAGGCGTTTCAGGGGATCCGTGCCACCACGGCGTTGGTAAAACTCGGGCGATGCCTTGTAGGTGAATTTGCTCTCTGCCAGTTGCCCATTGGCGGACACAACGGTCACATTTTCAGGTAAAAAAGCGGCTGAAATGGCCACCGCCGCATCCAGGTAGCCACCCGGGTCGTTGCGCAAATCAAGCACCAAGCCTTTGAGCTTGGGTTCTTGTTTGTAGATTTCTTCCATTTTTTTAGCAAAGTCTTCCACCGTGCGTTCCTGGAACTGGCTCAGTCGAATCCAGGCATAGCCCGGCTCGATCACTTTGCTGCGCACGGATTGGGTACGAATCTCTTCGCGCGTGATGGTCACGGGGAAGGTGCGGTTCTCACTCTTGCGGAAAATACTCAGCAACACCTTGGTATTGGGTTCACCGCGCATGCGCTTGACGCCCTCGTTCAGGGTGAGACCCTTCACCGGGGTGTCATCAATTTTTACAATCAGGTCGTTCGGCTTGAGACCAGCCCTGAAGGCGGGAGAGCCTTCAATGGGAGACACCACCTTGATGACGCCGTCTTCCTGCGAAATTTCGATGCCCACACCGACAAACTTTCCCGTGGTGCCCTCGTTGAATTCTTTCAGCGCCTTTTTGTCAAGGTACTGGGAATGGGGATCCAAACTCGACACCATGCCGGTGATGGCATCGGTGATGAGTTTTTTGTCATTCACGGGCTCAACATAATTGCTTTTAATCATGCCAAAAACGGCCGCCAACTGCTGCAATTCCTCCAGTGGCAAAGGCGCCAAGGCACCTCTGGCCACCGTTTGGAGCGAGACCGTGGTTAAGGCACCCGCCATAACGCCTAATGAAATCCAACCAGCAATTTTCAATTTTTGAGCCATAAATGTTCCTGTGCCAATCCAATATACACGCTTGGACAATGTTGCGAGGAGGCAGTTCCCTAAATCCTCAAGATTTCCCTTGCGCGGCGACAGCAGCGGCTGCTTTAGCAGCAGCTTCGGCGTCGCCTAGGTAGTAATGGCGGATCGGTTTCAGGTTTTCATCGAGCTCATAGACCAGAGGAATGCCGTTGGGGATGTTGAGGCCCACGATGTCGTCATCAGAAATGTTGTCCAGGTACTTGATCAAGGCACGGATAGAGTTGCCATGCGCCGCCACCACAAGGCGTTTGCCCCTCTGTATGGCAGGCGCCAGTGCTTCGTCCCAAAACGGCAAGACGCGCGCAACCGTGTCCTTCAGGCATTCCGTCAAGGGGATTTGATCGGGCTGCAGCTTGGCATAGCGAACATCAGCGCGTTCGCAACGCGGGTCGGACGCCTCCAGCGCAGGCGGAGGGGTGTCATAGCTGCGGCGCCAAATGAGCACCTGGTCGTCACCATATTGTTTGGCGACTTCGGCTTTATTGAGTCCCTGCAAGGCACCGTAATGGCGCTCATTGAGGCGCCAGCTGTTCACCACGGGCAGCCAAGTGCGGTCCATTTCGTCCAGCACATGCCACAGAGTGCGTGTGGCCCGCTTGAGCACGCTGGTATAGGCCACATCAAATTCATAGCCTTCCGCTTTGAGCAGTCGCCCAGCGTTTTTGGCCTGTTCAATGCCGGTGTCGGTCAGGTCGACATCGGTCCAGCCGGTAAAACGGTTGTCAAGGTTCCAGGTGGACTCGCCGTGGCGAATGAGTACTAATTTATACATGGTGTTTAAAAAGGGCTGGGCAATGTGCCGCAATAGCTGGACTCAGGTCCGGGCAAAGGAGGTGTTGTAAACGTTTGTCACCCCTGCATTCTAAAATACGGCGTTTACGGCTGCTAACTTACAAGGATTTGATTTTGAAATTTATTTTGGACAATTGGATGATCATGAGCGTCGCGTTGGCTTCGGGCGCGATGTTGTTGATGCCGGTACTGAAAAGTGCCACAGGGAGTTCATTGACGGCCGAAGGCGCGGTGCAACTCATCAACCGCGAAAAAGCCGTGGTCATTGACGTCTGCGAAGCGACTGAATTTGCTGCTGCGCATGTGGGCGGGGCTAAAAATATTCCCTTGAGTCAGTTGGAAGAAAAATTAACGGGCATGGTTAAGAACAAAACGCTTCCCCTTATTTTGGTTTGCCAATCGGGCGCACGCTCAGGGCGAGCGGTCGCGATTGCCAAAAAGCTGGGCTACGAGCAAGCTCAGTCGCTGGGCGGTGGTCTTGCGGCATGGAAAACCGCTAATTTACCCATTGAAAAAGCCTGAAGGTAAAAAATCATGATGCAACCCGTCAAGATGTACACCACGGCTGTCTGCCCTTATTGCGTGCGTGCCAAGCAAATTCTGAAAGCCCGGGGCGTTGAGCACATCGAAGAAATCCGTATTGATACCGACCCAGTGCAACGTGCCGAGATGATGGAATCAACCGGTCGTCGCACGGTGCCCCAAATTTTTATCGGCCAAACCCATGTGGGTGGTTGTGATGATTTGGTGGCCCTGGATGCGCAAGGCGGCTTGCTCACCTTGCTTAATGCCAAATAGTTCACACTAAGCCCTAACTTGGACGCTTTACGGTAATTTTCTCCTGAGATAATCCTGATTCGTCCAAGTCGAATGCCCGTTTTGAAACCCTCAAACGGGCTTTGTTTCACCAGAAAGAATTTTCATGTCAGACCAACAAGAACCTGTTTTCCAAATTCAACGTGTCTACCTCAAAGAGGCCTCGTTGGAACAGCCAAATTCACCGGCTATTTTGTTGGAGCAAGAGTCCCCCACCGTTGATATTCAACTGGGTGTGAACGCCACGCCTGTGGCCGACGGCATTTTTGAAGTCTCGGTGACCGCCACGGTCCAGACCAAAATCAAGGATAAAACCGTATTTTTGGTAGAAGCCACTCAAGCTGGTATTTTCGAGATCCGCAATTTGCCCGATGAGCAAATGAGCCAGATCATGGGTATTGCTTGCCCTCAAATTGTTTACCCCTACTTGCGCGGCAATGTGGCGGATCTGATTCAACGCGGTGGCTTCCCACCCGTTCACCTCTCCGAAATCAATTTCCAGGCCATGTTCGAGCAGCAACAGCAGCAGCAAATGGCGGCTGTGGCCACCAGCACTGAAACTGAAGCCAGCATCATCATTCAGTAATCTATTAAGCGTTTAGATCTCCAGGCTAAGCATACCGTGCATAACCAGCTATGAAAATAGTAGTACTTGGCGCGGGTGCCTGGGGGACGGCGCTGGCGGTCAGTGCGGCCGCCAATCCTTTGGCTCAGCACACGGTGACCCTCGCCGCGCGAGATGCTCACCAAGTGCAAGCCTTGCAACAACACCGGGAAAATACGCGCTATTTACCCGGCATTGCCCTGCCTCCCCGCCTGACTGTTGACGTCCTGGGCGAGGTCGAGGCTTCGGGTGTGCGGCCCATGAAATCTCTCCTTGAGGGGGCTGATTTGGTAATTGTGGCCACGCCCATGGCGGGCTTACGGGGTATGTTGTCCACTTTGCGGGGCTGCTCGGTGCCTGTGGCCTGGCTTTGCAAGGGCTTTGAGGCCACCAAAGCAGGTGCGCCCTTTGGCCTGTTGGCCCACGAGATCCAAGCGGAAGTTGCCCCTGAGCTCAAGGCTGGAATTTTGAGTGGCCCCAGTTTTGCCCAGGAAGTAGCCCGGGGCCAACCCACGGCGCTGGTCGCGGCAAGTGCCGATGCGGATGTGCGCGAGGCGCTGGTCGCCGCCTTTCACAGCCCCATGTTGCGCGTCTATGCCAACGACGATATTGCGGGGGTTGAAGTGGGCGGGGCGGTTAAAAATGTGTTGGCCATTGCCACGGGTTTGTGTGATGGTTTGAATTTGGGGCTCAACGCCCGTGCGGCGCTGATCACGCGCGGTCTGGCGGAGATGACCCGCCTGGGTGTTGCCTTGGGCGGCAAGACGGATACCTTTATGGGCTTGAGTGGCTTGGGGGACCTGGTGCTCACGGCCACGGGCGATTTGTCCCGCAACCGTCAAGTGGGCTTGGCCTTGGCCAAGGGCCAAACTTTGACAGAGGCCGTGGCGGCTCTGGGCCATGTGGCCGAAGGTGTTTACTCAGCCCGCACCGTGGTGCAGCGGGCGGCGGTGGTAGGGGTCGAGATGCCCATTGCGCAGGCCGTCGTTGGTTTGCTTGACGGCCGCTTGCAAGCGGCGCAAGCGGTCGCCTTGCTCATGGGGCGTGGACCCACGGCCGAATCGGTCCCGGCTTAGACAAAGGTCTCTAATAGTTGCTGCAGTGCAACAAAAATAGTTTTTCGCTTGTTTTTCTGACTACAATTCATCCATGCTGCACTGCAACATAAATAGTCTCCAAGAGTATTTATCCAAAGTGCCTGGTTTGATTAACTACTTAAGGAACTCCAAATGAACAACACTGCTGAACAATTCATGGCCGCCAACAAAACCAACCTGCAAGCCCTCGAAGGCCTGACAACTCAAGCTTTTGCTGGCGTTGAGAAATTGGCTGAGCTGAACATGGCTGCTGCCAAAGCCGCTTTGACCGAATCTTTCGGCCACATCCAATCCGTTCTCAGCGTGAAAGACGCACAAGAACTGATCGCTCTGCAATCCGGCATGATGAAGCCTTTGGCTGACAAATCAGCTGCTTACGCCAAGCACGTTCAAACTATCGTGACTGACAGCGGCACTGAATTCACTAAAGCTGTGGAAGCTAAAGCTGCTGAAGCACAAAAATCTTTCAGCGGCGTGATGGATAACATGACCAAAAACGCACCAGCCGGCACTGAGTCCATGGTTACTGCATTCAAAACTGCTTTGGCCAACGGTCAAACTGCAGTTGAAACTGCCCAAGTTTCCGCTAAGAAAGCCATGGAAGCTGCTCAGTCAAACTTCAGCGCAGCCGCTACTCAAGCTGTTGACGCCGTGAAAAAAGCCACTAAAACGGCTTAATCAACCGCAGCCTTCGGGCTTCGCTTGAACAACGGCACCTTCGGGTGCCGTTTGCGTTTTTGCCTTCCCATTCACAGGTCAATAACCTTCTCTCAATCCAGCGCAGGGACGAGTGCGATAAGGTACAGGGATGACTATTTCTTTTTGGCGCCTCGGATGGCGTACTTTGTGGCGTGACCTTCGTTCGGGCGAACTCCGTCTACTGATTGTGGCGGTGACGCTGGCTGTGGCTGCCCTGACCGCTGTGGGCTTTTTTGCTGATCGGCTGAAAGGTGGTTTGCAGCGCGATGCCCGGCAACTGCTTGGTGGCGACGCACTCATTTCCAGCGACAACCCCACACCGGCCCAATTTATCGAAAAGGCCCGCGCTTTGGGCTTGGATGTGGTTCAAACCCTGAGCTTTCCTACCATGGGGCGCGCGCCTGATGCGCTGGGCGGCGGCACCAAGTTGGTGGCCTTGAAAGTGGTGGAGGCCGGCTACCCCCTGCGTGGCACGATGAGAGTCAGTAATGAGCCCAGCGAAGCAGGCGACCTGACCCGCGCCATCCCTGCTCCTGGCGAGGTCTGGGTCGATGCGTCTTTGCTGGAAGGCATTGGGGTGCCGATGGGGGGCGAGTTGTGGCTGGGCAATGCCCGCCTGCGGGTGGCAAAAATCATTGTCAATGAGCCCGACCGGGGCGCCGGCTTCATGAGCTTTTCACCGCGGGTGATGATCAACCGCGCTGATATTGACGCCACCCAACTGATCCAACCCGCCAGCCGCGTGACTTACCGCTTGGCTGTGGCTGGGTCCGATGGGGCGGTCAAGTCGTTTGTCGCTTGGGCGCAAGCCGAGGTCAAGCAGCCCCAGGCCCGCGGCCTACGGGTCGAGTCCTTGCAGGGCGGTCGCCCTGAGGTGAGCCAGACTTTAGACCGGGCCGAGAAGTTTCTCAACCTCATTGCCTTGCTCTCTGCCCTTTTAAGCGCGGTGGCTGTGGCTTTGGCAGCGCGTGGGTTTGCCGCCAACCACCTGGACGATTGCGCTATGTTGCGCGTGCTGGGCCTGAGCCAGCGCACGATTGCCTCTAGCTATGCGCTGGAATTCACCGCGATTGGCCTGCTCTCCAGCGCCTTGGGCGTGGCGTTGGGTTATGCGGTGCACTACGTTTTTGTCTTGCTGCTGGCGGGTTTGGTGGACGCAGCCTTGCCTGCCGCAGGCATTTGGCCGGTGTTGTTTGGCATGGGTATGGGCTTGACCTTGCTCTGGGCTTTTGGCTTGCCGCCCGTGCTGCAGCTGGCCCAGGTGCCGCCGCTGCGGGTGATCCGCCGGGATGTGGGTAACCTCAAACCCGCCTCTATCGGTGTATTGGCGCTGGGTGTGGCGGGTTTTGCCACTCTTTTGCTGGCCGCCAGTAGTGATGTAACTTTGGGTCTGATTGCGGTCGGCGGTTTTGCAGGCGCCGCCTTGCTTTTTGCAGTTTTAAGCTGGCTGGCCGTCAAGCTCTTGCGCATGAGTGTGAATGAGAGCACCGCCCCGCGTTGGCTGGTGCTGGCCACCCGCCAAATTTCGGCCCGCCCAGCCTATGCCGTGGTGCAAATCAGCGCCTTGGCCGTGGGCTTGTTGGCGCTGGTGTTGCTGGTGCTGTTGCGCACCGACCTCATCAGCAGCTGGCGCCAGGCCACACCGCCCAACGCCCCCAACCGATTCGTCATCAACGTCATGCCCGAGCAAGGGCCTGCCTTTACCCAAGCGCTGCGCGAGGGCGGCGTCACTCAGTTTGACTGGTTTCCCATGATTCGTGGCCGTCTGATTGCGATCAACGGCAAACCCGTGACCCCGGATGATTACGAGGAAGACCGCGCCAAGCGCCTGGTCGACCGCGAATTTAACCTGTCGAACAGCGCCAAATTGCCAACGCAAAATACTGTGGTGGCGGGCCAATGGACGCCCGATGAGCCTGGCGCCATCAGCCTGGAAGAGGGCATTGCCAAAACACTCAAACTCAAGCTGGGTGACAGTCTGCGCTTTGAGGTGGGCGGGATGCAGACCGACGCCAAAATCACTTCTTTGCGCAAGGTGAACTGGGGTTCCATGCGGGCCAACTTCTTTGCCATGTACCCGGTGAGTGAGTTGCCCAATGTGCCCAGTACCTACATGAGCGCCTTCAGGTCGCCAGCGACACCGGGGTTTGACAACCGGCTGGTGCGGGCTTTTCCCAACATCACCAGTGTGGACATGACCGCCACCATCGCCCAAATTCAGCGCGTGCTGGACCAGGTCATCGGGGCCGTGGAATTTTTGTTCGGCTTCACGCTGGCCGCTGGCCTGGTGGTGCTGTTTGCTGCCGTGACGGCTACCCGCGAGGAGCGTGCCCGGGAGTTCGCCATCATGCGGGCGGTGGGGGCACAAAGCACGCTGTTGCGCCAGGTGCAGCGGGCCGAGTTGATGGGTGTGGGCTTGTTGGCCGGATTTTTGGCCTCGCTGGTGGCGATGGTCGTCGGTTGGGCGCTGGCCAAATACGTGTTTGAGTTTGACTGGAATGTTTCTCTCTGGGTGCCTTTGTTTGGCGCTGTCAGTGGTGCTTTGTTGGCGTTGGCTGCGGGTTGGTGGGGGCTGCGCGATGTGTTGCGGCGTCCGGTGGTGGAAACTTTGAGGCGGGCGGCTCAGTGAACGCGGTTAATTTGGCTCTGGGTTTGAATTTTTGGAGTTTTTCATGCGTGCTTTTGTGGGGCCGATGCCACCGGGGTGAACGCTTCCGCGGATGTCCCCCGCCCTGTAGGGCTCCTCCTTGATTCCGCTGCAGCATTCACCCCAGTGGCATCGGCAGCCAGTGGTGCTGGTGCGCAGTGAATTAAATCCAGCGCACACCAACAACGTCTCAGGACTCAGGTCGATGCGGCGCTTGGCGTGGTGAGGTCAAGGAGGAGCCCCACAGGGCGGGGGACACGAACAGCGCCAAGTGCCGCGTCGGCCTGAGTCCCGAAGTGTCTTCATCTCAACGCGCCAAGCATGGCTCCAAAAAACATGCTATTCAATCAATAGCTGTTTAAGCACGTTTATAGGACGTTAGAAGCGAATTGTCTATAAATCTACAGGCGCAAGGGCCGCTTGGCAAACCTCCACCCACTCACCCTGCGTCACATCGGCCATTTGTGCGGGACTGATTCGCACCGCGCTGTGGGTGGCGCCGGCAGCGGGCAACACCAGGTCATAACTTTGCAGCGACGTGTCCAGGTAAATTGCCAGCGGCTGCGCCAAGCCAAACGGGCACACACCGCCCACGGGGTGGCCGGTGAGTTCGGCCACCTCTTCCACGGCCAGCATCTTGCCTTTGCCAAAGGCAAGCTTGAATTTTTGGTTGTCGATGCGCCGGTCGCCACTCGCTACCAGCAAAATCACCCGTCCGTCACCCAAGCGAAAGGCCAGGGTTTTGGCAATTCGCCCCGGCTCTACGCCATGCGCTTGCGCCGCCAAGGCCACGGTGGCCGTGCTCACGTCCAGCTCAATGATGGGGATATCCAGCTGGCGGGTCTCAAAAAAGTCACGGACAGATTGCAAGCTCATAGGCTACCCCCGTGACCCCATCAGCAACACCACCAGCGCGCCACCGCCGCCATCGGCCGGTTTGGCTTGCACAAAGGCCAGTACCTCATTTTTTTGCACCAACCAACTGTGCACCCGGCTTTTAAGCACTGGCGCCTTGCCGGGCGAGCCCAAACCCTTGCCGTGCACCACGCGCACGCAGCGAATTCCTTGTTTGAAGGCTTCTCGGATGAAGAAACTCAGCTTTTCACGCGCCTCATCGCGGCGCAAGCCGTGCAGGTCAATTTGCCGCTGAATCGACCAATCACCCCGGCGCAGTTTGCGCGCCACATCAATGCCGATGCCGGGTCGCCTGAAGCTCAGGTTTTCATCCACGTCCAGCAAGGTGCCCACATCAAACTCGTCGCTGATGGCCTCAATCAGCACCGCCTGCTCGTCTAGCTGGTACTGCATAGGCTGGGGTGGAGGTGGGTCTTTTTTGAGTACCACGCGGCGCCGGTCAGGCATGGGTTGCACTTTGCCGGCAGCGCGAATAAAGAGGTCTTTTTCACTGGCGGTCTTGCGCCGCTCGATGGCGAGTTGCGCGGCAACTTGTGCCGCCTTCAGGGCTTGGGCTTCAATCTCGCGCTTGACCTGCTTCAGGTCGCCCAGGCTGTTGATTTTGACTCTGGGTTTGCTCACATCAGTCCCTTCTCAGCCATAGAAAGCGCTTCGCCCGGGGCGACGATCACATGGTCAAGCACCCGCACATCTATCAGCGCCAGGGTGGTTTTTAAAGTCTGGGTCAGCGCTTCATCCGCCCGCGAGGGCTGAACCGAGCCGCTGGGGTGGTTGTGCGCCAACACCACGGCGCTGGCCTGGTGGTGCAGGGCGCGCAGCACCACCTCGCGGGGGTACACGCTGGTTTGCGTGAGCGTGCCGCGAAACAATTCCTCCATCGCCAGTAAGCGGTTTTGCACATCCAGAAAAAGCACGGCAAACACCTCATGGGGGCGGCCTGACAGGTGCAGTTGCAGGTAGTGTTTCACGGCGTCTGGCGTGGCAAACACGGTGCGCTCTTTGAGTTGCTGGGCCATAGCGCGGCGCGACAGCTCCAGCACCGCCACAATTTCGGCCCGTTTGGCTGGCCCCAGCCCTTTAATGGGTTTTAAATCATCGGCGGTGGCGTGCAGCAGCCCGGCAATGCCGTCAAACCCATCTTGCGAGTTGCCCGCGGTTTTGAGCTGCAGCAGCTCTTGCGCCATCTGCAGCACGCCTTTGCCCTGGATGCCGGTGCGCAGCAAAATTGCCAGCAACTCCACGTCGCTCAGGGCGCCGGGGCCGCGTGCCAGCAGTTTTTCACGCGGGCGGGCGTCAGGGGGGAGGTCTTTTAAGGGCATGGGTGAGGCTTTTAGAATAGGGCAGTTTATTCGCCAATTGGCCTCAAATGCCGATGGCGCCTTCTTATCCAGCATTTCACCCGGGATTCATATGACCACCACCACCGCCACGGTTCAAGCCGGCTCGTTTCTCACGCTGCATTACCGCATGGCCGGGCCTGCCGGGGACGTGATCAACACCTTTGAAGGCAAACCCGCCACGCTCACGCTAGGCACCGGCGAGTTGTCGCCCGCTGTAGAAGCCCATTTGCTGGGGCTGGCCGAGGGCAGTCGCACCACGTTTGAGCTGGCCAGTGGCGCCGCCTTTGGCGAGCGCAACCCCGACATGCTCCAGTGGATGGCCCGTAAGGTGCTGACCGAGATGGGTGACGCCGACGCCCAGTACGCCGTGGGCGACGTGGTGCAGTTCCCCACACCCGATGGCAAAGGCCAGTTTGCCGGCTCGGTGCAGCAACTGCGCAGTGACGAAAAAGGCGATGCTGTGTTGTTTGACTTCAACCACCCGCTGGCCGGACAGCCCGTGACCTTTGAAGTGCAAGTGATCGGTATTCTATGAACGCGGCCTCTGTGAGCACACCCCCGCAAGAGATTTTGCTGGCTGAGCCGCGTGGGTTTTGCGCCGGTGTGGACCGGGCCATTGAGATCGTGGAGCGGGCGCTGGAAAAATTTGGCGCGCCCATTTATGTGCGTCACGAGATTGTTCATAACACCTATGTAGTGAATGACCTCAAGGCCAAGGGTGCTATTTTTATTGAAGAACTTGATGACGTGCCGCCCGATGCAACGCTCATTTTTTCGGCCCACGGTGTCAGCCGCGCGGTGCAGGACGAGGCCATTGCCCGGGGTTTTCAGATTTTCGATGCCACTTGCCCGCTGGTCACCAAGGTGCATGTGGAGGTCGCCAAGCTGCACAAAGAGGGCTATGAGTTCATCATGATCGGGCACAAAGGCCACCCCGAGGTCGAGGGAACGATGGGCCAGCTGAGCAGCGGTATTCATCTGGTGGAAGACGTGGCCGATGTCGCCAAAGTGCAGCCTTTGCAGATCGAGCGCTTGGCCGTGGTGACGCAAACCACCCTCAGCGTGGACGACGCCGCTGAGATCGCAGCGGCCATCAAGCTGCGTTTCCCCAACGCCCGCCAGCCCAAACAGCAAGACATTTGCTACGCCACCCAAAACCGGCAAGACGCCGTCAAGGTGATGAGCCCGCAGGTGGACGTGCTGATCGTGGTGGGCAGTCCCACCAGCTCCAACAGCAACCGCCTGGCCGAGCTGGCCCGCAAGCTGGGCACAGAGAGCTACATGGTGGACCATGCGGATGAGCTGCAAGCCGCCTGGTTTGAAGGCCGCCAGCGCGTTGGCCTCACCGCCGGTGCCTCGGCGCCCGAGATTTTGGTGCGCCAGGTCATCGACCGCATCAAGGCACTGGGCGCCGTGTCGGTTCGCAAAATGCCCGGCATAGAAGAAACCGTGAAGTTCCCCCTGCCGAAGGGCTTGAAGCTGGACGCTGCGACTGCTGGACCTGGCAGCAACGTAACCGAGTGATTGAGGCCGTGATCGCTGCAATTCCTTCCCCCGTCACTGCGAGCGAAGCGCGGCAGTCCATCTTGCCGGGTCAAACCTGCTCCAACAATGCAAACCCTTGTCATGCGGCGATGGATTGCCGCGCTACGCTCGCAATGACGGGTTTGAGCGCATGAAAGGCTCATTTTTATGAATATCATCCAGATAAATCGCTCTCTTATCAATAGCTTCTATAGCAAGCTAGACGTAAGTTACAGCCACTTTTTGCGTAAAACGCCTTTGTGGAAACTGTCTGGTCAGGCTTTGGGGGTTAACTGCGCTGAAGTCTGGCTCAAGCTGGAGCAGTTGCAGGTGGGTGGCAGCTTCAAGGCGCGGGGCATGTTGAACCGCATGATCTCCAGTGAGATCCCCGAGAGTGGCGTGGTGATTGCCTCGGGCGGTAATGCGGGCATTGCCACGGCGGCGGCGGCGCAGGCTTTGGGCGTGCGTTGTGAAGTGTTTGTGCCCGAGGTGTCCAGTGAAGCCAAGCGGGCACGCTTACGGGAGTTGGGGGCTGAGGTGGTGGTCGTTGGTGCGGCCTATTCGCAAGCCTTTGAAGCTTGCCTCGTTCGTCAAAAGGAGAGTGGTGCCTTGCTCATGCACGCTTACGACCAGCTCGAAGTGGTGGCCGGTGCGGGCACGCTAGGCGCTGAGATTGAAGCGCAAGGCGGCGTGCCCGACAGCGTGCTGGTCAGCGTAGGTGGGGGCGGCTTGATTGGCGGCATGGCGGCTTGGTTTGAAGACCGCAGCCGCGTGGTGGCGCTAGAGCCGGAGTTGGCCCCCACCTTGTTTGCTGCCCGCCAAGCCGGCCAGCCGGTGGATGTCGCGGTCAGCGGCGTGGCCGCCGACTCGCTCGGGGCCAAGCGCATTGGCGATATCGCCTGGTCCGTGACCCAAGCCCATGTCAAAGACGCACTGTTGCTCAGCGATGACGCCATTCGCACGGCGCAGTTGTGGCTTTGGAAAGAGCTCAAGCTGGCGGCAGAGCCCGCCGCAGCCTTGGGGCTGGCTGCGCTGCAATCGGGTGCTTATGTACCACGAGCAGATGAAAAAGTGTGTCTCATCATCTGCGGCGCCAACCTCGATCCCGCCTCACTCGCCACTCCCAAGCCCTAGTGACAAGGCGCAAACCATGGCGCCCCCTTAAAAATTACAATCGCCATCATGCTAGACATTACCCTCCTCCGAAAAGACCTCGATTTGGCCATTGCGCGCCTTGAGACCCGTAAATCCCCCCAAGCCTTCCTGAATGTGGACGCCTTCAAAACGCTGGAGACCGAGCGCAAAACCATTCAAATACGCACCGAAGAATTGCAAGGCAAGCGCAATTCGCTCAGCAAGCAAATCGGCATGCTCAAAGCCAAAGGCCCCGCCGGACAGGCTGAGTCAGACGCCGTGATGGCCGAGGTGGCTGGTTATAAAGTGGAGCTTGAAAGCTCTGCCGCCCGGCTTGATCAGATTCAGGCCGAGCTGCAAGTGCTGCTGTTGGCCGTGCCTAATTTGCCGCACGAAAGCGTGCCTGTCGGCGCGGATGAGCACGGCAACGTGGTGGTGCGCACCTGGGGCGCGCCCAAGGCGTTTGATTTTGAAGTGAAAGACCACGTCGATCTGGGCACCCCCCTAGGGCTGGATTTCGAGATGGGCGTCAAGCTCACTGGCTCACGCTTTACCGTGATGAAAGGCCCCATTGCCCGCCTGCACCGCGCTTTGTCGCAGTTCATGCTGGACGTGCAAACCGAAGAACACGGCTACACAGAGTGCTACACACCTTACATCGTCAACGGCGAAAGCCTGCGCGGCACCGGCCAGTTGCCCAAGTTTGAGGGCGACCTCTTTGCCGCCAAAAAAGGTGGGCAAGAGGGCGAAGCCGCCCCCGACCTCACCGCGCTGTATTTGATTCCCACCAGCGAAGTGCCGCTGACCAACTTTGTGCGCGACGTCGTGATGCCCGAGGCCGACCTGCCCATCAAACTCACGGCCCACACGCCGTGTTTCAGGTCAGAGGCCGGCAGCGCCGGACGCGACACGCGCGGGCTCATTCGCCAGCACCAGTTTGACAAAGTGGAGATGGTGCAAATTGTTCACCCCGACACCAGCTACGAAGCGCTGGAAGTGATGGTCGGCCACGCCGAAGCCATTTTGCAAAAGCTGGGCTTGCCTTACCGCGTGATGAGTTTGTGCACCGGCGACATGGGCTTTGGCGCCAGCAAAACCTATGACCTGGAGGTGTGGCTGCCCGCCCAAAACACCTTCCGCGAGATCAGCTCCATCTCCAACTGCGAAGCCTTCCAAGCCCGCCGCCTGCAAGCCCGTTTCAAAAACGCCCAAGGCAAAAACGAACTCGTCCACACCTTAAACGGCTCCGGCCTAGCCGTAGGCCGCACCTTGGTGGCCGTGCTGGAAAACTACCAAAATGCCGATGGATCGGTGTCTGTGCCTGCAGCTTTACAGCCTTATGTGGGTGGGTTGACGGTGCTTCGTCCAGCCTGAAAATAGCACCGAACAAACCCGTCACTCCCGCGAAGGCGGGAGCTCAGTGGCGCCGGATAAACCCGTCACTCCCGCGAAGGCGGGAGTCCAGTCGTGACGCATGACAGCGGGGGTAGGTCGCTAGATTCCCGCCTGCGCGGGAATGACGGTACGGGGATGGGTTACTGGGTTTCCGCCTGCGCGGGAATGACGATCCTGGGCCAGGTAAAACCTACTTCAAACTCCCGGACAGAAACTGCGCCAGCCGCTCGCTTTTGGGCTGCGCCAGCACAAGGGCGGGGTTTCCTTCTTCTTCAATGCGACCTTGGTGCAGAAAAATCAGGTGATTGGCTACTTCGCGGGCAAAGCCCATCTCGTGGGTGACGACGACCATCGTACGGCCCCCTTGAGCGAGATTTTTCATAACCTTGAGCACTTCGGTGACCAACTCGGGGTCCAGCGCACTGGTGGGTTCGTCAAACAGCATCACCTCGGGCTCCATCGCCAGCGCACGGGCAATGGCTACGCGCTGTTGCTGTCCGCCGCTCATGTGGGCGGGGTAGCGGTCTTCCATGCCCACCAGGTCCACTGTGGCTAGGTATTTGCGGGCGGTCTCAATTGCGGCATCCCGGTCAACACCCAGCACATGCATCGGGGCTTCGATGATGTTTTGCAGTACCGTGAGGTGCGCCCACAGGTTGAAATGCTGAAACACCATCGCCAGCTTGGTTCGCACGCGCTGGAGTTGTCGGTCGTCGGCGGCTTCGAGTTCGCCTTCTGAATTGGCACGCAGCTTGAGTTCTTCACCCGCCACCACAATGCGGCCTTGGTTCGGTTTTTCCAGCAAGTTGATGCAGCGCAAAAACGTGCTTTTACCCGATCCGGAGCTGCCAATGATGCTGATGACATCGCCCGCGCGCGCGGTCAGAGACACGCCTTTGAGCACCTCTTGGCCGCCGTAGCGCTTAAAAATGTTTTCAACCTGGAGTTTGTAGGGCGCAGTCATGGGTCAATTCAAGTGGCAGGGTTTAATGTGGGGAAAAAGGACTGAGGAACTAAAGGCGCGGGTGTCGTTCAGGCGCCAAGCAATTGACCGGTTCTAAAGGGCGTGGCCCCGGCAATCTTGGCCAACTCGCCCCCGGCGTTGATAAAACGGTCACGAATGCGCGCGTACAGGACGCCGTCCACACCGGCCAATACCCGGTGCGTCTGGTTGGCAATTGGGTCTATGACCTCGGCCACCAAATCGCCTACTTTCAAATGATCGCCCACTTGGGCGGCAAAAACCACCAGGCCGGGGCTGGGCGCTTTCACCGTTTCGGACCCCGCCAGTGGTGTGGGTTGGCACAAAGGGGGCGGCACTTCGGGTGCTGTTGGGCCGCCAATCACCCCGGTGTGTTTCAGCCAGTTAAAGATGGCCTGGGCGTCAGCTTCGGCCAAAGCGTGGCTGACGTCCAGCTCGCCTCGCAACTCAACCGTGGTGGTGCAGCAGCCTTGGGGGAGTGGGGCGCCGCTGCCGCTGGTTTTCAGGGCTTCAGCCAGGTGGCACCACACATCAGACAAACATTCGTCAAACGAGCCACTGCTTGAATTTTTGGCCAGCAAAATGGTCTCGGCTTTCAGGTAGTGCGCCAGCGGTGCCAAGTGGGGCCAGCAGGCCTCGTCGGTATAAAAGTGCAGCACGGACTCGCAGTCGCAATGCAGGTCGAGCACGCTGTCGGCATCAAAAGCCAGGGTCAGCAAGGTGTGGCGCAGGCTTTGCAGCTCGGTCGCCGGCGTCCATTGCGCCAAGTGTTCGCGCAGCGCTTGGCGCACGGTGTGGACGTTGGCTTGCGCATCTGCCCCCAAGCGCGCCAGCACTTCAGGCCCCAAGGCGCGGGCCAAGTCCGGGTAATGGCGGTTGAAGTTCTCACCGCTGTCCAGGTCAAAGCGGCCCATTGGTTTGTGGTCTAGCCGCTGAGCCAGCCCGATGGGGTTGGCTACCGGCACCAAAATAATCTCGCCCTTGATCTCACCCGCTGCCTCGGCTTTTTCCAGCAGGGCGCGCAAATGGTGGGCCACCAGCATGCCGGGCAGCTCTTCAGCGTGCAAGCTGGCCTGAATATAGACCTTAGGCCCCTGGCCGGGTGGGCCAAAGTGAAAGCTGCTCAGGGTGGTTTGGCTCCCCAGACTACGGGGCAGCAAAGGGTGGTCTGTGCGTTGCATAGTGGGGTCAGTGTTTTCGGGGGGCCAGGTAAGCCAGCAGCCGCTCCTCGCTGAATTTGAAAAAGCCAATCAGACAAAAAGAGGCGGTCAGGTAAATCGCGGCGGCGGCCAAGTAGGCTTCAAAGGGCAGGTAGTAGTCCGAGTAAATCCGACTCGCTGCTGCGGTCACGTCCAGCATCGAGGGCACGGCGCTGGCCAGGCTGGTGCTGTGCAGCATCATGACCACTTCGTTGCTGTAGGCGGGCAGGGTGCGGCGCAGGGCGCTGGGCAAAACAATGTGCAGCAAGACCTTGAAGCGGCTCATACCAAACGATTGGGCCGCCTCAATTTCTCCGGCGCTGGTTTCACGGATGGCACCGGCCAGCATTTCAGCGGTGTAGCCCGCGGTGTTCAGGCTGAAGGCTAGCAGGGCGCAGAAAAACGGTTCCTTGAAATGCGTCCAAGGCCACACCGAGTCCCAGCGCGCCTGAATCCACTCCAGTTGGCCCAGCCCGTAGTAAATAAGATAAACCTGGATCAGCAGCGGTGTCCCGCGAATGACGTAGGTGTAGGCGCTCACGACCCAGCGCAGTGCGGCGACCTGCCCTGTGAGGGCCAGCGCAAAAAACAGCGCCATCACCGCACCCACAGCCAGAGATGAAAACAGCAGCCCCAGCGTCGTCAAAATGCCTGTGCCGTACAGCGCCAGGTTTTGTGGCTCAAAAATAACAGCCCAGTTCATTCAGAGTTGCACCCGCTGGGTGCCCAGGCTAAAGCGCGCATTGAGTTTTTTGAGTGCGATCAGCGACACCGTGGTGTAAATCAGAAACAATGTGGCGGTAAACAGAAAGAAGATAAAGGGCGAGCGCGTGGCCGCACTGGCCTGCTTGGCCAGATAGGTCATTTCTTGCAGGCCAATCAAACTCACCAGCGCTGTAGCCTTGATCAAAACCAACCAATTGTTGGTGAAGCCAGGCAGGGCGTAGCGCACCATTTGCGGTGCGGTGATGCGGATAAACGTTTGGCTGCGGCTCATGCCAAAGGCCCAAGCGGCCTCGGCCTGCCCTTTGGGAATAGCCAGCATGGCACCGCGAAATGTTTCAGTCATGTAGGCGCCGTAAATAAAACCAATGGTGAGCACCCCAGCCACAAAGGGGTTGATGTCGATCACCGTCTCGCTGCCCAGTGACTCCATCAAATGGTTCAGGCCAATACTGCCACCATAAAAAATGAGCAGCATCAACACCAACTCGGGAATGCCGCGAATCAGCGTGGTGTACACCGTGGCCAGCGCCACCAAGACAGGTCGTTCCGAGAGCTTGGCTGCTGCGCCTGCCAATCCTAAAACAATAGAGACCAGCAACGCGGCCAGTGAGACGCCCACCGTCATGACCGAGCCTTGCAAAATAGCGAGGTAATAGGCGTTCATGGGTGGGTTTTCTTTGGGGGGGGCTTACTTGCCGTAAACGTCAAATTTGAAGTATTTGTCGTTGATTTTCTTGTAAGCGCCGTTGGTTCGGATGGTTTTGATGGCGGTGTTCAATTCGGTCTTGAGGGCCGCGTCACCTTTGCGCAAGCCAATGCCCACGCCCGTGCCAAAGTATTTCTCGGTGAACAACTCGGGGCCGGCCAGCGCGTAGTCTTTGCCTTCAGGCTTGCTCAAAAATCCGCCGTTAACTTCCACAAAGTCAGCCACGGTGCCATCCAAACGGCCGGATTTGATGTCAAGGTAAACCTGGTCTTGGGCTTCGTAGGGAATCACCTCGACACCGGCTGTTTTGAGCTCGCCCATGGCGTATTTCTCTTGGGTGCTGCCCTTCAGCACGCCGATTTTCTTGCCCTTGATGGAGGCGGGGCCGGTGAATTTCACGTCCTTTTTGAGCACCACGCGGCTGGGCGTGTTGTAGTACTTGTCGGAGAAGTCAATCACTTTGAGGCGGTCAGCCGTGATGGACAAGGAGCTGATGATCACGTCGTATTTTTTGGCCTGCAGGCCGGGAATCATGCTGTCCCAGACTTGCTCTACAAAGACGCACTTGCGTTTGATTTGCTCGCACAGGGCGCTGGCAATGTCCACGTCAAAGCCGGTGGGCTTGCCGTCGGCGGTTTTAAAGGTGAACGGCTCGTAAGTGGGGTCAATGGCGACCTTGAGGTCTTTGCCTTGGGCAAACGAGGTGGCGCAGACAGCACCGATGGCGATCGCCAGCAAGAGTTTTTTCATGGAGTTGTCCTTTGAGTTGCCGGGAGAAGCCCCAGCGAGCATAAAAATATCAAAATTCATTCTACGGTCTGGGACCTGCAATACAGGGGCCAGGCTTATTTAAACCTCGGCTTGTTGATCTTCTTGGTTTGATCAGGCGAGGATTGAGGCGTAAAAAAACCCGCCAGGCTTTTGCGCCTAGCGGGTTTTTGATTTGAATTCAGCTCAAGCCGCAAGCGGCTTAAGTTTTAGTCAAATTTAGAATGCGTAGATCAAACCAACAGCGTAGCCAGTGGTTTTGGTGCCGTTGGCATCAACATTACCGATGTCGGCGTAAGCAGAGGTATTTTTGTAGACTTCACGGTTAACAAAGAACTCAGTAGCAGCGGTGCTTGTGTCGCTGTTTTTGCTGTAATTTAAACCAATGTTGTAACCAGCGACTGGTGCCACGATGCCGACCGTTGCGCCTTTGGCGTTAGTACCGCCGTTGGCGTAACCGAGCATTGCCTTAGCCACTTTAAAGTCGTAGCTTGCGGCTACTGACGAAAAACTGGTTCCTGCTTCGGTGCTAGCAGTTGCAGCTGTCACAGCAGCAGACAAAGGGCCTGCCGTGTAAGTCAGGCCAAACGCGTAGTTGGCTTTGTTATTGTCAATGTTGTCTGAATCCTTGGCATTCAGTGCAATTTGCGCCTTGAAGCCTTTCATTTCAGGAGCAATGTATTGCAGGGAAGAGGTTTGACGACCTGGTCCCCAAGTTGCCACGCCCGCGTTGCCTTGAGCGGATGCCATGTTGGCGGCGCCGTTGGAGTCAAAACCGATCATGGTTTGGAAAGCCACGGAGTCTTGACGGCCGAGACGAACTTCACCAAAACTGCCTGACAAACCGGCCCAAGCGGCGCGGTTGAAGTAAGGGGTGTCCATGTTCAAGTTGCTCTTGATGCCATTGGTCTCAAGTTGGAAGTTTGCTTTGAGGCCTTTTGAAACTTCAGTGCTTCCTTTCAGGCCCACTTTGGTGGCTGAATTGCCTTGGTCGCCGTCGCCGCCGGAATGGAAGCTAGCGCTTTTGCCATCAGTGGCCGCATCAGTAAGGCTTTTGCCATAGCTGACATCGACTAATCCATAAACGGAGACTTCAGCTTGAGCAGCGCCAAAGAGGGACAAGAGAACCGCAGCGGGGATGAGTTTTTTAATCATTTGATGACTTTCATTTAGTTAAGGTAAGGGAAAACCCTGATCTATCTTAATAAGAAAAATTCATCAAAACGTCACATACGCCGTTTGGCGTATGTAAAGCGACGTTTAAATACAACAAATGATGTTTGGGTCGTTCGCATGGTTTGAACAAAATGATCGTTAAAAATGATTTTCTCTGTCGCAAGCCCCCCTGATGTTTATCGAATTCCGTCGCCTAATTTGACTGATATCACTTGAAAGATAGATAAATGCCCTTATCATTAGCACTCGTAGGAGATGAGTGCTAACAGCCGATTCAGCTTGCGCATGATTTTTTTAATGGATGAGTGCTGACTTTTGTGTCTGCACTTTTTTTAAACTTTGTTTTAAACCCTCAAGGAGTTCACATGAACCTTCGTCCTCTTGCAGACCGCGTGATTGTTAAACGCGTCGAAAACGAAACCAAAACCGCCTCCGGCATCGTGATCCCTGACAGTGCTGCTGAAAAGCCTGATCAAGGCGAAGTCTTGGCTGTGGGCCCAGGCAAAAAGAACGACAAGGGTGAGTTGATCGCCATGAACGTCAAGGTCGGTGACCGCGTTTTGTTCGGCAAATACAGCGGCCAGACCGTGAAGATTGCTGGCGACGAGTTGCTCGTCATGAAAGAAGACGACCTGTTCGCAGTCGTTGAGAAGTAATTTCTCAAGCCTTCCTTTTTTAAATAATTAACTGAATTCGGAGTCATCACATGGCAGCAAAAGACGTAGTATTTGGCGGCGAAGCCCGCGCACGCATGGTTGAAGGCGTGAACATTTTGGCCAACGCGGTCAAAGTGACTCTCGGCCCTAAAGGTCGTAACGTCGTGTTGGAGCGCTCTTTCGGCGCCCCTACCGTGACCAAAGACGGCGTGTCCGTCGCTAAAGAAATCGAACTCAAAGACAAGTTGCAAAACATGGGTGCGCAGATGGTCAAGGAAGTGGCTTCCAAGACTTCTGACATCGCTGGCGACGGCACCACCACTGCTACCGTGCTGGCGCAAGCCATCGTGCACGAAGGCATGAAGTACGTGGCTGCGGGCATGAACCCCATGGACCTGAAGCGCGGTATCGACAAGGCAGTTGCTGCCCTGGTTGCCGAGTTGAAGAAAGCTTCCAAAGCCACCACCACTTCCAAAGAAATCGCCCAAGTCGGCTCCATTTCTGCCAACTCTGACGAAGCTATTGGCAAGATCATTGCTGACGCGATGGACAAAGTGGGCAAAGAAGGCGTGATCACGGTTGAAGACGGCAAGTCATTGGACTCCGAGCTCGACGTGGTTGAAGGTATGCAGTTTGACCGTGGCTACCTGTCACCTTACTTCATCAACAACCCAGAAAAGCAAGCAGCTTTGTTGGATAACCCTTTCGTGCTCTTGTACGACAAGAAAATCAGCAACATTCGTGACTTGCTGCCTACCTTGGAACAAGTCGCCAAGTCGGGCCGTCCTTTGTTGATCATCTCTGAAGATGTCGAAGGCGAAGCCCTGGCAACTTTGGTGGTTAACACCATCCGTGGCATTCTCAAAGTTGTGGCTGTCAAAGCCCCAGGCTTTGGCGATCGTCGCAAGGCCATGTTGGAAGACATCGCCATCCTGACCGGCGGCAAAGTGATTGCTGAAGAAATCGGCTTGTCGTTAGAGAAAGTGACTTTGGCTGACCTCGGCTCCGCCAAGCGTATCGAAGTGGGCAAAGAAAACACCATCATCATTGACGGTGCTGGCGCTGCTGCTGACATCGAAGCCCGCGTCAAGCAAGTTCGCGTGCAAATCGAAGAAGCCACAAGCGACTACGACCGTGAGAAACTGCAAGAGCGCGTGGCCAAATTGGCTGGCGGTGTTGCCGTGATCAAGGTGGGCGCTGCCACCGAAGTCGAAATGAAAGAAAAGAAAGCCCGCGTTGAAGATGCACTGCACGCAACACGCGCTGCTGTGGAAGAAGGCATTGTGGCTGGTGGTGGCGTGGCTCTGCTGCGCGCCAAGCAAGCTGCTGGCACCATCAAGGGTGACAACGCTGACCAAGAAGCCGGTATCAAGTTGGTGATGAAAGCCATCGAAGCGCCTTTGCGCGAAATCGTGTTCAACGGTGGCGGCGAAGCCTCTGTGGTGGTGGCTGCCGTGTTGGCTGGCAAAGGTAACTTTGGCTTCAATGCAGCCAATGAAACCTACGGCGACATGATCGAAATGGGTATTCTTGACCCAACCAAAGTGACCCGCACGGCTTTGCAAAACGCAGCGTCTGTGGCCTCTCTGATGTTGACCACTGAGTGCATGGTGTCTGAGTCTCCAAAGGCTGACGGCGGCATGGGCGGCATGGGTGGCGGCGATATGGGTGGTATGGGCGGCATGGGTGGCATGGGCATGTAATTGCTCCTTGCCTGACGCTCCAGCGCGTCGTTGCAAGGGCTTGCCGCACTTTTAGTGCTGTCAGCGCCCTTGCGCCTAGCCCTGAATCGTCATGCGGCGTCGAGCGACTTTTGTTGCTTGACTCACAAATTAAAAAACCCCGCTTGGTGACTTGCGGGGTTTTTTAATTTGTGAGCTGGTTAAGTACGTGTTTAAAGGGCTTGAGGGCTATTTCTTCATATTTATTGACGATGCGGCTCAGATGACGGGGGTGCTGAGTTGAAGCATGAGCGCTGCTGTGCCCAAAATGTTGACTTGGGCTGTCCAACCTGATTTGAATTCATAAGCCAGTGCGGGAATGAGGGCGGGCGACAGGCCGCCGTAATTCAAGGGCACTTTGTCCTCATAGGGGTCTTTGTAGCCATAGAGCAAACCTGCAGTCCATTTAAACGACAGCTGCTCGACGCCACCAATGGATCTGTAGACGCCGCCCCATGGATAAAAGTAGATCGTCGGTTGTCCAAACGAGTTGGTAAAGAGAGTAATGCCTTCCAGTTTGGCGTTGGAATGCTCACGTTCCACCCCGATCATCACCACATTTTTATGTTTTTCATCGGGCGTGAAGTGGTAGGTGTAAGGGCTGAACTGCCAGCGAATCTTCGACTGGGGGGTGATTTCGGTGGGGTCGTTGACTTGAGCCAGAGCAGCTATCGGCAAGAGCGTCACAATCATGCCCAAGGCAAGTGTGCGTAAATTCTTCATGGCTTAATTAATGAAACTTTGTTTAAAAAATCTATTTTAATTATTAAATAGCATTAATCATCATTTATGAAAATTTATAGATTAATGGTCCTCGCGTTTTTCATCGTAAACCTGGGTGCTTGTGCATGGTTTGATGTCAAACAACGGGAGGCTATCTATCGCCCGACGCTGGGCCTGGTGTCAGACGTGCCCAGCTTGCGTTCGGGCGATGAACGGTTTTTTGCGGAGGTGCCGCGCAGTGGTGGTCAGCGTATTGAGCTGTGGTGGCTCCCCCATGCCGACAAAAGTGCGCCGACCTTGTTGTACCTGCATGGCACGTTTCGGACCTTGCATGAGAACTTGAACAAGATCAACGCCTTGCGCGCCGCAGGTTTTTCGGTGCTGGCTGTTGACTACCGGGGGTGGGGTTTAAGCACGCCGATCACGCCTTCAGAGCAAACCATTTTGCAAGACGCCGATGTGGCGTGGTCTGAACTCCAACGCAGAGAAGTGCGAACGGCGCAGCGCGTGATTTATGGCCACTCCATGGGCAGCGCGGTCGCCGTTGATCTGGCCAGTCGTCTACAGGTCAATCAGGACTATGGGGCGCTTATTTTGGAATCAGCCTTCACCAGCTTTTCCGAGTTGGCCAACGAGTCAGGGTTTTTGGCACGCCTGCTGATGGTCTTTAGCCATGAGCGCTTTGCTTCCGTCGAAAAAATAGCCAAAGTCAATGCCCCTATCTTGATGATTCACGGGACGCAAGACACCACCATTCCCATTCATTTGAGCGAAAAACTATTTTCGGCCGCCAAGTCGCCCAAGCAATGGCACGCCATTGCCGGGGGCGCGCACAGTAATCTGGCTGAAGTGGGGGGCGCCAGCTACCAGGCGGCGCTCAAGGACTTTATCAAGCAGTTTCTCCCCGCACCTTAAAGCGAAATAGCCAGCCTAAGGCCATGCGTCAGGCCATTAACGCTCGTCGTAACTCACCACCAGCGTGTTGCTGGTCGGTCGGGCTTGGCAAGACAGCACAAAGCCTTTTTCGGTCTCCCAAGTCTCAAGCCCGAAGTTTTTGTCCATGTGAACGCTACCTTCCATCACCTTGACGCGGCAGGTGCAACACACGCCGCCTTTGCACGAGTAGGGCAGGTCCAGTCCTGTAGCCAGCGCCACATCCAGCACACGCTGATTCGTGCCCATTTGCAGTTGGTGCGGTTTGCCATCGAGCACGATGGTGAGTGCAACGGCCCCAGCGGCAGGCAACTTTTGCCCATCGACAGCAGCCAGTCGGGCTTCGGGGGTCCGTGTTTCAAATACGGGCGATGTAAAACGCTCGCTGTAGACCCGGTCAGCGGGCACGCCAGCGGTGAGCAAGGCCGTTTGTGTTGCTTCGATCATGGCCTCGGGGCCGCAGATGAACACCTCGTCCATGCTTTTCACTGGCAAGAGTTTGTCGATGATGGCGCGAATTTTGTCACCGTCCAAGCGTCCTTCCAGAAAGTCAGCCTCACCAGCTTGGCGCGAGAGAATGTGGATCAGGGTGAGGCGGGCTGGGTAACGGTCTTTCAGGTCTTGTAGCGCTTCGTTGAACATGACGCTGGCCATGCTGCGGTTGCCGTAAATCAGGGTGAACTTGGACTCGGGCTGATCCTCCAGCGTGCTGGCCATGATGGACAAAATAGGCGTGATGCCCGAGCCCGCCGCAAACCCGACCCGGTGCAAGGCACGGGGTCGCTTGGAAACAAAGCGACCTTCAGGCGGCATGACTGTCAGTGTGTCGCCCACCTTGAGTTCTTGCGCGGCCCAGTTGGAAAAAACACCACCCGTCATCGGTCGGATGCCCACCACGAGTTCATGCTTGTTTTCTAGATGACGCCGTGTGCTGCATATGGAGTAGCTGCGCCGCACATCAGCGCCCTGGATGGTGGCGCGCAAGGTCAGGTACTGGCCGGGTTGAAACTGGAAGGTTTCAAGCAAGTTGGGCGGAATGGCCAGAGAAACAGCCACAGAACCTGCGGCCTCAGGGTTGATGTGCGCCACATGAAGGGGGTGAAAACGGGGAAGGGTGGACATGGTGGGGGCGTGGGTTCGCTTAGTAGGGTTTGAAGTAATCAAACGGTTCGAGACAGTTCAGGCAGCGGTACAGCGCTTTGCAAGCTGTGGAGCCAAAATGTGAAATTTCTGTGGTGTTTTCAGAGTCACATTGGGGGCAAATCACCGATGGCTGTGCTTGGCTAGCTATCTTTTTTGATGAAAACTGAATCACATTAAAGCCCTGCTGTACGCAGCTACTGACTTGTGGGGGCGCAATGCCGTAGGCCTTGAGCTTGGTGCGGGCCTGCGGCGTCATCCAGTCAGTCGACCAAGCGGGGGCCAGTTGAGTGACCACCCGCGCTGTGATGCCCGCTTGTGCCAGGGCCGCCTTGACATCGTCTTCCATCTGTCCCATGGCCGGGCAGCCGCTGTAGGTCGGGGTGATCACCACCTCAAGGCCTTCTGATCCTTGGCGTACCGCCCGCAAAATACCCATTTCTCGCAGCGAGACGACGGGAATTTCCGGATCAGTCACCGTCTCGAGCAAGGTCCAGACCGCGTGAAAGGGCTCGCTCGTCAGCACCAGCTCAATCGGGCCGTTCGGCAAAGAAACCAGGGTCACGGGCATTACCAGACCGCTTCGGGGTGCGCGCGGGCCAGGCTCTGCATTTCGCTCAGCACAAAGCCCAGGTGCTCGGAGTGCACGCCTTGCTTGCCAGTGGTGACAAAGCCATCGCTTGAGGGCCGCTTCAAGGTGGCCTGCACCAGCGTGTTGTCGACCACAGCATTCCAGCTCGCCTGCAAAGTGCGGGTATCGACGCCGGTCCCCGATTCAATCGCCGCAGTTTCCTGGGCGCTTGAGGTCCAAAACTCCTGGGTGTAGGGCATCAGGTGGGTCAGCGCGGCCTGAATGCGTGCGTGTGATTCATCCGTGCCGTCGCCCATGCGCAACAACCAGTCGCGCGAATGGCGCAGGTGGTACTGGGTTTCTTTGAGCGATTTGGCGGCAATGGCGGCCAGATGCGCGTCTTTGGACGAGGAGAGCGCCTCCCAAATGAGCACCATCAGCGCGCTGTACAAAAAGTTGCGGGCGATCGTCACGGCGTAGTCCCGGTCGCCTGAAGCTGTTGGGGCCAAGGCCAAACTGTGGGGCAACTCCAGCAGGGTGAAGTTGCGAAACTCGGGCACGTCACGGAAGTAGGCCAAACTGTCTTCCGTGGTGTGCGCATCCGGGCTCAAGGCGGCTGCGTGTTGGTAAAGCAAACGGGCCTGTCCGATCAAGTCCAGGCTGTTGTTTGAGAGGGCCAAGTCTTCTTCAAGAATGGGGCCGTGGCCGCACCACTCGGCATTGCGCTGGCCCAAAATCAGGGCGTTGTCGGCGAGGTGCAGCAAGTAATCGATGGGCGCGTGCATCACATGTGTCCCACTTCATCGGGAATGACGTAGAAGGTCGGGTGGCGGTAAATTTTGTCAGCGGCGGGCTCAAACAGCGCCTCTTTGTCTTCGGGGGCACTGGCCGTGATGCTGGCCGAGGGCAGCACCCAAATGCTGACGCCTTCTTGGCGACGGGTGTAGACATCACGCGCCATTTGCAAGGCTTGCTGCGCGTCCACCGCGTGCAGACTGCCGCAATGTTTGTGCTCGAGTCCTTGCTTGCTGCGCACGAACACTTCCCAGAGGGGCCATTCTTTCAATGCGGGGGTGCTCATGCGGCTTCCTTGTTGGCTTTTTGTTGTTGTTTACGGGCGTAAGCCAGGGCCGCATCGCGCACCCACTGGCCATCGGTGTGGGCTTTGACCCTGGTGGCCAGTCGCTCTTTGTTGCACGGTCCCTTGCCGTTCACGGTGGCCCAGAACTCGTCCCAGTCAATGGCGCCGTAGTCGTGGTGTTGACGCTCCTCATTCCACTTCAGGTCAGGATCAGGCAGCGTCACGCCCAAGACCTTGGCTTGGGGCACGGTAGCGTCGATAAATTTTTGGCGCAGGTCGTCGTTTGAAATGCGTTTGATGCCCCAGCGCATGCCTTGGTCGCTGTGCGCGCTGTCGGCATCGGGCGGGCCAAACATGGCCAGGCACTTCCACCAGAACCGGTTGGTCGCGTCCTGCACCATGGCTTTTTGGGCGTCTGTGCCCTGCATCATCACCATCAAGGCTTCAAAACCCTGACGCTGGTGAAAAGATTCCTCTTTGCAGACGCGGATCATGGCGCGCGCATAAGGCCCATAAGAGCAGCGGCACAGGGGAATCTGGTTCATGATGGCCGCCCCATCCACCAGCCAACCCACCACGCCCACATCGGCCCAGTTGAGGGTGGGGTAGTTGAAGATGGAGCTGTATTTGGCGCGGCCGCTGTGCAAACCGTCCAGCATTTGGTCTCGGCTGGTGCCCAGCGTCTCGGCGGCGCTGTACAGGTAGAGGCCGTGGCCGCCTTCGTCTTGCACCTTGGCAATCAAAATCGCTTTGCGCTTGAGGCTGGGCGCACGGCTGATCCAGTTGCCCTCGGGCAGCATGCCCACAATTTCACTGTGGGCGTGCTGGCTGATTTGGCGCACCAGTGTTTTTCGGTAAGCCTCAGGCATCCAGTCTTGGGGCTCAATCTTGCCGTCTGCATCCAGGCGGCTGTCAAAGCGGGCTTGCGCTTCGACATTTTCTGTGATCGGCGCCGAGGGCACCGACTTCAAGCCTGGGCTGTCCGGCACATTGAAAGATTGGGTATACATGGTGACTAAACTCCTGTGAGGTAACCGAAAAATGTCGGTA
>CANBUY010000030.1 GCA_947372745.1 Comamonadaceae bacterium | reverse complement strand
CTACAACTTGGTGCAACAAACGGGCTTGAGCGCCAACGTCACCCCAGCTGACCTGCTGGTGACGGGCTTGACGGCGGACACACAAACCTACACCGCCACCACCGTGGCGACTCTGGGTGGCACGGCCAAAGTCACCAAGCTTGGAACCGACGACGTCACGATTAGTGGTACGGCCACGGGACTATTTTCGAACTCTTCACCCGGCATTGATAAACCAATTACCGTGACTGGGAATTCAATTGTTGGCAGCGATATATCCAACTACAAACTAATTCAACAATCAGGCCTAACGGCGACCGTTTCATCTCCTGTCGTTGTCACCGTGGTTGCTGACACAGCCGTTGTTACTTCAATTCCTACTTTTAAACAACCTGATGTATTTCTGCTCTTGAAATCTCAATCTAACGTTATATTTCGGCCGTTGGATCAGTCTAACGGTTCTGTTTTGGTTTCCTTTGGGCCTAGTGAATATTTAACTTCTTCACCATTGCTAACCATACATGCCCTGATGCCTAAGAATTTTGACGTTACTTCGGAAGTTTCATGTTCTGCAAACACCCTGGTAAGTCAACCTTCCAGCTTACGCATCCTGAGTCCATTATTTCATTACAACTGTATTTCTCAGCCTTCGCCTTTTAAACTCAAAAATAATTTCGCTCAGCGCTAATCGCTTGATCCTATGCATACTTCATTTTTCAAGCTCACAACCTTCTCTTTAGTGTCGCTAGTGGCACTTGCTTCAGCACAGGCGGCCACTGCGTTGCCAGATGCTGGACAAACCAGCCGAGAAATGCAACCAAAATCTGAAGTACTCAATCTCGGCGTGGCAGCACCGTTGACGATTAAGAGTGACGCCATATCTTCAGCACCGAGCGTTATCGACCCCGGCAATGAACGTATTTTCATCAAGCAGGTGAGCGTTGTCGGCAGTAAGGCTTTCTCGGATGCAGAGCTTTTACTTCTTGTGTCAAACCTTCAAAATGGAGTACGCACGCTGGCTGAAATTGAGACCTCAATCGCACTTATAACCACTTGGTACCGAGACCATGGCTTTCCCGTAGCGCGAGCCTATTTACCCGCACAAGAAATTAAAGATGGTGTGCTGATGGTCAACGTGCTGGAGGGTTTGGTAGGAGAGAGAACGTCTCTTAATCGCACCCAATTAATGCAGGCGCAAGTCAACCAGTTTTTGGGTAATATAGTCGCTGGTGAGGCTGTACAAGCCCGCACTGTTGACCGCGCCTTGCTGGTGCTAGCCGACACCCCTGGCGTAGGGGGTGCGCGCGCTTCTCTACAACCCGGGGCCAGTGTGGGGACCAGCGATTTGGTCATTGAGCTTGACCCGGGTGTGCCCTACACCGCCACACTTGAGGCTGACAACTTTGGCAACCGCTATACGGGCGAGTACCGCTTGGGGGCAAGTCTGGCTGTGAACAGCCCGCTAAAACGCGGCGACCAATTGACCTTGCGCGCGCTGGCCAGTGACCAAAACATGACGTATGCGCGCGCCAGCTACCAAGTGCCTTTGGGCGGAGATGGCCTAAGGGCAGGGGTGGCTTACTTTGATACGCGTTATCGCTTAGTGCAGGAGTTCTCGTCAACCCAGTCGCATGGCACTGCCACTGGGGCCAGCGTCTTTGCAACCTATCCGTTCATACGTAGTCAATCTAACAACCTCTTTGGAACTTTGACTGCTGAGCAGAAAAAGTTTGTTGATGAAATTAATAATCAGCCTAATCCTTCAGACAAGCAAATCAACCTCATCAACTTGGGCCTTGCTGGTAGCCGTCAGGATGCATTGTGGGGTGGCGGCTCAACGTCTGCTGAGGTCTCATTAGTTAGCGGCACCTTGTCAATGGATGATGAGTCTTTGACGCAGGATGCAAACACTGCAGGGGGATTTGCCAAGCTTGGTTACAACCTGGGCCGCCAGCAACGACTAAATGACACCGACACCATGCTGTTTCAGCTCTCCGGTCAAATCGCGAGCAAAAACCTGAACTCTTCAGAGAAGTTTTCCTTAGGTGGCGCCAGCGGTGTGCGTGCTTACCCACAGGGTGAGGCCAGTGGTGATGAAGGCTGGATGCTAAACCTTGAATACCGCCACGCACTGGCACCGCAGCTGCAAGGGTTTGTGTTTTACGATGCTGGTTCCGTCACCATCAACCGCAACGCTTATTTGCTTAGCACTGACAAATCATTGGCCGACAACACGCGCGCATTGGCTGGTGCAGGCATAGGCCTTAGTGCCCAGTACAAGTCGATGCAATTCAAAGCCACCGTGGCTTGGCAAACACAGGGCGGCACGGCACAATCCGAGCCAGCATCAGCCACCCACAACCCCAGGTTTTGGGTGCAGATGAGTGACTCGTTTTAGGCCATGACCTTTGCTAGGGCGCTGGCTTGTCCAGGGTCGCGTAATTCAAAGTAAGGCTTGAGGCGGACATGGCCCGCCCCTCCAGTGCGGTGCCAGACAAGGCCGGGGTGCCCATGGTGATGGAGCTACCCGCCAAGATGTTGCCTTTAAATGCCACTCCGTCTCCCACGGTGACCGAACTACCCACCACCCAGAACACCTGGTTGGCGCGAGCACCGTTGATCAGCATGATTTGTCGAGAGTCGCCCACAATGAAAGAGCTGTCGGCCTTGAAGACCCAAACCGCATCCGTGTTGCCTTGGGCGTCCAGCGTGAGGTTGCCTGCATTTAGCATGAGCGTGGCCGAGCCTGAGGTGTACAAGCCGGGGGGAAATGTGCCGGGCGTACTACTGCCGATTTGTGTCAGAGCAAGGTCCGTGATGCCGATGCGGGTTTGACTCAGGGTGCGGTTGGTGGCCTCAGCGACGGCTTTTCTGAAATCGGCTTCAACAGGAACCATGGCAGGGTTGGTTTGTATGCCGCCCGTGGCGATGATGCCCATGCCAACCGGGTTTGAATCGGTGAAGCCTTGCACAACGGTCGAGCTGTCTTGGTAAACCCCCAGTTGCCCATTGACCCGGGTGCGGCGCTCTAGGGTGCTGAAGTTTTCAATGGCGGTGCCGCCCAAGGCTACAAATGCGGCCGCAGTGCCCATGTCAATCGGTGCCTGGCCGATGGAGCCACCTGCCCCGGTGGTGAAAAACCAGGCGTAAGTGCTGATCAAGGGGGTGCCGGCTGTATTGGTGGCGGCTGTCGTCACCGTCGCGGTGTATTGGGTATTGGCTGAGAGCTTGTTGGCGGGCGTGAAGGTGGCCACGGTGTTGCTGGCATTCAAGCCAACCTGCCCGGTCACGTTTTGGCCGCTTACGCTTGTTTTGAGCGTGAAGGTTGTGGCTGGTGTGACCAAACTGGCTGGGTTCATGGCCTCGCTGAAGGTGGCACTGATGGGGGTAGCAGTCACGGTGTTGTTGGCCCCCACGATGGAGAGCGGGACGTTGACCGCGCCCTGGCTGGGGTTGGATGACAAAATCATGGGGCCAACAGGGGAGCCCGTAGCCCCCGTAGAGCCGTTCCCTGAGTTACCCGAAGTGCTGCCTCCCGGTGCCCCTGTGCCCGACCCGCCAGAGCCTGATGCGCCTGGCAATAAGGTACCGGGCACCACTGAATTAATGACCAATGGGATGGTGGTTGACCCCGTGCTGGCCACAGCACTGCTGGTATCGGTACCCGTGCCTGAATCGGTCAGCAGCCCGGTTGCTGCCATGCTGTCTGATCCGCCCCCTGATCCGCACCCCGCCAAACTCAAGGCCAGCAAGACGCCGTAAATCCAAATGAATGCTTTGGAGCGGTGGTGGTTTTTTTTCATCATGTTGGCCTGCGCGTTTCTCTGTGTAATGGAAACCGCAGGCACCCAGTCCCACGGAAGTCCACCCACTTTGCGACAAGGGGCCAAAATGAATTTGTGATTTCTTAACGACCGCTTTTTAAGATGTAAGCGTTGGTAAGCACGCAAGCGGCTTTGCTTGCCAGAGCGGACCGGTGCTGGCCGCGCGTCGTTTCAGTTCAAACTAAACCAGCAAAGCCGCAAGCGCAACCAGCGCCGCTGTTTCTGAGCGCAGCACGCGCGGCCCCAACGTGACGGGGGCAAATCCACAGGCCAGTGCGGCTTCTTCTTCAGCTGGGCTCAGGCCGCCTTCAGGGCCAGACAGAAAGGTAATGGGACCCGTGCTGTTGCCGGCTGCTTGGTCTTCATGACGAACCGCTTCGCGCAGGCTGCGGCTACCGGGACGCAAGGACAACAGCAGCGACTGGCCTGCGTTTGTGCCCAGCGCCCTTTGTGCACTGCGGGCTTTGGTCCAGGCACCCAAACTCATCACCTCATGGATGACGGGCACGCGGTTGCCGCCACATTGCTCGCAAGCCGAAATCGCCACGCTTTGCCAATGTGCCACTTTTTTGTCGGCCCGATCGCCGACCAGCTTCAACACACTGCGCTCAGTCATTAAAGGTTGCAGGCTGGCCACACCCAGCTCGGTGGCTTTCTCGACCAGCCAGTCCATGCGGTCGTTGGCGGGCATGCCCACCACTAAATGCACAGCACGCAAGGCCTCGCGCTCCACGGCGTGGTGGCGTTCGACCTGAACCTGCACATGGCTACGGCCCATTTGGGTGACGGTGGCGTCAAACTCGCCGCCGCTGCTGGAAATGCCAGCACCGCCATTAAATAGCGTGATCACGTCACCGGGCTGCAGGCGCAGCACCTGCACATGGCGAGCCGCACCAGCAGGCAAGTCCAGCAGCGAGCCGGGGATGAGGGGGGTGGGGCAATAGAAGCGGGGCATCGTTGATATGCGCTATCAAATAAATAGCTGGTTAAGCAAGTTAATAGAGGCCTAGCGGCAGATAAGTTATAAATTCAGCAACAACCCAGCACCCGTCACTGCGAGCGAAGCGCGGCAGTCCATCGTTCCGAGCCAAGCCCATACCAGAAGCGATACGCCTCGCAACACGGAGATGGACTGCCGCGCTTCGCTCGCAGTGACGAAAGTCGGGGTTTGCGGTGACGGCACAAGGGAGTTGAGTCGTGACTACGTTTTACTTAAGCCGGGCCAAAGCCAAAGACGTCGGGCACCACAATGCCTTCGGCTTTCTCTACCAGACGCAACAACGGTTTGAGTTCTCGGTAGCGGGAGCAGGTGCTGAGGATGTAGCCGATGAAACGGGGGGTATCGGCCAAATATTGGGGCTTGCCATCGCGCAGGGTGAGGCGGGCAAAAATGCCAGCAACTTTCAAATGGCGCTGCAGGCCCATCAACTCGACGCCTCGGTAAAACTCGCCAAAATCGTCACCCACGGGTAGCCCGGCTTTGCGGGCTTTGTCCCAATAGCGGATGGTGATATCCAAACAAAAGTCTTCATCCCAACTCAAAAACGCGTCGCGCATCAGGCTGGCAATGTCGTAAGTGATGGGGCCGTAAACAGCATCCTGAAAATCCAGCACGCCTAATCGGCCGTCTTCCACCATCAAGTTACGCGGCATGAAATCACGGTGCACGTACACGCTGGGCCAGGCCAGGTTGCGCTCAATGATGTGTTTAAAGGCTTTGTCCAGCGTGGTGCGCACGTCGCCTTCCACCGCGAGGCCCCGGTGTTTGCCCAAGTACCACTCAGGAAAAAGCTCCAGTTCTCGGCACAGCAGCGCTTCGTCGTAAGGCGGCAGCACGTCGGGTTTGGAGGCCAGTTGCCAGTCGATCAAAGCATCCACCGCTTGCAAATACAGGCCTTGGTTGGCTTGTGGCTGCTCACGGTCGATCACCTGCATCATGGTTTTGGCGCCCAGGTCGGTCAGCAGCATAAAGCCGTTGGCCTCATCCCAAGCCAGCACCTCGGGGGCGTGAATATGGGCCTGCGCCATCAACTTTGCCACTTTGGCAAAGGGGCGGCAGTCTTCCTTGTCGGGCGGCGCGTCCATGATGATGCGGCAGCCTTGGATTGAGTCAACACGGAAATAACGCCTGAAACTGGCATCGGCCGAGGCGAGGCGCACGGTGTGGGGCATCACGCCTTGCGTGGGCACCAGCGAGGCGAGCCAGTGCTTGAAAGCGGCTTCGCGCGGCGCATCTGACCAGACGGGGGCGTTGAGGGGGGTGGGTTCGGGGGGGGTGACTTGGCTCATGGATAATCCATTCTACAAATACACTCACCCACGCTTTTTCTTCACCCCCTCTTTTCACGCCTGAACCCTCACCGACCGATGCGCTTTTTGATGCTCCACCTGTCATACAGGGCGCCCCATTTCCGTTTAGCGGCTGTCCCGCTGGCCTTAACGGCCTGGGCCATGTTGCAAATGACCCCGGTGCAGGCCCAAGGACTGCCCACAGACCCCGGACTGCCCGTGCCGGTGCTGAAAACCAGCCCCTTGCTGCAAGAGCTAATCCCCAGCGCATCGCGCGGTGCTTTGCCGACCTTTATTTCGGGCGAGCGTCTGTTTGGTCGACCAGACCTGGAAACCGTGATCGAGGGCAAGGCCGAGTTACGCCGAGCCGACATGGTCATTAAAGCGGACCGACTGGATTACGACCAGCCCACCGACCTGGCCCGAGCGCAGGGCCATGTGCGCATCAACCGGGCCGGCAACGTGTATGAGGGGCCCTTGCTGGAGATCAAGCTGGACGCCTTTGAGGGCTTTTTCAACACCCCCCGCTACTACTTTCTCAAGAACGATTCGCACGGTGAAGCCAGCAAGGTGGACTTTATTGACGACCAGCGCCTCGTCATTCACAACGCGACGCTTACCACCTGCCGACGTTTGCCCGGCCCGAGCTGGATGCCTGACTGGATTTTGCGTGCCACCACCCTGAGCATGGACAACGAGGAGGACGTGGGCACGGCGGAGGGCGCGGTATTGAGCTTCAAGGGCGTGCCTTTGTTGCCCATTCCCTCTTTGAGCTTTCCCTTGAGCGACCAGCGTAAATCAGGTCTCTTGCCGCCCACGCTGGAGCTCGACAACGTCAACGGGGCCGTGGTCTCCCTGCCCTATTACTGGAACATTGCACCCAACCGGGACGCCACCATCACCCCCACGCTCATGAGCAAGCGTGGCGTGAACGTGGGCACCGAGTTTCGCTACCTGGAGGCCGATTATTCGGGCCGCGTGCAACTTGACGTGATGCCCAACGACCCGCTGCGCGACAGCAACCGCTGGGGTCTGACCTACGGCCACCAAACCACGTTAAAGAACCCCCTGACCCAGCGGCTCACCGATGGCGGCGTGGCCTTGAGCCTTAATCTGAACCGGGTGAGTGATGACAACTACTGGCGCGATTTCACCCGCGCCTCCAGCTCGCTGACCCAGCGCCTCTTGTCCAATGACTTGAACCTGTCCTGGAATAACGGCCCGTTTGCTAGCAGCGCACGAGCCGTCAAGTGGCAAACCCTGCAAGATGTGACAGCGCCCATTGCCCAGCCCTACGACCTGACCCAGATTAGCACCCGCTACACCCGCAACAACGTCTATGGCGTGGATGTCTCGGTGGTAGCCGACTATTCGCAGTTCCAGACCGATCCTCTGCGCTCAGTCCAGCCCAACGCCAATGGCCAGCGCGTCTTTTCGCTCTTGCAGGCCAGCCATCCCTGGATTGCGCCGGCCGGGTTCATCACGCCCAAGGTGCAACTGCACGTCACCCAATACCAGTTGGACGCACCATTGAGCACGGGCGCCTCGTCCGTGGGCCGCGTGGTGCCTACCTTTAGCCTGGACAGTGGCCTGGTGTTTGAGCGTGACACCAAGCTGTTTGGCACCGCTTTGCGCCAGACGCTGGAGCCCCGGGCTTTTTATGTCAACACGCCTTTTAGAGATCAAAACGCCCTGCCCAATTACGACTCAGGCGCCAACGATTTCAACTTTGCGACCATTTATTCTGAGAACGCCTTCGTCGGCAACGACCGCATCTCTGACAGCAACCTGCTCACCTTGGGCGTGAGCACCCGCTTTTTGAACCCCACAAGCGGCGCTGAAGTCGCGCGTTTTGGTGTCGCCCAGCGTCTTCGCTTTAGTGACCAGAATGTCACCCTGCTCCCAACTGATGCGCCCGCTTCGGACCGTATCAGTGACCTGTTGCTGGGCGCCTCCGTCAACTGGGATCCACGCTGGGCGTTTGACTCCACCGTGCAATACAACCCCAGCACCCAGCAGTCGGTGCGCTCCACCATTGGTGCCCGCTATAACCCCAGCCTCTACCGCACCATCACCGCTGCTTACCGTTTGCAGCGTGATGTCAGCGAACAGGTGGATGTGGGCTGGCAGTGGCCACTGAACGACTTGTGGGGCGACCGGGGTGAGTCTTTGGGTGCCGGACGCGGCCAGGGCGAAGGACGCTGGTACAGCGTGGGGCGACTCAACTACAGTTTGAACGAACACAGGCTGGTCGACGCCGTGCTCGGACTTGAGTACGATGCTGGCTGCTGGCTGGGGCGTGCCGTGCTGGAGCAACTGCAAACCAGCACCACGGCGGCCAACCAGCGCATCATGTTTCAGCTTGAGTTTGTTGGCTTCACCCGCCTGGGCGTGAGCCCCCTGAAGTCTTTGAAAGACAATGTGCCCAATTACCAATACCTGCGTGAGCAGACCAGTCCCCCCAGCCGTTTCAGTAATTACGAATAATTCACTATGACTTACCCTCTACTGGCCCTGACTGTGGCTATTTTTGCCGCCCTGAACGCCCAGGCCCAAGGCGCCGCGCCAGCATCTGGTGCGGTACCCCCGCAACAACTGTCCGCTAACTTCATTGTGGCGGTGGTCAACTCTGAGCCCATCACCAACCAGGAAGTCGCCCGTGAGCTGCAACTTGCCAGACAGCAACTGGCCCAGCAAGGCAAAACGTCTGTCAATACCAAAGAGCTGACGAACCAAGTGCTGGATCGCCTGATCAACGACAAGGTGCAGCTGCAATTAGCGCGCGAGTCCGGCATCAAAGTAGATGATGCGGCGATTGACCAAGCCGAAGAAAACATTGCCCGTCAAAACAAGTTCAATCTTACCGAATTGCGACGCCGCCTGACGGCGGACGGTGTTTCAACCATTCAGTTCCGGGCGCAACTGCGTGATCAAATCATGCTGACGCGCTTACGCGAACGTGATGTGGAGCCCCGCGTGCGAGTGTCAGACCTAGAAGTAGAACAATACCTGCGCGAGCAGCAAAGCAACAATTCCGACCCCGCTTCACTCGAACTCAATTTAAGCCAGATTTTGATCGCCGTGCCTGAAAGTGCAACGCCGGTTCAAATAGAAGCACTTGAGTCGCGGGCCAAGCGCGCGCTGGAACGTGCCCGCGCAGGCACTGACTTTGTGGCGCTGGTGCGCGAATTTTCTGACGCCCCAGACAGCGCCAACGGGGGACAACTAGGTTTGCGCTCTGCGGACCGTTACCCGACTTTGTTTGTCGAGGCGACCCAATCCCTGGGCGTTGGCGACATTTCAGCACTGGTGCGCTCAGGCGCAGGCTTTCATATCCTTAAAGTCACTGAAAAGAAAAGTACCGGCCTGCCAGTGATGGCGGTGACGCAAAGCCGTGCCCGGCACATTTTGTTGCGCGTGACGCCGCAAATGACCGAGGCCGCAGCGAGAAGCAAGCTGAGTGAATTAAAGCAACAAATCGTCGCTGGTAAAGCTGATTTTGCGGCTTTGGCCCGGGAGTTTTCTCAGGACGGCAGCGCAGCGCAAGGCGGTGATTTGGGATGGGCCAACCCCGGTATGTTTGTGCCTGAGTTTGAAGAGGTCATGAACCGCCTGGCCGCCAGCCAGATCAGCGACCCACTGGTCAGCCGTTTTGGCGTGCACCTGATCCAGATGATGGAACGCCGCAAAACAGCGTTAAACCCTCGCGAACAAAAAGAAACCATCCGCGCCATGCTTCGCGAGAAAAAATTGGACGAGGCTTACGCCACTTGGACACGCGATCTGCGCGGTCGGGCTTATGTCGAAATGCGAGAACCAGCCCAGTAATGTCAAACCCAGTCAAACACGGCAAGCACGTTGCCCGCAAGCGCTTCGGCCAACATTTTTTAGCCGACAAGCTCATCATTGAGGCGATTGTGGATGCGATCAACCCCAAGCCTGGCCAAGCCATGGTCGAGATTGGCCCGGGCCTGGCCGCCTTGACGCAGCCCCTGGTGGAGCGCGTGGGCCAGTTGACGGTGATTGAACTCGACCGCGACCTGGCGGTGCGCCTGCGTGAACACCCCAAGCTCAACGTTATTGAATCTGATGTCTTAAAAGTGGACTTCAAGCAGGTAGCACTTGCACAGGCAGCTCCTAAATTGAGAGTGGTTGGCAATCTCCCCTACAACATCTCAACGCCGATTCTTTTTCACCTGCTTGAGTTTGTGGACGTCATTGAAGACCAGCACTTCATGCTGCAAAAAGAAGTGATCGACCGCATGGTGGCACGCCCCTGCACCTCCGATTACGGCCGCTTGAGCGTCATGCTGCAATGGCGCTACGAGATGGAAAACGTGCTGTTTGTGCCGCCTGAGAGCTTTGTTCCCCCACCCCGGGTGAACAGTGCCGTGGTGCGCATGGTGCCACGCGAAAACCCGGCCGCCGTAGATGTGAAACTGCTGAGTGAAATCGTGCAGGTGGCGTTCAGCCAACGCCGCAAGTTGATGCGTCACACCCTGGGCAAGTGGTTGACTGAGAAAGCGTTTGAAGGCACGTTTGATGTCCAGCGACGGGCCGAAGAGGTGCCAGTTCTGGAATATTTGGCGCTTGCCGAGCAACTCATAAGCGCGATCAAACCTGCCTGATTTCATCTCAGGACGGGTCAACGCCCATAAAAAAAGCCCACTTGCGTGGGCTTTTTTGTGGCTGCTGACGCAGGGTCAGGCAGCGGCTGTCCAATAACCGGCGTTAAAGGGGCTGCTCATGCGCAGCGCCAAAGGCGAAATGTCCAACAACTTGTCGGTGGGCATTTTCTCGCCGGATTCTGTCAGTAATTCCATACTGGACAGGGCGAGGCTGGCTGTGCCCTCGCTCTTTGCCTCGTTAGCCCGTTCTGCTTGGCTGGTAGATGCAGAACGGGCTACAGAAAAGAATAGAAACATCGGAAGGGAATCTTCCTGTCGCTCCAATAGTCGGCTGCGTCCCGGAAAATATCCAGCAACTGCTCGCGCGCTTCTTTGTCAAACTTGGTGTTGGCAGGAATGTGCTCCAAAACCGCAATAAAACCAGGCTGTGGGCCTGATTTGTGAAGCGGATCGGTCATGCTGTCGTACAAGGCGTCAAAGTTTTTGCCGACATGGGTCGAGAGCTTGAACTGCTGCCCAACCAGGTCCAGTACGTCTTGCTTGGTCTGGGCGTTGGCCAAATTGGCGTACAAAAAGTGCTGACCCAAAGTCACGGCAGCGTCTTGCAACTCCTGCACCCTGAAGGCACGGATGGACTGCACAATATTGGTGCGAATGCCACGAAGTGGCATTTCAGCGGGGGTCAGTGCTTGTGATGGTGTTTCTTGACTAAGTGACATATTCGTTCCTGCTTCACTTTCCAAAAGTACAAAAATTACGGCACGATCTTGCGGAAGCTCGCATAGTGATCGGCGGTGTAATAGCAAATTTCAGGTGTCTTGGGCTGCCCACCGCACACAATGCGTTTGGCTCCTCGGGTTTTTGCGCCTGGTGTTGAAACGGTGTATTCATGGTAGAAGCCGCGTTTCTCAAGGGGGAGCAGACGCTCTCGATTGCCAAACACAACACCATCTTTTTCATGGGCAAATGGTCCACCGCGATGAATCAGGGCGTAAATTTGCTTACCTTGCGTGGGCAACTCAGCGACAGTTATCGCCGAGATACCGCCTGAGAGTTCGGGTCCTTTAGCAAGCACAGCGCCTGAAAAAACCAACCCGGCTACCGCCAAGCCAGTGAACACTGACCTTAAGGCTTTAAATCGCAACATGAAACACTCTTTTCAACACTCCGGGTTTACCCGGAAAAATCAAGGGTGTAGTGTCGCGTATTTAAGAAAAAATTGCAAGTGACTGCCCAATAAACAGGCAGTCACTAAATCATTTACTTTAATAAAGTAAGATTTTCGTGCGATTTGCCGTGTTTATCGCGTGGCGTTGGCATCAGCGACCGTCAAGGCGGTCATGTTGACGATGCGGCGCACAGTGGTACTGGCGGTCAAAATATGCACGGTTTTGGCCGCGCCCAACAGCACAGGACCCACCGCAATATTGCCACCAGCCGCTGTTTTAAGCAGGTTGTAGGCAATATTGGCGGCATCAATATTGGGGAACACCAACAAGTTGGCATCACCCACCAGCGTATTGTTGGGCATCAGGGCATGGCGTGCGGCACCGTCAAGGGCCACATCGCCGTGCATTTCGCCATCCACTTCGAGCCAAGGCGCTTGCTGACGCAAGAGAGCCAGGGTCTGGCGCATTTTGATGGCGCTGGGCTCGTTGCTGCTGCCAAAGTTGGAGTGGCTGAGCAGGGCGACTTTGGGTTTGATACCAAAGCGCATCATTTCTTCTGCCGCCATGGTGGTGATCTCTGACAACTGTTCGGCCGTGGGGTCATAGTTGACGTGTGTATCCACCAAGAACAACTGGCGATCCGGCAGCATCAAGCCGTTCATGCACGCAAAGGTATTGACCCCGGCACGCTTGCCAATGACCTGGTCGACGTACTGCAAGTGCAGGGCTGTACCGCCCCAAGTGCCGCAAATCAGACCATCCACGTCGCCTTTTTGCAGCAACATGGCACCAATGAGGCTCAAGCGGCGGCGCATTTCAATTTTTGCCATTTGCGCCGTCATGCCCTTACGCTCGGTCATACGGTGGTAGGTCTGCCAAAAATCGCGGTAACGGTGGTCTTGCTCTACGTTGACCACGCTGTACTCATGGCCTTCACGCAGGCGCAAACCAAATTTCTCAATGCGCTCGGCAATGACGGCAGGGCGACCGATCAGCGTGGGCAAGGCCAGGCCTTCGTCCACCACGATCTGGCAGGCGCGTAAAACGCGTTCTTCTTCGCCCTCGGCGTAAGCCACGCGTTTTTTGAGACCTTTTTTGGCGGCCGTAAAGATCGGCTTCATCATGGTGCCTGAGGCGTAAACAAAGCTTTGCAGGCGGTCCCTATACGCATCCATGTCCTTGATCGGGCGCGTCGCCACACCGCTGTCAAAAGCGGCTTGCGCCACGGCTGGTGCGATTTTGATCATCAGGCGGGGGTCGAACGGCTTGGGAATCAAGTATTCAGGGCCAAAGACCAACTGTTCGCCAGCATAAGCAGCGGCCACCACCTCACTCTGTTCGGCTTGCGCCAGCTCGGCAATGGCGTGCACGGCTGCAATTTCCATCTCGATGGTGATGGTGGAGGCGCCCGCATCCAATGTGCCCCGGAAAATGTAGGGGAAGCACAGGACGTTGTTGACCTGGTTGGGGTAGTCTGAGCGGCCGGTGGCCATGATGGCGTCGCTGCGCACGGCTTTGACTTCTTCGGGCAAAATTTCGGGCGTGGGGTTGGCCAGCGCAAAAATGAGGGGGCGCTCTGCCATTTTCTTGACCATCTCGGGCTTGAGCACGCCACCGGCGGACAGGCCGAGAAACACGTCGGCGCCTTCAATAATTTCACCCAAGGTGCGGGCATCGGTTTTCTGGGCAAAGACGATTTTGTCTTCGTCCATCAACTCGGTGCGGCCTTCATAAACCACACCAGCCAAGTCGGTGACATAAATATTTTCGCGGGGAATACCCAGTTTCACCAGCAAACCCAGGCATGCCAAGGCGGCAGCGCCGGCGCCTGAAGTGACCAGTTTCACCTGCTTGATGTCTTTGCCCGCGACCTTCAGGCCGTTCAAAATAGCGGCGCCCACGGTGATGGCGGTGCCATGCTGGTCGTCGTGGAACACCGGGATCTTCATGCGCTCGCGCAGTTTTCGCTCGACATAAAAGCAGTCTGGGGCCTTGATGTCTTCCAGGTTGATGCCGCCAAAGGTCGGCTCCAGCGAGGCAATGATGTCCACCAGTTTGTCGAGGTCGTGTTTTTCGTTGATTTCGATGTCAAAAACATCAATGCCAGCAAACTTCTTGAATAAAACCGCTTTGCCTTCCATGACCGGCTTTGCCGCCAACGGGCCAATGTCGCCCAAACCGAGCACAGCCGTGCCGTTGGTGATGACCGCCACCAAGTTGCCGCGGCTGGTGTATTTGAAGGCGTTGTTGGGGTCTTTGACGATCTCTTCGCAAGGGGCCGCTACGCCGGGGGAGTAGGCCAAGGCTAGGTCGTGCTGGTTCACCAATTGCTTGGTGGCGCCAATCGCTATTTTTCCTGGGGTGGGGAACTCGTGGTATTCGAGGGCAGCACGGCGCAGTTCAGCGCGTTTTTCTTCGGCGATAGCCTGGGTATGGGGCATTGATGTCTCCTGCTGTAATCAGTATGACCGAACGGCCAGCCTGTCAGCGTCTGTTGGGACTGAAATTGTAGACCTTATGCGGACCCCATTTAACCCGGCTACCTGCGGGAAACCCTTATTGGCAGGTGTTTCGGTTTTTACTTTTACCCGAGTAATGCCACCCAAACGGGTAACATTACTTCATGAATTTAGGTGCTGATGAGTTTGGCCTGCTCAGCGCGGCGGCTGGTATTTTTGCCTGTCAACACAAATCCCAAGGGCCGAGAGGCGTCGCCCATGAATTGCCAGACCCCCAACTCGCTGCTTTGCCATTCACCCGGCGTGCCCGGACCTGGCGCGGCCACGACGATCGGGAGCGCGGGGGTTTTGATGGCCACAGGCATGAGCGGGAACACCACCGGGGTGGGTGTGCCGGCCAACGTGGCTGCCAGCGCTTTGGCGGCGCTCATGATCGGCATCACATAGGGCAACGTGCGCCCACCAGTGAGAGCGGCACTGCTGGCCCATTGCCCGGCTGCGTACTGGGCGCTGTCGCCCAGGGCGAAAATATGCTCGGCGCTGGTTTGCAAGGTCGCGTCCACCACAATCCCGCGTTCACAGGCCAACCCTGCTGCTTGTGCCAACGCGGTGTTGGCGCGTAAGCCAATGGCGCTCAGCACCATATCGGCCGTGACGGTTTGGCCGTTGGACAAACTGATTTCCAGCCTGGGCGCTTCTGACGCGTCCGTGCGCACGGCATGGTTGACGGCTTGCACCGTGGTCCCGAAGTGCCAGGTCACACCCAATTCACCCAGCGCCTCCATTAAATGCTGACTGGCTTGCGCCGGCAGCAAAGCGGACATGGGGCCGCTGGACGGATCTGCCACGCTCACCTTGTAGTTCGAGAGGGCCAGGTCGTTGGCAAATTCACACCCAATCAGACCGGCACCCATGATGAACACATGCTTCTGCGTGCTCTCTTTTTCTGAGCTGCTTAAGCAGGTCAAACGGGCGTGAAAGGCTGAAAAGTCATCCAAAGAGTTGATCGACATCACCTGCTCAGTCGCGTCACCCTCCAAGGGAATACGAATCGGGTTAGCGCCCGTTGCCAGCACCAGTTGGCTGTAATTCAACTCGCCTTGCGGGGTGCTTAAAGTACGCGCCGCCACGTTAATGGCCAGTACCTGCGTCTGCGCCAGCAAAGTGACGTTGAGGGTTGCGGCCATCTTGTCCGCCGGTGTGCTCACCAACTGCGCGGGGGCACGCCCTTGCGCAAAGGCGTTGGAGAGTGACGGTTTGGCGTAAAAGTCGCCCCTGTCGGCGGTGACCACCGTCACAGGCGTGGTGGCGTCCAGTTTGCGGAACTCGCGTGCCGCCGTCCAACCAGCCAAGCCAGCACCAATGATGATGATCGGGTGTGCCATCTCGCTTAGATTTCTACGGCTTCAAAGTCGGCCTTGGCCACGCCGCAATCCGGGCACTCCCAAGCATCAGGCACATCGGCCCACAAAGTGCCTGGTGCCAAGCCGTCTTCAGGGCGTCCGGTGGCTTCGTCGTAAATAAAGCCGCAAACAATGCAAAGATAAGTTTTCATGAGGTTTCCAATAATTTAGAGTAAATGAGTCGCCAAAGCACGTTGAACGTGCTTAAGCAGCTATCAAATTGTTTTGCTTAGGTCGACGTTGCGGTGCTGATTTTGGCCAACTGGGCTTTGTAGTGGTTGGCATGACGCTCTTCCACCTTGGCCAGCGCCGCGAAGCGCTTCTGGGCTTTTTCGAGCATCGCTTTGAACTGGGCGGCGTGCACTTTGCTCTCTTCAATTTGCTCGTTCATCTCGGCCACGGCGGCTGCATGGCCTTCTTCTTCGGCGGTTTTGCGGAACCCCGGGTACATCTCGGTGTACTCGTAGGTTTCACCGTCAATGGCGATTTGCAAGGCTTTGGCCGGAGTCAGATTGGCCCTGGGGTAGAGCAGGTCGAGGTGACCAAAGGCGTGCATGATTTCCTGATCGGCCGTCGCCTCAAAAGCGCGGGCCGTCTCTTCGTCGCCCATTTCACGGGAAATTTTGGCGAAGTAGCGGTACTTGATGTGCGCCATGGACTCGCCAGCAAAGGCAGATTCCAAGTTGGCGACGGTCTTGATTTCGGGGCGCTGGCTGGTGGTCATAGTGAACTCCTGGTATTTAACGTTTTACCGAAAGAAAATTTCTATCGGCATGGGTTGAATCATAGGAGTTGTTAATTGATTAGGCCAATTGGTTTTGGCTAATCAATCGATAGAGGCTATTGCCTCTACGACCAGGAACAAAGAAAACGGACGAGGTCCTGTTTAGCCCAAAGCCTTGGCGCCTCGGCGGTGCAACTGCAGATGCGCGTCCGCAAAGCCTTTTAATCTGTCCATGTTCAAAGGCTTGCTCAGGAGCAACACGTTTTGGGGTAATCCGCCACGGGCCAGCAACTCTGCATCGGTAAAACTGGTGATAGCCACGATCACCATATCGGGGTACTCCTGCCTTGAGCTCACTTGCTTGATCAAGCCAAAGCCATCAAACATGGGCATTTGCAGGTCAATGATGAGAATGTCAGGGCGCATGCGTTCAAGCTTCAACACCACATCGAGGCCATCGGTGGCCTCGGCGCACTCAATGCCTGGCAGTTCGCTTTCAAACGTGCCTTTGATCAAGTCGATGATTTCCGTCTCTTGGGCAACAATCAAAACCAGAGCACTTCTTGAAGAAGCGCTTCGTTTAAAAGGGTTCAATTCGTTGCGAAAGTGCCCATTGGCTTGGGGCTGTTGCGCTTGCGTGCTGTTCACGATGTGCAGTAAATTAGGCAGGGAACTGCGCAAAATTCGTCGATGGCCACCCGTTGTCTTTATCGCGGCTACTTCGCCTGCGTCAACCAGTTTTTGCATGGACGTGCGCGACAGCGACATGATGCGCGCTGCCTCACCAATTCCTACGAATTCTGAATCTTTATCGAGTTTCATTCCTGCCTTTTAACTGTTTATTAATTCTAATGTTTTAAACCAATTTAATTTCAAAGTAAGAAAACATTTAAACTATAAATTTGATTTGCATCAAGCAAAGCTTAATTCAGTATATTCATTTAACGACATTATTTATTAATAAAATATACCAATAAAGTCAAATTGTAATCGACTTAAAAGTTACCCGACAATATTTTGAAAATCATGTAACAAGCGAAGGCTTGTGGAATAAATCGAATTCTTGTTGTTCGGCCACTGAGCGCAATGCCACTCTTATTGTTAATAATCAACATAATGGCAAGCATTGCCTGTGGTTTACTCGCAAACAGGTACGCCCTCATGAGAGGGCGTTAGTCAGCAACGTAGCGGTTAGGGCAGGTGTGTTTCTAAACCACTGCACGCAATTGCGAAAGGCTTATAAATTCCAGCGCCTTGGCGTGCGTACTTTCCAGCACCACGGTCGGCGCCACCCCGGCAGCGGCGGCTTCTTGCCAGCGCAAGGCGCACAGGCACCAGCGGTCGCCGGGCTTCAGGCCGGCAAAACGGTACTCGGGCCGCGGGGTCATCAGGTCGTTGCCCTTGCCCAGTGAGAAGTCCAAAAACTCTTGAGTGACACGGGCACAAATGACATGGGTACCGTGGTCTTGGTCGTCCGTATGGCAGCAACCGTCCCGAAAATAACCGGTCAGCGGGTCATATGAGCAGGGGACCAGAGCGGTACCCAAAACATTTAAAGCGCCCACAGCTTAGCCCTTGCCGCCGGGTGCCTTGCGTGCTGATTCGTAGGCCTTTTTCAGATCCCGGTACTCCTCGCAACTGAAAGTGCAAATCTTGTTCAGGGCATCAAGGTGGGTTTTGGCATCGTCAAGTTTGCCCATGCTGAGGTAAGCCATACCAATGTACTCATGCGCGCCACGGTGGACGGGGTCCAGGGTGAGGGCCTGTTTGTAGGCCACCAATGATTCGCTATAGCGCTGAAGGTTTCGGTAGCTGTAACCCAGTAAATTGAAACCATCGGCGTTGCTGGTGTTGTTTTGGGTATAAGTTTCCAACACCTTGAGGGCGCCTGCCCAGTCTTTCTTGGCAATCAAGCTTCTCGCAGTGGTCATCTCGACATCCGTTTTGGCAGGGGGTGCGCTGTCAGCCGACCAACTCGGCGTGTGGAATGCGAGCGCCAGGGACAAGACAGCAAAGAAGTTGCGCATAGAGAGCCTTTAAAAAGAATTTAATTTACCTTGTCGCTTCAAAGCGCGACTTGAGGTCTTTCATGCGCGAATGATTTTTACCAAAGTCATAGGCGCCCATCAGGGAGCGCGAACGAAAGTGAATCGTTTGCGCCTCAGCATCCAGACGAAACTCAACTTCATCTCGAAAGCCCAAAAAGGTGGTGAAAATGGCACTCAAGCTGTTCACCTCGCTGCGCACCACGCTGGCCTCGGCAAAAGTAGCCAACGTGTCTTTGAGCTGCGCCATGCCTTGCGCGGGGGTGCCCTGGAAAGAGAGCGGCGCCAGGTCACCTCGGCCTAAAGAGTTCACGCAGTTGGGGGTGATGGGACAAGTCAGTTCACTTTCTGCCAGTGGCATTAAGGCAGCGTGCGCGCTGGCACACCCGAAAACAAGCGCAACAAAAACCGTGTGAATAAAACTATTTGACATGCCTAAACCCGAGAGTGATCCCTCTCAATGTACTGGTTTTGCAGAGCCTCGTGGGCTTGAGGGTTACTGTAGAAATCCTGGCTTGGTGCGGCGGGTTCACGCCCGCGCCACCGGCATATCGGCCCAGCAAGTGGTGTAGCCGGGGGTGCGGCGCTCTTGCTTCATGGACCACACCCGGCGCTCGCCCGCCAGCCCCGCGCTGGCCATGGCGATGGTGCCCCGGCCATAGCGCAGGTTCAACTCATCGAGTGTGGTCATCAAATGGCTGCGCGCTTGCAACTCGGTGCTCTCGTCTTCGAACATCAACTCGCCTTGCTGCACGCGGTCGCTTTGCAGGTCCAGCAGCATCACGCCAGCTTTGGCGTATTTGAAACCAGGCCGGTAAATCGCCGCCAAGCCCGCCAGGGCGGCCGCCACGATCACCCCGGTGTCGGCGCTGGGGCGGCGCAGGGGCGCGCTGATGGAGCGGCTGTATTGCGCCTCCGGGCGGAACGGGCTGGTGCGAATAAAGCACAGTACTTGCGCGGCCTGACTGCCTTGCTGGCGCAGCTTTTGGGCGGCGCGGCTGGCAAATTCGGTGACGGCCTCACTCAAATCTGCCAGGGAGGTCACCGCGTGGCCAAAGGACCGGGTACAGGCTATTTCCTGCTTGGCAGCAGGCGTGTCGGCCAAATCAATGCAAGGCGTGCCCTGCAACTCGCGCACCGTGCGCTCCAACACCACCGACCAGCGTCGGCGCACCGTGGCGGCATCAAGCCGGGCCAAGTCCAGCACCGTGCTGACACCCGCCTCCACCAGTTGCGCCGAGATGCGCCGGCCCACGCCCCAAACCTCCCCCACAGCAGTGGCCGCCAAAACCGCCTCAAGTTGTGCCGTTGGCAAGGCATCGAGATTGCACACCTGGGCCAAATGGTCCGGGTAACTGCCGGGCTTGCGCTCAGCCGTTTTGGCCACATGGTTGGCCAACTTGGCCAGCGTTTTGGTGCGGCCAATGCCAATGCCACACGGAATGCCCACCCACTGCAAAATGCGCGCACGCACCTTGTGGCTGCGCGCCACCAGGTCACCCCGCACGCCGGTCAGGTCAATAAATGATTCGTCAATGGAGTAAATCTCCTGCGCCGGCCCCAGCCCCGCAGCCAGGCTCATCATGCGGTCGCTCAGGTCGCCATAAAGCGCAAAGTTGGCCGACAAAGCCACCAGCCCCGAGGTTTCAACCAGATGTTTGATCTTGAACCAAGGCGCCCCCATGGCGATACCCAGGGCCTTGGCCTCGTTGGAGCGGGCAATGGCGCAGCCATCGTTGTTGCTCAAAACCACAATCGGGCAGCCGTTCAGGCTGGGGCGAAAAACCCGTTCGCAACTGGCGTAAAAGTTGTTGCCGTCGACCAGTGCGTACACCTTGCCCGCCTCAAACCGCAAACTGCTTAATGCTGCTGGTCACCACGCCCCAAACTTCCAGCGTTTGCCCCTCTTTGGGCACGATGTCGGCGAAGGTGGGGTTGGCGGCCCGCAGTTTGATGCGCCCGGCCCGCATGACCAGGCGCTTGACGGTGAAATCGCCATCGACCACGGCCACCACAATGTGGTTGTGGCGGGGCTTGATGGCGCGGTCTACCACCATGATGTCTTTGTCAAAAATGCCCGCCTCCACCATCGAATGCCCGCTGGCCCGCAGCAGATAAGTGGCTTGCGAATGCACCACCAGCATCTGGGTCAGGTCAATGCGCTGGGCGCCGAGGTCTTCGGCCGGGGAGGGGAACCCGGCGCACACCCGGTTGGCCAGCAACAAGGCCAGCATCGGCGCTTCGGACAACAGCACCGGGGGGTTGCTTGAAATAGTACTGTTCATTTATCCAGTATATTTCAAGCCTCCGCGCTTCGCTTGTCTTCTTTTAAACGCCCGGCTTTACCAGTCCACCAAGCTCAAGCCCACGCTCAAGACGGTGCGCTGGCGGTTGTAATCCACCAAAGAATCACCGTAGCCGCTGAACAGTTGGGTGTGAAGGCGCAGGCCGCTTTTGTGCGCTGGCGCCCCGCCATCACCCACTTTTTTGAACCACTCCAGCCGCACCGAGCCGTTGGCGTTGTCGCGCAGGCTGTGGCGCACCGTGACGCCCAACGTGTTGTTGGGGTTGACGTTCCAAAAGCCGGCGAGTTCACCCCGCCCGATCAGGTCGCTGATGCCGGGGTTGTCGTCGGTCAGCGGGTCTTCATTGAGTCGCTTCCACAAACGGGCTTGCAGCTTGAACTGGTCGCCCTTTTCCACGCCGGTCATCAGTATCAAGCGGTTCCAGCTGCGTGACAGGGGCAGGGTCTGGCCGTTGGACTGATGCACCAAACTGGCGCCGCTGTAGCGCCAGCGCCAGCCCCCCAGCAGTTGCGCATCGGTCGGGTAGATGTAGGTGATCTCCGGTTCGTGGTCGGTGGTGCGAAACGGGCGGGAAAGATCACCGTTAAAAAGCTGCCAATACGACTGCTGCGTGTAGCCAAACCACAAAGAATCCCGCTTTAGAGCCTGGTTGTGGGTGAGCAGGCCTTGCATAATTTTGGTCCGCACCGAGAGTTGAATACGGGTTTCGCTGGTGCTGTAAGGCTGGGCTGTCAGGGCCGTGTGTTCCGGCGAGGGTGAAGACGGCTGGGTGTTGACGCCGTCTGAGCCAATCCAAGACAGGCTGATGGGCCGGTAGCCCCGAATGCCCAAGGTGCCGCAGTCGCTGCCGGCCTCCAGCTCCCAAAAGCGCGAGGTTTCCGAGAACTCAGGGTTTTTGCAGTCGTGCGTGTCAGGCGGTGTGATGGTGATGACCACCGGTGCCACAACAGGCGCTTGCGTCGGGCTCAAGGGCGCATCAACTTGCTGGCTGGCCCATTGGTCAAAGCAAGCTAGGCGGGCCGGGCCGTCTCCACTCAACACCGCACAGGCTTGCCAGCCACTGGCCGCACTTGGATTTATAAGATTTTGGCCTGTAGCCTCCGCAGAGCCAGCACAAACAGCTATTAATACTATAGCAATTTGAAGCTTCATAAATAGGTCCTGACTTCAAAGAGGTTTCAGTTCGGCCGGGGCTTAGCCTGAGGTGATGGGCATACGTCCTGCGATAGTTTGGACGATGCTTGCCATGATACGAGGAGATCGGCAAGCAGGGCGCGGGGCAAGACGCCAGCGGCCCCTGCATACTCAGGGGCTGATCAATTTCAGGTCAAACACCCGCTCCACCAGCCAGACCAGCGCAATGGCCACCGTCAGCAGCGAACCACCGACCAACAGACCGCGCCGGTAAAACACCGTGTTTCGCAAGACAAAAATGAGAGGCAAAAAGACCGCCACAATCGCCAACTGCCCAGCCTCCACGCCCAAGTTAAAGCCCACCAGACTCAACACCAGCGCCTCTTTCGGCAAGCCCAGCTCGGCCAGTACGCTGGCAAAGCCGAAGCCATGGATCAGGCCAAAACCAAAGGCCACCAACCAGCGCCGTTGGCTAACCACGGGCACCAGGTTGTTGAGCGCCGCTGCCACCACAGAGATCGCAATAACCGACTCCACGAAGCGCGAAGGCAACGTGACATAACCCAGCGCCGCCAGCGACAGGGTGATGGAATGAGCCGCCGTAAATGAAGTCACCACCCACAGCACTTCGCGCAGCGCCTGGCCAAAGCGCTGCACACCCTGCAAGCGCTGGCGCTGACGCACCACCACCACGGGCAAGAGCAGTGAGAGTAAAAAAAGGATGTGGTCAAAACCAATCCAGATGTGCCAGACACCCTGCACAAAAAACTGACCAAACTGTGCCCACCGCGAGGCCTCGCCCGCTTTGAAGTTCTGGCGGGCGGTATCAGGCGCCATCACGGCTGATTGGGTCAGGCCGTCGAGGCTCAGGCGCAGCAGACCCCGGTGCAGGGCATCTTGGTCAAACAAGAGGCGGTAGTTCAGGCCCAGGTCGCCCACGCTGCTCGGACAAGTGCCCGACAAAGACAGCACGGCATAAGCGCCATCGGTGTGCTCGTCCACTTGGTGCTGTAGCACTTTCAAGGGGCACACGCCGCCACGCTCCAGAGTCAGGGCGCTTAAAGCCCAAGCGGCAATATCGGCATGGCGGGTGCGCAACTCGCCCCAGTTAATGTCGCCATTACCGTCGGCATCAAGCCCCAGGGCAAAGTCAAGGTCGCGCAGGGCAATGTCCCACTGACCGCTCACCTCAGCGCCCTTGACCTCCAGCACCAAATAACTGTCACTGGCTTTGTGCGCCAGCACCTGGCCGCAGCAAAGTACAAAGGTGGCCAGCAAAAATAAGCGCTGCATCATTTGGCACCCCCGACGACACTTATTTGGGCCGACGCTTGCGCCAAGCGGCGCAAGCGGGCATCTTCAAAACCGCTGCGCCGCATCCAGTCGCGCACCACTTGCGCGCTGGCGCTGTCTTTGGCGGCGATAGACGCCTCCAGCAGCACGCGGGCATCACGCGGCTCGCGCTGCACCGCATAATTTTCCTGGGCCAGGCGCAGGGCTGTGGCGGGGTCTTGGCGCAAGCGCAACTCAAAACGCGCCTCTTCGGCGCGGTGGGTTGTGTCTCCTCTGGCGCGTGCTGCGGCAAATCGGTCGGTCAATATATTTTTATGCCGCGCCGCCTCCGGCAGCTTGAGTTGAACCTCGGCCTCGGTCAGGCGCAGGAGCAGGCTGTCGGCCGAAGCCCAACTGGCGAGTAGTCGGACCACCTCAGCGGGCTGCTCAGCGTCAAGTAAAAAATCCGCCCAGGCCGCCAGCAAATACACATCGTCACGCCCCAAGCTCAAAGCCTCGCGGAAATGCGCTTGCGCTTGTGGCTCCTGACCACGCCAAGCAGCCACTTCACCCAGTCGGGTCAGGAGCCAAAGGCGATTGTCGGTGTCGGTGCTGGTGGCCAGCGCCTGCTGCAGCGTGAGGTAGCCTGCTTCCAACTGCCCACTGTAGGCTTGCGCCAAACCCAGACAAGCCCCCGCAAGAGCCTTGCGCCCCAAAGCTTGCAAGGCTTTGCATTCCTTTCTAGCGGCCACATCATCTGCTTGAACCAAATAGATGGCACCACGCCACGCATGGGCCACGGCATAGCTAGGGTCCAATACCAGCGCGGCTTCAAAGTCCTTTAACCCGCCCTCAAAATCATGCCGGTATTGCCGCAACACGCCGCGCAAGGTCAGCAGGGGAACGGTCATCTGCGAGGTAAAGCGAACGACTACCGCCTCGGCGTAGCCCACGTAGCGCGGATCACCTTGGGCCAAGGCGAGGTCAAAATAACGCTGGGCCAGCTCAGTAGCCAGCGCGGGATCTTTAGGAGCCAGGGCCACTGCCGCACGCGAGCGGGACAGTTCGCGGGCTGAGCTGTCACCAGCGCGGGTGGGCAGCTTTTCCAGCACTTCTGTATCTGCAGTCGGCGTCCGAGGCGCCGCCGATGCTGGCGCCGCTGCCAATAAACTTAGCATCAGCATAGGCGAAACCCTAGTCCAGAATAAACCTCTTAACCGCTCAAGTGCCATGGATGTTATATGCTCCGCTGCCAACCATTTTGTTGGCCGCTAGTTAATGAATTCACGGAGTTTACCTATGAGCAAGTTACTTTCAGTTTTGATCGCAGCGACTTTCGCGACAGTCTCTTTCAGTTCTATTGCCGGCTCACACGGCGGTGCCATGAAAGACGACGAGAAGATAGAAGCCTGCAAAAAGATGGATCCTGCCAAGGCCGACGACAAAATGAAGGCTGAGTGCAAAAAGTTGATGGAACCAAAGAAGTAAGCTTACTTCTTGCTCTTTTAAAAGCGGACCTCTGGGTCCGCTTTTTTTCGCCCGTTAAGCCAACAGGGACGTGCTTAAGAAGCTACTATAAATATAGCGGGTAAGTGCTATAAAAAAGACCTGGCTGAACGACGAAACTCAGACCGTGCGGGTCAACGCGGCATCGGCGGCTTTTTTGGCAAATTCGGCGCGCAAGGCTTTCAGTTTTTCACGCGGGTCTTCGCGTACCGTGGTTTGGTCCAAACCCATTTCTGCAATGAAGCGGCTCGGAACAGCGGCGACCATCTCGCGGCCTTTTTTGCGTTTGCGGGTCCAGCTGACGGCCAGACTGCGTTGAGCGCGGGTGATGCCCACGTACATCAAGCGGCGTTCCTCCTGCATGTGGGTCAAAGTGGCTTCGTTGGCTGCTTCGTGAGCTTGCTCAGAGCCGCCCAGGCCCGCAGCGCCTTCGCCGCTGTCGCGCAGCTTGAAAGGGAGCATGCCTTCGGTCACGCCGACCAGCATCACATGCGGCCACTCCAGGCCCTTGGAGGCGTGCAGGGTGGAGAGGGTGACCACGTCCAGATCTTTCTCGCGCTCGCTGATGGTGGACAACAAGGACACCGTTTGCGCCACCTCTAGCAGTGACTTGACCTCGTTGCTGGTGCTGACCCCGGCCGCATCGTCAAGCTGCCCACCGCAGCGGGCCGACATCCAATCGCAAAAATCCATCACGTTGCTCCAGCGCGCAGCGGCGACTTTTTCGCTGTCTTCGCCGTCGTAGAGGTGCTTCTCGTAACCAATTTCTTTGAGCCATTCCAGCAAAAATTCCTTGGCTGACTCGGCCCCCATCGTGCGCCGGGCACGAAATTCCAGATCATTCACATAGCGGCCAAACTCATGCAGGCTGCCCACCGCCTTGGTGCTCAGCACGCTGGCCAGCGACGAGGAGAACAAAGCCTCAAACAGGCTCACCTTGTACTGGCTGGCAAAAACACCCAGCGTGCTCAGCGTCTGGTGCCCGATGCCGCGCTTGGGCGTGGTCACGGCGCGTAAAAAAGCGGGGTCGTCGTTGTTGTTGATCCACAGTCTGAACCACCCACACAGGTCCTTGATCTCGGCCCGGTCAAAAAAGCTGGTGCCCCCCGACACCTTGTACGGAATAGCAGCTTTTCGCAGTGCTTTCTCAAAGGTTTTGGCTTGGTGGTTGGCGCGGTACAAAATAGCAAAGTGGCGAAACTCTTGGTACTGCGTCCCCCCGTGTGGCAAGCCATTAGCGCGCAGGCTCTGGATGCGGGCCACGGTGCGCTCGGCCTCGTGTTCTTCGCTGTCAGCATCCACCACCCGCACCGGCTCGCCCTCGCCCAAGTCGCTCCACAGGTTTTTGGGAAACAGCTTGGGGTTGGGGCCGATCACATTGTTGGCCGCGCGCAGGATAGCGCTGGTAGAACGGTAGTTTTGCTCCAGCTTGATGACCTTGAGGGTGGGAAAGTCCACGGGTAGTTTCTTCAAATTGTCCAGCGTGGCGCCGCGCCAGCCGTAAATGGACTGGTCATCATCCCCCACCGCGGTAAAACGGGCGCCTTCGGGCGTGTTGCCACCCACCAAGAATTTGAGCACTTCGTACTGCGTAGCGTTGGTGTCCTGGTATTCATCAACCAGCACATGGCCCATTTGCTGCTGCCACTTCTCACGCACTTCGGCGTGATCGCGCAGCAGCTTGAGGGGCAGAGTAATCAAATCATCAAAATCAACACTTTGGTAAGCGCTAAGGCGTTCTTCGTAATGCCCCATGACGCGGGCAATGATACGTTCGTTGTCATCCTTGGCCAGCGCGGCTGCTTGAGCCGAGTTCAGCCCCTGCCCTTTCCAGCCGCTGATCACCCACTGCCAAGAGCGGGCAGTGGCCACATCGACCGAGCCACCGGCGTCTTTGAGGATGCTGGTGATGTCGTCGGTGTCCAAAATCGAGAAAGTAGGTTTGAGCCCCAGTGCCACCCCGTCCTGGCGCAGCATGCGCACGCCCAGCGCGTGAAAGGTACAAATAACCACTTCGCGCGCGTCGCGACCAATCAAGCCTTTGGCCCGTTCACGCATTTCAGCCGCGGCTTTATTGGTAAACGTGATGGCCGCAATGCGTTTTGCGGGCATGCCGGCCTGAATTAAGCGGCCAATTTTGTGCGTGATGACTCGCGTTTTGCCTGAACCAGCCCCTGCCAGTACCAGACAGGGGCCGTGCATGAAATTGACGGCTTCTTGTTGGGCCAGGTTCAGGCCGTTGCCTGCTTGAGGGGGAGAGGAGGACATGCAATAACTTTGGGCGAAGCGGTGGATCATACCGATGCCCTTATTTGGGAGTGTTTTGCCCTACTACGCTTCGCTCACAGTGATAAATTTCAGAAGAAGGGGAGTTCGGACTTATTACTTATTTATTCTATTAATACATAGTAGTAGTAGATAAGGGAGCGCCTCTTCTGTGGATAAGTGGTCTTCTTTGTTTTATATCAAGCGCTTACGGCACCCCAAGCCATGTGCGCGCCTATGCTTCACTGGTGTCACCAAAAGATGAATAAGTCCCGATTTAAAAAATTTCTGTGGATAACTCATGGCTTACTCCCAAACTATCCACAGGCTTGTGCATAACTGGGCGTTGACCGCTAATTTTGAAACCTAAAGGCCGCTTTCCATGAGCATTCGAAACCTTGATTCACTGTTTGACCCCGCCTCAGTCGCTGTCTTTGGCGCCTCACAACGACCGGGCAGCGTCGGTGCCACCGTTTGGAAAAATCTGAGAGCAAGCAACTTCAAAGGCGCTTTGTATGCCGTCAACCTCAAGCACAAAGCGCTTGATGGCTTTCCCGTCGTGGGCCGGGCGTCTGATTTACCGAGCGTGCCCGAACTGGCGGTGATCTGCACACCGGCGGGGACGGTGGTCGAGCTGGTCAAAGAACTGGCTGAGCTGGGAACTAAGGCGGTGATTGTTTTAACGGCGGGCCTGAACGCAGATCAGAAAAAAGCTCTGCTGGAAGCCGCACGCCCTCACCTCATGCGTGTGCTGGGGCCCAACTGCATTGGCCTGCTGTCGCCGCACCACGGCTTGAATGCCAGCTTTTCGCATATTGACGCCCAGCCGGGTGAGTTGGTTTTTGTATCGCAATCGGGCGCTTTGGTAACCGCCATGCTGGATTGGGCCAAGGGCAAAGGCATTGGTTTTTCACACTTTGTGTCGCTGGGCGAGCATGCAGATGTAGATTTTGGCGACATGCTGGACTACTTGGCCAGTGACGCCAAGACCCGCGCGATCCTGATGTACGCCGAATCCATTGAGTCGCCGCGCAAATTCATGTCGGCGGCGCGGGCAGCGGCCCGCAACAAGCCTGTGATTATGGTGAAAGCCGGGCGCTCGCCCCAGGGGCAGTTAGCTGCAGCTTCGCACACGGGCGCCTTGGCCGGCTCTGACAGGGTGTTTGATGCCGCCCTCGCTCGTGCCGGGATGTTGCGGGTTAATACCTTGCAAGAACTTTTCCTGGCTGCAGAAACTTTGTCGCGCTTTCGCACCAACACCAGTCAATCCATCACCATTTTGACCAACGGCGGGGGTGCCGGTGTGATGGCTGCTGATGCCGCAGCCTTTGCTGGTGTGCGTTTGTCGGTACTGAGCACAGCTACCCTGGCCAAACTTGATACCGTGTTGCCCGCCAACTGGTCACGCGCCAACCCGGTGGACATCATTGGCGACGCGCCGGTTGCCCGTTATGTGGACGCTCTGAACATCTTGCTTGATGACCCAGCCACGGGCGCTGTGCTATTTATCCACGCACCCACCGCGATTGTTTCCAGCTTTGAAATTGCGCAGGCGTTGGCGCCCTTATGCCAGGCTTCAACGGGTGCTGTGCCCCGGGTGATGAGCTGCTGGTTGGGCGACCAGGCCGTGGCCGCAGCGCGACAACTGTTTCAAGACGCGGCGATTGCCGACTTTGAGACCCCTGAGCAGGCGGTGCGGGCCTTTTCCATGCTGCAGCGCTACCGCAATAACCAATTGGAACTGACGCAAGCGCCTCCGGCACGCTTACCTGAAGGGCGTCTTGACCTTCCTGCGATTCAACAAATTGTTCAAGCTGCTTTAGCTGCCGGCCGAACCCTGCTGACGGAGACAGAGGCCAAGGCGGTACTGGATGCCTGCCAAATTCCGGTGGTGCCGACCCAGCGCGTCGAGCCCTCAGAGCAAGGAGCGGCTTTAGGCGCGCAAGCACTGGGTTTTCCGGTGGTGCTGAAAATATTGTCTGACGGCATCTCGCACAAGTCGGACGTGGGCGGGGTGGCTTTGAACCTGAAGAATGAAGCTGAAGTGCGTCTGGCAGCACAAACCATGTTGGCGCGGGTGCAAAGCCAGATGCCTCAAGCACGCATTCAAGGCTTTACGGTGCAGGCCATGATTAAGCGTCAGCACGCCCAGGAATTGATTGTGGGCAGCACGGTCGACTCTGTGTTTGGCCCGGTTATTTTGTTTGGCCAAGGCGGTACGGCGGTCGAAGTGATGGCGGACCGTGCGGTGGCGCTCCCGCCACTCAATGTTCCACTGGCCCAGGCTTTGATCGCACGCACCCGCGTGTCGCGCCTGATGGCGGGCTGGCGCGACACCCCTGCAGTAGATGAGGCGGCGGTTCATGGTGTGTTGCTCGCTTTGTCGCAGCTGCTGGCCGAGGTGCCCGAGATTGCCGAGCTGGACATCAACCCCTTGATCGTCAACTTTGAGGGTGCTGTTGCGCTGGACGCACGCATCCGCCTGGACCCCGCCAAACCCGCAGGGGCTAAAAACTTTGCCATTCAACCCTATCCATCGGCCTTGGAAGAGTCGCTGCCGTGGCAGGGTCGCACGGTGTGTCTGCGCCCTATTCGCCCCGAAGATGAAGTGTTTCACAAGGAATTTTTACAGGGATTGGACCCCGAGGACGTGCGCATGCGCGTGTTTTATAGCAAGCGCACGATGGAACGCAGTGAGTTGGCACGGCTGGTGCAAATCGACTACGCCCGCGAAATGGCCTTTATTGCCACCGCCCCTGGGCCGGACGGGCAATTGCAAACCCTGGGCGTGGTGCGCGCCATGGCCGACCCTGACAACATCGAGGCCGAGTTTGGCGTGATCGTGCGCTCAGATTTAAAGGGGAGTGGGCTTGGAATGTTGCTGATGCAGAAAATGATTGCCTACCTGCGTAGCCAAGGCACGCAAAGACTGGTGGCCACGGTGCTGGACTACAACGAGCGCATGTTGAAACTGGCACGAGAACTGGGTTTTAAAGAGGTCAATTCAGACGACGACATCAGAGGCTACAAGGCAATTTATCTCAGTCTTAATGAGCTTACGACGTAAGGCAACGGTCAAGTCCCTTTTTGCGGCTGCCCTCACCCTCGCGGCGAGCCCGTTCCCAAGTCATTGCGAAGCGCGGCAATCCATTGCCGACAGTCAAATTTGAATGCCAGCTTCTGAGAAAGGTGGCTGACTGTAGAAGACCCTTAGCGGTCAGCCACGCGGTACTTTCATGAGTCAAGTCCGCAGCGTTAGGAGTCGTTCCTTCAAAGTTGGAAATTATTGAAGACGTCTCGGTAGCAGTCATTCAAGCGTCCGTCTACTGCCTTGTGGGAATGCCAGATGACGTTAAAGTGGTGGTCCCAAATCCACTGTAAATCGGCTTTCACTTTAG
>CANBUY010000029.1 GCA_947372745.1 Comamonadaceae bacterium | reverse complement strand
GGTAATCTCGCCGTCCAGGATGGCCAGGTCGCGCGCAATGGTCTTCACCAGCGTGGACTTGCCCTGGCCGTTGGCACCCAGAATGCCGATGCGCTGGCCCGCCAGCACCGACTTGCTGACGTTGTTCACAATCACGGTCGGGGGCGTGCCCTCGGGCGAGCCTTCGGGCGCGGGGTAGCCAAAGCTCACACCGCTCATGGACAGCATGGGGTTGGGTAAATTGGCGGGTTCTTTGAATTCGAAGGTGAAGTCGGCTTCGGCCAGCAGCGGGGCCACTTTTTCCATCCGGTCCAGCGCCTTGACCCGGCTTTGCGCTTGCTTGGCTTTGCTGGCCTGGGCCTTGAAGCGGGCAATAAACTTTTGCAAGTGGGCAATTTTGTCTTGCTGTTTGGAAAACGCGTTTTGTTGCAGCGTCATCTGCTCGGCGCGCATGTCTTCAAACTTGCTGTAGTTGCCGCCGTAACGATTTAGTTTTCCACTGTCGATGTGCATGGTCACGTTGGTCACGGCATCCAAAAACTCCCGGTCGTGGCTGATGACAATCATGGTGCCTTCGTACCTTTTGAGCCAGGCCTCCAGCCACACCAGCGCGTCCAAATCCAAGTGATTGGTCGGCTCATCGAGCAGCAGCAGATCGGACGGGCACATCAGGGCACGGGCCAGTTGCAAGCGCATGCGCCAGCCGCCTGAGAAGCTGTTGACGGGGTTGGCGAGTTCGGTGGTTTTGAAACCGAGGCCCAAAATCAGGGCCTGTGCGCGGGCGGCGGCGTCGTGCGCACCGGCGTCTTGCAGCGCCATGTAGGCATTGGCCATGCGCTCGTAATCTTCGGTCGCCTCTGAGGCTGTGACTTCGTTTTGAGCCGCCAGCAAGTTGGTGTCGCCGTCGACCACGTAGTCGGTGGCGCTTTGGTCAGTCTCAGGCATGTCCTGGGCCACTTGGCCCATGCGCCACTGGCTGGGAATGAAATACTCGCCGCCGTCTTCGTGCAGCGAGCCGTTGAGCAGCGCAAACAGCGACGACTTGCCCGCGCCGTTGCGCCCCACCAGGCCCACGTTTTCGCCGGGGTTGATGGTGACGGTGGCGCTGTCTAGCAGCAGCTTGGCACCGCGGCGCAGTATGACGTTTTTAAGAGTAATCACGAAAATCGATTCAGTTAGTTAGCTTGGAAAAATACGGGTTCGTCAATTCGAGACCCTTTGACTCGTCACTGCGAGCGTAGCGCGGCAGTCCATGACTTTTGACTCGTCACAATGGATTGCCGCGCTTCGCTCGCAATGACGGGCTACTTGGCTTCTTTACTGCCAAGCCTTTTACCTCGTCACTGCGAGGCCCATAACTTCGTCACTGCGAGCGAAGCGTGGCAGTCCATGACTTTTGACTCGTGGCGGTGGATTGCCGCGCTACGCTCGCAATGACGGGTTACTGTGCTTCCTCGTCATGACGAATGGTCATCATCGGCACGGGAAAACCCTTATTTTAAGCGATGAGGGCCGCGCGCGTGACCAGCAGCACTTGGTCTTCACCCGCGCTGGTGTCCAGCCACACCACTTCCAGGCCGGGGAAGGCGGCTTCGAAGTGGGCTTGTTCGTTGCCAATCTCCAGCACCAGCACCCCTTTTTCGCTTAAGTGAGCAGGGGCGTCGTTGAGGAGTTGGCGGATGAAGTCCATGCCGTCGGTGCCGCCCAGTGCGTTGCCGCTCAGGGCCAGCGCCGGTTCGGCGTGGTATTCGGGCGGCAAGGCGGCCATGCTTTGGGCGTTCACGTAGGGTGGGTTGCACAAGATCAGGTCAAAAAGGCCGTCAATCGACGCCATACCGTCGGACTCAAGCAGCGTGATGCGGTCTTGCAACCCATGTTTGTCCACGTTAATACGGGCCACCGCCAGCGCGTCTGCCGAGATGTCGGAGGCCACCACACTCACTTCTGGGTAAGTCATGGCGGCGAGCACGGCCAAGCTGCCGTTGCCAGTGCACAAATCGAGCACGCGGGTGGTGGCTTCAGACAGCCAGTAGTCAATGCTGCCCTCGACCAGCAATTCGGCAATGAAGGAGCGCGGCACGATCACCCGCTCGTCCACATAAAACGCCACGCCCTGCAACCACGCCTCTTGCGTGAGGTAGGCCGCAGGCTTGCGTGACTCAATGCGTGCTATCAATAAAGATGATGCTTTAGCAAGACCAGCGGCGTCTACAGGCTGATTAGCTATAAATTCTTCGCCGCTGTTGGCCTCATCCAATGGCGTGTCCAGCGGCAAGCCCAAAGACCACAACACCAGCCAGGCGGCTTCGTCAAAGGCGTTGGTGGTGCCGTGGCCAAAGGCGACACCGGCGTGGGTCAGCTGCTGGGCGCTGGATTTGATCAGTTCTAGGAGGGTCATGCGGTCTGGCTGCTGAGGTTTTCCAGCACACGCCGGTAAATGTTTTTCAAAGGCTCGATGTCGCTCACCGGCAAGTGTTCGTTGATTTTGTGGATGGTGGCGTTGGTCGGCCCCAGCTCAATCACCTGCTTGCAGATTTGGGCAATAAAGCGCCCATCGCTGGTGCCGCCGGTGGTGGACAGCACGGTGTCCAGACCGGTTTCATCTTTGATGGCCTGCACCACCGCATCTACCAGTGTGCCGGGGGTGGTCAAAAAGGGCAGGCCGCCAATCGTCCAGCTCAAATCGAAGTTCAAGCCATGACGTTCCAGCACCGCTTGCAAGCGCGTTTGCAGTTGCTCAGGCGTGGACTCGGTGCAAAAGCGGAAATTGAAATCTACGACCAAGGCGCCGGGAATCACGTTGCTGGCACCGGTGCCGCCGTGGATGTTGCTCACCTGCCACGAGGTGGGCGGGAAAAAGGCGTTGCCCGGGTCCCATTCAATGGCGACTAATTCGGCCAAAGCGGGGGCAAAGAGGTGAATCGGGTTATTGGCCAAATGCGGGTAGGCAATGTGGCCTTGCACGCCTTTGACCGTCAAGCGGCCGCTCATGGTGCCTCGGCGGCCGTTTTTGATCATGTCACCGGTCTGCTGTACCGAGGTCGGCTCGCCCACCAGGCAGTAGTCGATGTGTTCGCCGCGCGCGGTAAGCGCCTGGCAGACCACCACGGTGCCATCAAGGGCTGGGCCTTCTTCGTCGCTGGTCAGCAAAAAGGCCAGGCTCAAAGGTGTGTCGGGTTGGGCTGCCACAAACTCCTCGGCCGCCACCACAAAGGCAGCCAGCGAGGTTTTCATGTCGCTCACGCCCCGGCCATACAACTTGCCGTCGCGGTGCGTGGGGGTGAAGGGGTCGCTGTCCCATTGGTCCAGCGGACCGGTGGGCACGACGTCGGTGTGGCCTGCAAACACTATTAATTTGGGAGCTGCTCCAGCAAGTCCAGCGGGCGTTGCAGCCCGTTTTGCCCATAAATTAATGACCCGAAAGCTCTCAGGCCCACTCACGATGGTTTCACACACAAAACCCAAAGGCGTCAGGCGAGCGGCGATGAGGTCCTGACAACCCGCATCATGCGGCGTGTTGGAGGCGCGGGAAATCAACTGCTCAGTCAGACGCAGGGTGCGCGAAGTTGCGCCCGTGCTGTCGGCGGTGCCGCTCAAAGCCATGGAGATACCTTTGGTATTTGGGTGTGAAGAAAAAATCAGTCGCGCAGCAAATCGTTCAAAGAGGTTTTGGCGCGGGTTTGCGCGTCCACCCGTTTCACGATGATGGCGGCGTACAGGCTGTACTTGCCACCGTCTTTGGGCAAGGTTCCGCTGATCACCACCGAGCCACTGGGCACGCGGCCGTAGCTCACGGTATCCGTTGCGCGGTCATAAATAGGGGTGCTTTGGCCGATGTAGACGCCCATCGAAAGGACCGAGTTCTCTTCCACAATCACGCCTTCCACCACTTCAGAGCGGGCGCCGATAAAGCAGTTGTCCTCAATAATGGTGGGGCCGGCCTGCATCGGCTCCAGCACGCCACCAATGCCCACGCCACCGCTCAGGTGCACGTTTTTGCCAATCTGCGCGCAAGAACCCACCGTGGCCCAGGCGTCCACCATCGTGCCTTCGTCCACATAGGCGCCAATGTTCACAAACGAAGGCATCAAAATCACGCCTTTAGCCAAGTAGCTGCCGCGACGCGCCACAGCGGGCGGCACCACGCGCACGCCGGTGGCGGCCATGGCGGCTTCACTAAGGCCAGCAAACTTGGTGGGCACTTTGTCGTAAAAGTTCAAGTCACCCGCTTTCATGATGGCGTTGTCTTTCAGGCGAAAGCTCAGGAGCACCGCTTTTTTGATCCACTGGTTCACCGTCCACTGGCCCACCGCCTGGCGGTTGGCCACGCGCAGGGCGCCGCTGTCAAGCTGGGCCAAGACGTGTTCCACGGCTTCGCTGACTTCTTTGGACGCTGTTTTGACGGAGACATTGGCACGGTCTTCCCATGCGGCTTCGATGATGTTTTGGAGTTGTTGGGTCATGATGAGGCTTTCAGAATTTAAATAATCAAGAGACATAGGGCGTGGAGCAAACCACGCTTCAGACACGGGTTTTGACAAACTCGACAATTCGCTGGGCGGCTTCGACACACTCAGCGGTGTCAGCCACCAGGGCCATGCGAATTCGACCGTCGCCGGGGTTGACCCCCTGGCCATCACGGGCCAAATAGGAGCCGGGCAAAACCGTCACATTGTAAAGAGCGAACAAATCACGGGCGAAATCGTGGTCATTGCCCTTGATTTTGGCCCACAAATAAAAGCCAGCATCGGGCAGCAGCACCTCCATCACCTCGGCCAAGAGCGGCGTGACCTGGGCAAACTTCTCGCGGTACAAAGCACGGTTGTCCTGCACATGCTGCTCGTCGTTCCAGGCCGCCACGCTGGCGGCTTGCACTACGGGGCTCATGGCGCTGCCGTGGTAGGTGCGGTAAAGCAAAAATTGTTTCATGATCGCCGCATCGCCTGCCACAAAGCCGCTGCGCATGCCCGGCACATTGCTGCGCTTGGACAGGCTGGTGAAGCTGACGAGGTTTTTGAAGTCAGTTCGGCCCAACAAAGCGGCGGCTTCCATACCGCCCAGTGGAGGTTCCTCGCGGAAGTAAATCTCGCTGTAGCACTCATCTGAGGCAATCACAAAACCGAAGCGCTCGCTCAAGTCAAACAGTTTTTTCCACTCCGAGAGTGGCATCACCGCACCGGTGGGGTTGCCGGGGGAGCACACGATCAGCAACTGGGTGCGCGCCCAGATAGGCTCGGGCACGCTGTCCCAGTCCTGGGCAAAGTTGCGAGCCGGGTCGCTGGCCACAAAGTAGGGCTGGGCCCCGGCCAGCAGCGCTGCGCCTTCGTAGATTTGATAAAACGGATTGGGGCACACCACAATCGGCGCCTGATCGGCGGGCCAGCCTGGCGGGTGCGGGTCGATGATGGTTTGGGTCAGGGCAAACAGGGCTTCGCGCGAACCATTGACGGGCAACATCTGCGTGACGGGGTTCACATCCAGCCCATAGCGGCGTTTCATCCAGGCGGCAAACGCATGGCGCAAAGCGGGCTCACCGGCGGTGGCCGGATACGCCGCCAAGCCGCTGGGGGTGGCGGTGATGGAGGCCATCATCGCTTGCTGAATAAAGGGCGGCGTGGCGTGTTTGGGCTCGCCCATGCCCAAACTGATGGGGCGCAGGGCCGGGTTGGGCGTGATGGGCGCAAACAGCTGGCGCAGCCGCTCAAAAGGGTAGGGCTGAAGGTGTGAAAGCAGTGGGTTCATGGGGCTTGATTATCGTCGGGTCGAGCGGTGCCCTTGCGTCTCATCAACACGGGCGCGTGGCATAGCGACAAAATAAAAAAAACGATGAATACCCCACAGCGCGCTACCCTTTTGGTCGTTGACGACGCCCCGGAGACCCTGAGTGTGCTCAGTGAACTACTCCTGCCCCACTACCGGGTGCGGGTGGCCACTTCAGGGGCCGAGGGCTTGCGGCTGGCCCATTTGCAGCCCCGGCCTGATTTGATTTTGCTCGACGTCATGATGCCCGTGATGGACGGTTACGCTGTCTTGGCCGAGCTGCGGGCGAGTGAACTCACCCGTGATATTCCCGTGGTATTTCTAACCGCGCTGGCGGAAGCCGAAGACATTGAGCGCGGCCTCAGAGAAGGCGCGGCTGACTACATCACCAAACCCTGCTCGCCCATTGTGGTGATGGCGCGGGTGCAAACCCAACTGGAGGCCAAGCAGGCCCGGGACTGGATCAAGACGCAAAACACCTTGCTCGAAGCCGAAGTGGCACGGCGCATGGCCGAGAACGACCTGACCCAGCGAGCCAGCATTCATGCCTTGGCCCACTTGGCCGAAATCAGGGACGCCGACACCGGCAACCACCTGCGGCGCACGCAGGGCTACGTGCGCCAGCTGGCGCAGGGCTTGCAGCAGCACCCCCGCTTTGCCGCGACGCTCAGCAACCCTTATATCGAACTCCTTGTGCGCTCATCCCCTTTGCACGATATTGGAAAAGTGGGTATTCCTGACCATATTTTGCTCAAGCCCGGTGCGTTGACTGACGCCGAAATGGCGGTCATGCGCACCCATGCCAAGCTGGGCAGTGATGCCATCGAGATGGCCGAAAAAGACATCGAGACGCACTTGGGTTTTTTTGCCATCGCCAAAGAAATTGCCCACTGGCACCATGAAAAATGGGACGGCAGCGGCTACCCCGATGGCCTGGCGGGTGAAGATATTCCCGTGGCCGCCCGGCTCATGGCGCTGGCCGATGTGTTTGACGCCCTTATTTCCACCCGTGTCTACAAGCGTGCCTTCTCCTATGAGCAAGCCCATGCCAACATTTTGAGTGCGCGCGGCCAGCATTTTGACCCTGACGTGGTGGATGCCTTCGAGGCCAGCTTTGCCCAGTTTGTGGCCATCGCCCAGCGCTATCAGGAAAACCACACGGTGACCGGAGCCACACATGTCGGCGAGTGACAGCGAGCGCCACTATCGGGCATTGCTCGACCATGTGCCTGAGGGTATTTATGTACAGACCGGGGAGCGCTTTGTTTATGTCAATGCGGCCCTCATCCGCTTGCTGGGTGGGACGACCGCGCGTGACTTTTTGGGGCAAACTGTCTCGGCTCGGTTTGCCCCGGACATCCAAGGTGTGCTTGAGCAGCGCTGGCACCAGCTCAGCGTTGAACGCCAAGCGGCGCTGACCGAAGACAGCATGCTGACCCTGCAGGGCGAGCCCGTGCTGGTCGAGGCCTCGGCCGTGCCGGTGGACTACCAGGGTCAAGCCTCGGCCTTGGTGGTTTTGCGCGACATTCGGACCCAAAAAGCAGCGCAAGACCAAATGCAGCGCCTGACCCAGCTTTACGCCGCCCTGGGGCAGTGCAACCAGGCCATGGCACACAGCGGCTCGGAGCGGCAACTTTTTCAGGACATCTGCCGTAGCGCGGTGCAGTTTGGTGGCTTTTCCATGGCCTGGGTCGGACGGGTCGACCGGGCCAGTCAAGCGGTCGTGCCGGTCGCTTCTTTTGGGGATGATCTGGGGTACTTGAGTGGCATCTTGGTCTCGCTTGACCCGAATGACCCAAGAAGCCAAGGCCCCACGGGCACGGCGATTCGAGAAAATCGGCCATTTTGGTGCCAGGACGTTCTCAGCAATCCGCAATTTATCTACTGGAATGAATCCGCCCAAAAGTCCGGCTGGCGCTCTGCTGCCGCATTGCCCTTAATGCGTCGGGGCGAGATCGTGGGGAGTTTCAATTTGTATGCCAAATTGGTCAATGCCTTCAACGAAGAGGCGCAAGGACTTCTGGTGGAGCTGAACCGTGACATCAACCAGTCGCTGGACCGACTCGCCGACCAGGCCGACCTCAAACAGTACCGCGAGCATCTGGAAGAGCTGGTGCAACAGCGCAGCGCCGATCTCACCCTGGCCCGCAACGCCGCCGAGGCCGCTAACCTGGCGAAAAGCACTTTTTTGGCCAATATGAGCCACGAAATCCGAACCCCTTTGAATGCCATCATTGGGCTGAACTATTTGTTGCGCCGCGACGGTGCCAGCGCCCAGCAAATAGCCCGACTCGACCAAGTTGACAGCGCAGGGCGCCACCTGCTGGCGATCATCAATGACATTTTGGATATCTCCAAAATCGAGGCCAATCGATTGATGCTTGAAATGCTGGACTTTCATCTGTCCTCCATTTTGGACAACGTGGCCTCCATTTTTGGAGAGGCAGCGCAAACCAAGGGTCTAAAAATCAGCGTCGATGCCGATGCCGTGCCGGTCTGGCTCTTAGGCGACCCCATGCGTTTGCGTCAGGCCCTGATTAACTACGTAGGCAACGCCATCAAGTTCACCGACCGGGGTGAGATTATTCTGCGGGCGATTTTGTTGCAGGACCAAAATGAGGTCTTGACAGTGCGCTTTGAAGTGCAAGACACCGGCATTGGCATTGCGCCCGAGAAGTTAGAGAAGCTTTTTCACGCCTTTGAGCAAGTGGACGATTCGACCACGCGCAAATATGGCGGCACCGGTCTGGGCCTGACCATTACGCGCCGGCTCGCACAGTTGATGGGCGGCGAGGTGGGTGTGACAAGCACGCCCGGTGTGGGCAGCACTTTTTGGTTGACCGTGCAGCTCAAGCGCGGTCGGGGGGTGATGCCCGTGGTCGAAGGCAGCGAGCTGACCGATGCCGAAAACCACCTGCACAAAGACCATCTGGGCAAGCGTATTTTGCTGGTGGAAGATAACCTCATCAACGCCGAAGTGGCCACCGAATTGTTGACCGGCGTGGGCTTGGTGGTGGTGAGCGCCACCGATGGCCTGGATGCCTTGGAAAAAGTCAAAAGCCAAGCCTTTGACCTGGTCTTGATGGACCTGCAAATGCCGCACATGGATGGACTAGAGGCTACATCGGCCCTGCGCGGGTTACCCGGCTGGTCACAAATACCGATTGTGGCCATGACCGCCAACGCCTTTGAAGAGGACCGGCGGGCTTGTGAGGCGGTCGGCATGACTGACTTTGTGGCCAAGCCGGTGAACCCGGGCCTGCTGTTTTCCACTTTATTGAAATGGTTGTCCGCCGCCCCTGGTCGATCGGCCACTGTGGGCGAGGTGCAGGCTGCGCGCCCGCCGGCCGCGCCACCACGGCGAACGCCCTTGCTGGAAGTCAGTTTGGAGCACGCGCTGTCGCGCCTGGACATCGTGCCTGGGCTTAACACCACTTACGGCTTGGCCATGTTGCGCGGCAATGCAGATAAATACCTTGCCCTGTTGGCTCAATTTACCGACGCGCACGCGGGGGACATGACCAAATTGGGCCTTTGCCTGGCCAGTTCCGACTTCAGTCAAGCCCGCCAGTTGACGCATACCCTCAAGGGCGCCTCGGCTACGCTGGGTCTGGAACACCTCGCCTTGTTGGCGGGTCGCATGGAAAAAACACTGCGCTTACTCCAAAGTACGGTGATGGTGGATGCTGCGTTTCGCGCCGACATGGAGGCCATCAAGTTGGAGTTCACCCAGGTCACGGCGGCGCTGCCCATACAGCCGGTGCCCAAGTCGCATCTGGTGGCGGCGCCCCTGGACCCGAGCCGCTTGAAGGTCTTGCTGGCAGAGCTCGACACCTTGTTGGTTTTGGGGGACGCCTCGGTGGTCGGGTGGTTTGAACTACAGACCCCCGCACTGAGCGCCACGCTGGGCGCAGGTTTTGAGGTGCTGGCCCTGCACATCAAGCGCTTTGAGTTTGACGCCGCGCACCAAGTGTTGCAGTCGCTGCTCAGCGTGGATGGCTAAGGTTTGACGGCTCGGTTTTGGTGAAGATGAATGGCGTTGCGGCCCGTATTTTTGACCTGGTACATGGCGGCGTCGGCCCACTTGAGTAGTTCCTCGCTGCTGGCTTCATGGCCGATAAACATCACCAAACCAATGCAGGCCGTGCAACGGTGGGTGATTTCGGTTTCGCCTGTGGCGCTTTGCGGGTCTGTGAGGTGGTAGGGTTCGGCCAGACTCAATCTAATTTTTTCAGCCACCGCATAGGCTTGCAAAATGGAAGATGCCCGGGCCGTGTTCAACTCCGTGATCAACACCACAAACTCGTCCCCACCCACCCGCGCCACGGTGTCTGAGGCGCGCACACAGGCCAGCAAACGTCGGGAAACTTCCTTGAGCAGCAGGTCACCTGCCCCATGGCCATGCGCATCGTTGATCGCTTTGAAATTATCCAAATCCAACAGCATCACCGCACCAAAACGGCCACTGCGCTGACTGGCTGCCAGCGCTTGCTGAAGCCGGTCGTTGAGCAAACGTCGGTTGGGCAGTTGGGTCAGCGCGTCATGAAACGCCAGTTGTCGCACTTCTGCTTCAATTCGCGTGCGCTCGGTGATGTCCTGGAAAAAACCATAGAGGCGGTGGTGGCCCAGGTCAGGCTTGCCAATGGCGTTGACACTTCGCCGGTGGCCTTTGGCGGTGGTAATTTCAAGCTCGACATTGAAAGGCTCCTGCTGCTCTATTGCCCTTTTGACCGCCTGTTCAATCACAGGCCGTGAGGCTTCGGTGTAAAAGTTGATTCCTTTATCTAAGGTCGGCATATAGGGCTGCTCGATCTCATGAATGGCATAGACCTGATTTGTCCAGGTCTGAACGCCCGTGTCGAGGTCAAGCGCCCACCCCCCCACTTTGCCCACTTGCTCGGTTTCATTCAACATCTCTGTCAGGTCACGCAGGCGGTCTTGACTCTCCTGAAGTTTTAGAAAGGGCGTTTGCACCCCGGCTGAAAACAAGGCCCGGTACACCATCAAATAAGCCAGGGCCTTGTAGACGTGGCCGAGCAGGTTGAACAAATCGGTGACATCGACATAGAGCGTAAAAAAAATTTCAGCCAAGCCTTGCACCCAGGCCGAGGCTGCGAGCCACTGCAGTTCTTGGTTGCCAGAGCGCCGGCTTTTCAAGAAAAGCAAAACCCCTGCCAAGCCATACAAACCCATCAGCAGGACTTCGCTGGCAATTTTGAAAGGCGTCAGCCCCTGTCCGGCGACAAAAGTTCGGGGCAAGATGTCGGCATGACTCAGCCCAACCCACCAGACCACGGCCGATCCCAAAACGGCCACGAGTACCGCGCTGCGGCAGGTGTTTTCTGACCAGTGGTTGACCCCTTGCCATGCCACGCTGAGCAAGGTCAGCGCTGCCATGAGACGCCCGGACAGCCAGAAATTAATGGCTTTTTCTGGGCCACTGGGTGTTACCCAGACCGGCATACCCGAGTAAGACAGGGTGTGCGCAAAATCGATCAGACTCACCGCCAGAAAGCCCACACCCAAGCGCATCAAATGGCTGTTGTCGGCTTGGCGGCGCAGGTTCCAGGCCAGCGCAAAGACCATCACAGACACAGCAATTGAAATAAATTCGAGCCCGGTATGCAGGGGCAAGTAGTGGGCGGGGGAGGCGAAAAACTGGGCCTCAGGCAAGGTGCGTCCCACAAGCAGCAGCACGGTCAAGCCGATGGCCCACCACCCAGGGGCACTGCCTGTGGGTGAGCACCAATCAGCCAGCCCCGCTGGGGTGCTGGTGGCGGGCGGTGCCTGCGCGGTATTGAGTGGCTTATTTGGTGCCAGTGGGGGCTGGTCTTTCATAGCGTACCCCCCGTGATGACTGTGGACCCAAGCCGGTTGTAGAAAGATATGTATTTATCTTAGGGATCTATCAGTCTGCGCCCATGCGTTTTCGCAAATAGACGTGCCGGGCCCGCACTGGCTGGCACGCCTAGCGCTTCAGGGTCTCGACCGGGTCGTCCAGTTGCAGCCAGCGCTGGGCGGCTTGTTGCAGCGCGGACGCATCGCCGGTGCACAGCAGGCGACATTGGCCGGGGTTGTCTGGTGCGCTGAGTACGGGCAAGACGCGCCGGGTCTGGCGCGCCACGGGCTCGCCGTTGTCAATCAGCTGCACCTGCGGGCCCAGCAGATTTCGGAAGGTTTGAGTGGCAAAGGGGTAGTGCGTGCAGCCCAGCACCAGCGTGTCGATGTCGCCAGAATTTAAGCCAAATTGGCCCATGAGGCCCGTGTAGCGTGCTACACCAGCTATTATTTCAGGAGTATCTTGGTGCTCAATAGCGTAAGCCAAACCATCGCAGGGTTGGCACACAAAGTCAGCCTGGTCGGCCAGCGAGGCCAGCAGGGCCTGAAATTTGGCGCTGCCCAGCGTGCCGCGCGTGGCCATCACGCCAATGCGCCGTGTTTTGCTCAGCGCCAGCGCTGGTTTGAGCGCGGGTTCCACCCCGATGATGGGCAGCGTGGGGTGCTGAGCGCGCAGCAAATGAATAGTGGCCGCCGTGGCGGTGTTGCACGCCATCACCAGCGCCTTGATCTGGTGCTGCGCCAACAAATACTGGGTGATCACATGGGCGCGCTCAATGACAAAACAATCATCGCGCTCCCCATAAGGCGCGTGCCCACTGTCCGAGACGTAAACAAAGTCTTCAAACGGCAGCTCAGCCCGCAGCGCTCTAAGCACACTCAAGCCCCCTAAGCCGCTGTCAAACACGCCAATAGGCCGCTTGGGTGCGGCGCTGGTGGGTGTTGAAGGGGGTGAAGGCATGGGCATGGGTTTTTTAAGTGGCGTTTGACAACCCTTAGATTATCCCAAGTTGAGGGTTGGTTTTTGACAGGCGAAGATGGATTGCCGCGCTACGCTCGCAATGACGGGTCTGAGGTGCTTTCCCCCGTCACTGCGAGCGCCATTTCCCCCGTCATTGCGAGCGAAGCGCGGCAATCCAACCCCCCCCAAGCTGCGGGCCGAAGTGTGCATTGGCGACTCTCTCGACCTTTACCCATCAAATATTCTGCGACACTGAATATTCACCGTTCAAAACCACCCAAAGGACCCCCCATGAATGAACAACGCGCGCGCATGAAGGTGCTCACGGCGGGCATTTGTAGCTTGATTCTCGTGGTGGGGGTGGCGCGTTTTTCTTACACGCCTTTGTTGCCGCTCATGCAGCAACAAGCGGGGCTGGGCGTGGCCGCTGCGGGTGCGTTGGCGGCTGTCAACTACGCGGGTTATCTCACAGGCGCCATCATTGCGTCCCTCATCAGTGACCTGGCGCTGAAAGACCGGCTCTACCGCATCGGCATGGTGATGTCGATTTTCAGCACCGTGGCCATGGGGCTCACCACCGATGTCACGCTTTGGGCCGTGTCGCGCTACGTGGCGGGCTTGAGCAGTGCGGCGGGCATGTTGCTGGGTACGGGTTTGATTTTGAACTGGCTGATGCGCCACAAACACCGCAGCGAGTTGGGCATTCACTTCGCGGGTATCGGTTTGGGCATTGCCGGTTGTGCGGCTGCGGTCAGCGCGTTTACCCCGTGGCTGGACTGGCGCCAGCAGTGGTTTGCGTTTGCTGCACTGGGTTGCCTGTTGCTTATTCCGGCTTTGGGCTGGTTGCCCAAGCCGGTGGCCAGCGCCCTGAATACCAGCGGCCAGGTCATGCCTGAAACCCCACCAAGCCCTCTATATTTGCGCGTTTTTATGGCGGCCTATTTTTGTGCCGGTATCGGCTACGTGGTCAGCTCGACCTTTATCGTGGCGATTGTGAATAAATTACCCGGCCTGGAGGGGCAGGGCAACCTGGCCTTGCTGGCGATTGGCTTGGGCGCCGTGCCGGGCTGCATTGCGTGGGACTTTATCGCCCGGCGCACGGGCGACCTCAATGCCCTGATTTTGGCGGCGCTGCTGCAAATCATCGGTATTTTGCTGCCCGTGATGGTGGGCGGCTTGGCCGCCGCCGTGCTGGGCTCCTTGCTTTTTGGCGGCACGTTTATCGGCATGGTGAGCTTGGTGCTGACCATGGCAGGGCGCTATTACCCCACCCGGCCCGCCAAGATGATGGGCAAGATGACCTTGTCTTACGGTATCGCCCAGATCACGGGCCCTGCGGTCACCGCCTGGCTGGCCACCCGGTTTGGCAGCTACAACACCGGTCTGTACTTCGCCTCGGCGGCGATGGCCTTGGGCACGGTTTTGTTGCTGCTGCTCAAAACCGTAGAGCGGCGCGATGCCGCCCGTGCCCTCTAATTTAACGGGCTGCGATTAAACGCCGGCCACCTTGATGCCCTTGAACTCGCCGGTGGCAATGCGGTCTTTCCACTCGGCGGGGCCGGTAATGTGGGCGCTGGTACCGCCGGAGTCCACGGCTACCGTCACGGGCATGTCGACCACGTCAAACTCGTAAATAGCTTCCATGCCCAGGTCGGCAAAGCCCACCACGGTTGCGTGTTTGATGGCTTTGCTGACCAGGTAGGCCGCGCCGCCCACGGCCATCAGGTACGCACTCTTGTGGTTTTTGATGGCTTCAATGGCGACTGGGCCGCGCTCGGCTTTGCCGATCATCGAAATCAGGCCGGTTTGGCTCAACATCATTTCGGTGAAATCGTCCATGCGGGTGGCGGTGGTGGGGCCGGCGGGGCCGACAGCTTCGCCCTTGACTGGGTCGACCGGGCCGACGTAGTAAATGACGCGGTTGGTGAAGTCAACCGGCAGCTTTTCGCCCTTGGCCAGCATGTCCTTGATGCGCTTGTGCGCGGCATCGCGCCCGGTCAGCATCTTGCCGTTTAAAAGCAGGGTGTCGCCCGGTTTCCAGCTGGCGACTTCTTCTTTGGTCAAAGTGTTCAGGTCGACCTTGCGGCTCTTGACGTAGTCAGGCGTCCATTGCACGTCGGGCCACAGGTCGAGCGAAGGCGGTGTCAGGTAGACCGGGCCGCTGCCATCCATCACAAAGTGGGCGTGGCGCGTGGCGGCGCAGTTGGGGATCATGGCCACGGGCTTGCTGGCGGCGTGGGTGGGGTACATCTTGATTTTGATGTCCAGCACGGTGGTCAAGCCGCCCAAGCCTTGGGCACCAATGCCTAAGGCGTTGACTTTCTCGAAGAGCTCCAGGCGTAGCGCCTCGGTCTTGGTGAGTGCGCCGCCGCTGGCTGATTTAGCTTGCAGCTCATACATGTCCAGGTCGTCCATCAGGCTTTCTTTGGCCATCAGCACTGCTTTTTCAGCCGTGCCACCAATGCCAATGCCCAGCATGCCCGGTGGGCACCAGCCCGCACCCATGGTGGGCACGGTTTTGAGCACCCAGTCCACCACCGAGTCGCCGGGGTTGAGCATGACCATCTTGCTTTTGTTCTCTGAGCCGCCGCCTTTGGCGGCCACGGTCACTTCCAATGAGTTGCCAGGCACGATCTCGGAAAAAATCACAGCCGGTGTGTTGTCTTTGGTGTTCTTGCGGTCAAACTGCGGGTCGGCCACCACTGAGGCGCGCAAGGTGTTGTCGGGGTGGTTGTAGGCTTGGCGCACGCCTTCGTTGATGGCGTCATCCAAGCTGCCGGTGAAGCCTTCCCAGCGCACGTCCATGCCCACTTTCAAAAATACGTTGACGATGCCCGTGTCCTGGCAAATCGGGCGGTGGCCGGTGGCGCTCATTTTGCTGTTGGTCAAAATTTGGGCAATTGCGTCTTTGGCGGCGGCGCTTTGCTCGCGCTCATAGGCACGGGCCAGGTGGGCAATGTAGTCGGCGGGGTGGTAGTAGCTGATGTACTGCAGAGCGGCAGCAACGGATTCGATCAGGTCGGCCTGGCGGATGGTGGTCATGGTGGAGAAGCCTTAAACGTTCGGGAGGAAAGGGGAGAAAAGGGTTGAAAACTGCGTCTAAGTTTAACCAAGCCGCCTCACGGCAAGCTGACGCCGGGAAAGGCGGCTTGCACGCCCAAAGACTAGGGCTTTAGCTTGGGTTCTTACAATTCTTTATGCCTACCCCCACCACCCTGCAAGCGATTGGTGCCGTGCTGTTTGCGCTGGCCGTGATCCACACCTTCTCCACCAAATTTTTTGAGGGGCTGGCGCACACCCGCCCACGCCATGCGGGGCTGTGGCATTTGCTGGGGGAGGTGGAGGTGGTGTTTGGCTTTTGGGCCATGGTGCTGATGGTGTTCATGTTTGGGCTCAGCGGCAAAGCAGCGGCCATCAGCTACCTTGAAACCCGCAACTTCACCGAGCCCTTGTTTGTGTTTGCCATCATGGTGATTGCGGGCACCCGGCCTGTGTTGCAGTTTGCCGCCTCAGTCGTTCAGGGCTTGGCGTCTTGGCTGCCCGTGAATCGGGGCATGGCCTTGTATTTTTTAATGCTGGCTTTGGTGCCGCTGCTGGGCTCATTCATTACCGAGCCCGCCGCCATGACGCTGGCCGCCCTGATGCTGCGTGACACGCTGTTTTCAAAAGACGTGTCGTCCCGGCTGAAATACATCACGGTGGGGGTGCTGTTTGTCAATATCTCCATTGGCGGCACCTTGACACCATTTGCTGCGCCGCCGGTCTTGATGGTGGCGGGCAAGTGGAACTGGGACATCATGTTTATGGTCACCCACTTTGGCTGGAAAGCCGCGCTGGCCGTGGTGGTCAACGCCGTCTCGGCCATGCTGTTGCTGCGCCGCGAGTTGGGCGTGATGGCCCAGGCCACCCGCACGGAGACGACGCCGGTGCCTTTGGCGGTGGTGGCGGTGCACCTGCTGTTTTTGCTGGGTCTGGTGGTGTTTGCGCACTACCCGTCTGTTTTTATGGGGCTGTTTTTATTCTTTCTGGGCTTTGCAACGGCCTATGAACGCCATCAAAACCCCTTGATCTTGCGCGAAGCTTTGCTGGTGGCATTTTTTCTGGCAGGCTTGGTGGTGCTGGGGGGCTTGCAGCAGTGGTGGCTGGAGCCAGTGCTGATGGGCCTGAACGCCGATTCAGTTTTCTTCGGCGCTACCGTGCTGACCGCATTCACGGACAACGCCGCGCTCACTTACCTGGGCTCCTTGGTGGAGGGCTTGAGCCCTGAGTTCAAGGTGGCGCTGGTGGCCGGGGCTGTCACCGGCGGCGGCTTGACGGTGATTGCCAATGCCCCCAACCCAGCTGGCGTGGCCATTTTGCGTGGCAGCTTTCAAGATCAGACGATTCATCCGCTGGGCTTGTTATTGGCCGCGCTGCCGCCTACGCTGGTGGCTATTTTGGCTTTTCGCTGGCTTTAATTGCATCGTTGGTGCGCGGTTTTAAGGCTGAATTTTTGACCGGCGCCACCATTTTTCCAGTTCCACCACAAGTCCCACCACCGCGGCTGCTCCTAGGCAAATGGCCAACTCTGCAAGGCTTAAAGGCGCTGTTTTGAAAATCGGGTTGAGTGCCGGGATGTAGATTGTCGCCATTTGTAGCAAAAAGGTCAGTGCCACCGCCCCGAGCAAGGGCAAGTTGCTGCCCAAGCCCAGGTGCCAAAGCGATTCTTGCTCAGACCGGATCGCCAACACATGCACCATTTGCGACAAGGTGAGTACCGTGAACACCATGGTTTGCCAATTGGCGTGGCCCGTTGACAGCGCCCAGGCTTGCACGCCCAGGCACAAGCCGCCAATCAGCAGGCCAATGCCCAAAATGTGTTGCCACAGGCCGTGGGCAAAAAAAGGCTCATCGGGTGCGCGGGGTGGGCGCTGCATCACGCCGCGCTCGGCGGGTTCGGCCGCCAGCGCCAGGCCCGGGAGCCCGTCAGTCACGAGGTTGACCCACAAAATATGGATGGGCAACAACGGGATGGGCAGCAGCAGCAGGGGGGCCAGAAAGAGCGTCCAGATCTCCCCCGAGTTGCCGGTCATGGCGTAGCGCACAAATTTTCGGATGTTGTCATAAATGCGCCGGCCTTCGCGAACCGCCGACACGATGGTGGCAAAGTTGTCGTCCAGCAGCACCAGACTGGCGGATTCACGCGCCACATCGGTGCCGCCTTGGCCCATCGCAATGCCAATGTCGGCACGCTTCAAGGCCGGGGCGTCGTTCACGCCGTCACCCGTCATGGCCACGATGTGTCCTTGCGCCTGAAGCGCTTGGACAATCCGGATTTTCTGCGACGGGTCCACGCGAGCATAAACGCGCACCTGCTCAACCCGTTGACGCAGCGCGGCCTCGTCCAGCGTGGCGAGGTCTTGCCCTGTCAAGACGGGGGCACTTGAGTCGTTCACTATGCCTAGCCGGTGTGCAATGGCCCGTGCCGTGGCCGGGTGGTCGCCGGTGATCATGATCGGGGTGATGCCGGCATTCAGACAATCTTGTACGGCCGTGGCGGCTTCTGGGCGTGGTGGGTCTATCAAAGCGATCAGGCCCAAAAATTGAAGCTGGCTTTCGACATCTCCCAGCGCGTTGGTGTCAGGCAAAAAGACGTGCTCGCGCCGGGCCAAAGCCAGCACGCGCAGGCCTTGTTCGGCCAGCGCATGGGCGTCTGCCATCACTTTTACGAGGTCAAGCAGCGTGGGGCCGTCGGGCGTCCATTGCCACGCACAGCAGGGCAGCACCGATTCTGGCGCTCCTTTGGTGTAGGCCACCAAGTTGTCGGCATGCCGGTGAAACGTGGTCATGCGCTTGCGCTCGGAATCAAAAGGTTGCTCTTGCACGCGGGGCCATTCGGCATCGAGCACCGTTTTATTCAAGTGGGCGCTCAAAGCGACGATGACCAGCGCAGTTTCGGTCGGGTCGCCTTGCCAAGTGGGTGGGGCGGCGCTGGTATCGAGCCTTGAGTCGTTGCACAAAGCCGCTGCCAGCAAAGCCTCTTGATGCAGGGGGCTGGGCAATGGTTCGCCAGGTCGCCAATGGCTGCCCTGGATCAGCATTAACTCGGCGTGCATTCGGTTTTGGGTCAGTGTGCCGGTTTTGTCAGCGCAAATATGCGTGACCGAACCGAGCGTTTCCACCGAAGGCAAACGCCGCACCAAGGCTCTAACGGCCACCATGCGCCGCGCGCCCAGCGCCAGCAGCACCGTGACCACGGCGGGCAGAGCCTCTGGAATTGCCGCCACAGCGAGGCTGATAGCGGTGAGCGCCATCAGCAGCGGGGCTTCGCCACGCAGCACGCCAAACCCAAAAATGACAGCACAAATGCCCAGCACCACCCAGGCCAGACGCTGGCCAAAGGCCGCCAGTCGCTTTTGCAAGGGTGTGGTGCGGTCTTCGCTGTCCAGCAGCCAGGCAATTTTGCCCAACTCGGTGTTCATGCCCGTGGCCACCACCAAGCCGCGTCCCCGCCCATGGGTGGCGGTGGTGCCTTTAAAGGCCATGTTGACCCGATCCCCCAAAGCGCTGGTGCCCGAGTCGGTCAGTGCGGCGGTTTGTTTGGCCACCGTGACGGATTCGCCGGTCAGGGCCGATTCATCGACCTTGAGTTGGGCGATGTGGAGCAAGCGCAAATCAGCAGGAATCTGGTTGCCAGCTTCCAGCAGCACAATGTCGCCGGGGACCAGGGCGCTTGCAGTCACCACTTGCAGCTGCCCATCGCGTAGCACCGTGGCCTGGGCTGCGGCCAATTGCTGCAAGGCGGCCATGGCGCGGTCGGCGCGCCAACTTTGCACATAGCCGATGAGCGCGTTGAGCAACACAATGACCAAAATAGCCCCTGCGTCGATCAAGTCGCCAATGAAGCCTGAAATGACTGCTGCGGCCAGCAGCACCAACACCATGAAATCCTTGAACTGGTCGGCCAGTAAAGAGAGTCTCGTACGCTGGTTGCGGTTTTGTAATTCGTTGGGGCCGTGGCTTTGCGCCCGACTTTGAACCTCATGCGAGGCTAGGCCCAGCTCGGGGTCTACCGTGTGCTCGGCCAGAAGTTCCAGCACCTCGCGCTGGTGCCAGTGGGTATTTTTGGAAGGTGGTTTCATGAATGACGGCGTGTTGCCGTCATTAAAAGCGCTGATCAGGTTTGGGGGCTTGATGCGGCGCAGGCTTTGTCAGTGCGCGTCACCGGGGGCGCGCACCATCAGCTTGTCGGTGTAAGCAATCGCCATGGCCGAAAGTAAAAACGTGATGTGGATGGCGGTTTGAGCGATCAGCACTTTTTCATCGTAGTTGGCGGCGTTGATGAAGGTTTTAAGCAAGTGGATGGAGCTGATGCCGATGATGGCGGTGCCCAGTTTGACCTTGAGCACCGAGGCGTTCACATGGCTGAGCCACTCGGGTTGGTCGCGGTGCCCTTCCAGGTCCATGCGGCTGACAAAGGTCTCGTAGCCGCCGACGATCACCATGATGAGCAGGTTGGAGATCATTACCACGTCAATCAGGGCCAGCACCACCAGCATGATGATGGTCTCGTTGAGGTGTTCCACCGCAAATTCAGACTTGTAGCCGATGCTGGTCACCAGCGCCTTTAGGGCCGCCTGGTTGCCAAAAGCAGCCTCCAGCAGGTGCACCAACTCCACCCAAAAATGGAAAACATAAACGCCTTGCGCAGCGATCAACCCAATATACAAGGGCAGCTGAAGCCAGCGGCTGGCAAAGATGAAACGGGGAATCGGGCGCAGGTTAACTGTTTTTTCTGGCGTGGGCGTGGTCATGGCGGTCCTGCAGTTTGAAATGAAAATGCATTGTAGGTTGGCCGTTTTGACTAATTTGTGACTAGACGGCGAAGATGGACTGCCGCGCTACGCTCGCAGTGACGAGCCCCAACCTCCGTCATGGCAAGCCCCAACCCCCGTCATGGCGAGCGCAGCGCTGCCATCCATTTTGCCCGACTGCACACATGCCAGCGAGGGGTTTGGGGCGTCATCCTTTTTTTGTGCTGGGATCAAAAAGCCCCCGGGTTGTTGAATTCAGTCAGTCATCTGTAAGTGGGAGCCGCCACAGTCTCGCTCAGCTTTTATTAACTATATGAGACATTATTCATGAGTGCACCATCATCTGCGATTCAGTCCGTTTTGGTTGAGAACCGTGTTTTTCCGCCTAGCGAAGCGCTGGTTAAATCAGCCCGTATTTCCGGCATGGAGGGCTACAACGCCCTGTGCGCAGAAGCTGAAAATGATTTTGAAGGTTTTTGGGCGCGTCTGGCGCGTGAAAACATCACTTGGTCAAAGCCTTTCACCCAAACGCTGGATGAGTCCAACGCCCCGTTTTACAAGTGGTTTGATGACGGCGAACTCAACGCCTCGGCCAACTGCCTGGACCGCCACATGGGCACGCCGGTAGAAAACAAAACCGCCGTTATTTTTGAAGCCGATGACGGCACGGTCACCAAGACCAGCTACAAAGAGTTGCTGGCCCGTGTCAGCCAGTTTGCCAACGCGCTCACCGCCCACGGCATCCAAAAAGGCGACCGTGTGCTCATTTACATGCCCATGACGCTGGAAGGCGTGATGGCCATGCAAGCCTGCGCCCGCAGTGGCGCTACCCACAGTGTGGTGTTTGGCGGCTTCTCGGCCAAGGCCTTGCAAGAGCGCATTATTGACGCTGGCGCCGTGGCGGTCATTACCTCCAATTTCCAGATGCGCGGTGGCAAAGAGTTGCCCCTCAAATCCATCGTGGACGAAGGCTTGGCTTTGGGTGGCTGCGAGTCCATCAAGAACGTGTTTGTGTACCAGCGCACCCCCACCGCCTGCAACATGGTGGCCGGTCGCGACAAGACTTTTACCGAGGCGCTGAATGGACAAAGCACCTTATGCGCCCCCGTGGCTGTGGGCGCTGAGCACCCCTTGTTCATCCTCTTTACCTCGGGCTCTACCGACAAGCCCAAAGGCGTGCAGCATTCCACTGGCGGTTTCCTGCTGTGGGCCAAGCTCACGATGGACTGGACTTTTGACTTGAAAGCAGACGACGTGTTCTGGTGCACGGCCGACATCGGCTGGATCACCGGTCACGCCTACGTGGCTTACGGCCCGCTGGCCGCTGGCGCCACTCAAATCATCTTTGAAGGCATCCCCACTTACCCTGATGCTGGCCGCTTCTGGCAGATGATCGAGCGCCACAAATGCTCGATTTTCTACACCGCGCCTACCGCTATCCGTTCGCTCATCAAAGCGGCTGAAGCGAATGAGAAAGTGCACCCAGACCGCTCAGACCTGAGCAGCCTGCGCATTTTGGGCTCGGTGGGCGAGCCCATCAACCCTGAAGCGTGGATGTGGTACTACAAAAACATCGGCCACGAGAAGTGCCCGATTGTGGACACCTTCTGGCAAACCGAAACCGGTGGCCACATGATCACCCCCTTGCCTGGTGCCACACCGCTGGTACCCGGTAGCTGCACACTGCCACTGCCCGGCATCATGGCCGCGATTGTGGACGAGGCCGGTGTGGACGTGCCCAATGGTTCAGGCGGTTTGTTGGTCGTCAAGCGCCCTTGGCCTTCGATGATTCGCAACATCTGGAATGACCCCGATCGTTTCAAGAAAAGCTACTTCCCTGAAGAGCTGGGCGGCACCACTTACCTCGCCGGTGACGGCGCAGTGCGCAATATTGACAACGGCTACTTCCGCATCACCGGTCGTATTGACGACGTGTTGAACGTGTCGGGGCACCGCATGGGCACAATGGAAATCGAGTCGGCCTTGGTCGCCAAGTCGGATCTGGTGGCTGAAGCCGCCGTGGTCGGTCGCCCTGATGATTTGACCGGCGAGGCGATTTGCGCCTTTGTCGTGCTCAAGCGCCCTGTGCCGACCGGCGACGAAGCCAAAGCGATTGCCAAAGAATTGCGCGACTGGGTCGCCAAAGAAATCGGCCCGATTGCCAAGCCGAAAGACATCCGCTTTGGCGAGAACTTGCCCAAGACCCGTTCCGGCAAAATCATGCGCCGCTTGCTCCGCTCGCTGGCCAAAGGCGAGTCCATCACGCAAGACACCTCCACCTTGGAAAACCCCGCCATTCTGGATCAGCTGGGTCAGACTTACTAATGCTACAAAAATAATAGCTGTTTAAGCCTTTATTCAGGGCTTAATCGGTTGTTTTGTTAAATATTTGATGCGTTTCAATGGCGCATAAAAAAACCCGCTGCGGCATGCCGTAGCGGGTTTTTTGACGTCCAAGCGTGATGGGCTTGATTAGCTTCCCAACACCCAAGCCGCCAGTTTCTTGGCTTCAGCCTCGTTCACCTGGGGGTTGGCGGGCATGGGGATCGCGCCCCAAACGCCTGAGCCGCCCTTCATGATTTTGGCGGCCAGTTTGTCGGCTGCACCGGCTTGGCCTGCGTACTTCTTGGCGACGTCTTTATAGGCGGGGCCGACCAGCTTTTTGTCCACCGCATGGCAAGCCATGCAGTTTTTGGACGCGGCCAAGGCGGGGTCTGCCAAGGCTGGCAGGGCCGTCAAGCTGGTGGTGGCAGCAGCCAAAAGAGTCAAAAGAGCGAGCTTCATTATTTTGTTCCTTGTGAAAATCAGTAGTTGTCCAACACCGCGCCTTTGCTGGCGGTTGAGGCGTTAAACGCAAACTTGGCCTGCACGCCCCGGGTGTAGCGGGGCAGGGGTGCCGTCCAGGCGGCGCGGCGCTTGGCAATTTCTTCGTCGCTCACATTGAGTTGCAGCAGCAACTGGTGTGCATCGATGGTGATCGAGTCGCCTTCCTGGATGAAGGCAATCGTGCCGCCCACTGCCGCTTCAGGCGCGACGTGGCCGACCACCATGCCCCAAGTGCCGCCTGAGAAACGTCCATCGGTAATCAAACCCACTGACTCGCCCAAGCCTTGCCCAACCAGCGCACCCGTGGGGGCCAGCATTTCGGGCATGCCGGGACCGCCTTTGGGGCCCAGGTAGCGCAGCACCATCACGTCACCGGCCACAATTTTGTTGGCCAAAATAGCGGCCATGGCGGTTTGCTCGTCGTCAAACACGCGGGCTGGGCCGGTCATGACCGGGTTTTTGAGGCCGGTAATCTTGGCGACCGCACCTTCAGGCGAGAGGTTGCCTTTAAGAATAGCCAGGTGGCCTTGCGCGTACATTGGGTTGCTCATCGGGCGAATCACGTCCTGGTCAGCGCGCGGCGTATCGGGCACGTCTTTGAGCACTTCGGCAATGGTTTGCCCGGTGATGGTGATGCAGTCGCCATTGAGCAAACCGGCCACCAGCAGCATTTTCATGACTTGCGGAATACCGCCTGCGCGGTGCAGGTCGACCGCCAGGTACTCGCCGCTGGGCTTCAGGTTGCACAACACGGGCGTTTTGACGCGCATGCGCTCAAAGTCGTCAATCGACCACTCCACACCTGCGGCGTGGGCAATGGCCAAAAAGTGCAGCACGGCGTTGGTGGAGCCACCGGTGGCCATGATGACGGCCACGGCGTTTTCAATCGACTGGCGGGTCACGATGTCACGCGGTTTCAGGTCTTTCTTGATGGCTTCGACCAGGACTTTGGCTGATTCGCGGGCCGAGTCCACCTTTTCTTCATGCGGGTTGGCCATGGTGCTCGAAAAAGGCAGGGAAATACCCAGGGCCTCAAACGCCGAACTCATGGTGTTGGCGGTGTACATGCCCCCGCAAGAACCGGGGCCGGGCACGGCGCGGCGCTCAATCTCCAGCAGGTCTTCGTCGCTCATGCGGCCGGCGGCGTTTTCACCCACGGCTTCAAACACGCTCACGATGTTGAGGTCTTTGCCCTTGTAATGGCCCGGCAAAATAGTGCCGCCATACACAAAAATGGCCGGCACGTTGGCGCGCAGCATGCCCATCAGGCCGCCGGGCATGTTTTTGTCGCAACCGCCCACCACCAAAACGCCGTCCATCCACTGGCCTTGCACGGAGGTCTCAATACAGTCGGAAATCACTTCACGGCTCACCAGTGAGTACTTCATGCCCTCGGTGCCCATGGCCATGCCGTCAGAAATAGTGGGGGTGCCAAACACCTGGGCGTTGCCGCCTGCGGCTTCAATCGCGTCAATCGCCGCATCGGTCAGCTTTTGCAGGCCGCTGTTGCAGGGGGTGATGGTGCTGTGCCCGTTGGCCACGCCGATCATCGGCTTCTTGAAATCATCGGCCTCGTAGCCCATAGCGTAGTACATGGAGCGGTTGGGCGCGCGGGACTTGCCCTCTGTGATGTTTCTGGAGCGGGGGTTCATGATGATCGGTTTGATGTCCATGGGGTCTCTTTTTGGTCAAAGGTTGCGGTGTACTGACAGGGGTGCCAAAGCGGCGGTTAAATTTCTAATAATCGATATTTTAGAGACCCTGATGCCCAAAAATTTCAGGGTCGCTTGCGTGCACAATCTTGCCCATGCTGATTCATCCTGAAATAAACCCCGTCGCTCTGCAAATTGGCCCTTTGGCCGTGCATTGGTACGGGCTGACCTACCTCGCCGCCTTCGGGCTTTTTATGCTTTTGGGCCTGCGCCGCCTGCGCCATGAGCCCTTTGCTTCGGTTCAGGGGCAGGGCGCCTGGAAAAAGCAAGACGTGGAAGACATCTTGTTTATGGGCGTCATGGGCGTGGTGCTGGGCGGGCGTGTGGGCTATTGCCTGTTTTACAAACCACTGTATTACCTGGCGCACCCACTTGAGATTTTGGCGGTGTGGCAAGGCGGCATGAGCTTTCATGGCGGCATGTTGGGCGTGATTGTGGCGATGGTCTGGTTTGCCCGCTCGCGCGGCAAGCCTTGGCTGCAGGTGGCCGATTTTGTGGCGCCTTGCGTGCCGACCGGCTTGGCGGCGGGGCGCGTCGGTAACTTTATCAACGGCGAACTTTGGGGCCGACTGAGCGGCCCGGATTTGCCTTGGGGCATGGTGTTTCGGGGTGGTGGCGACTTGCCGCGCCATCCCTCGCAAATTTACCAATTCCTGATGGAAGGCCTCCTATTGTTTGTGTTGCTGTGGCTGTATGCCCGCAAGCCCCGCCAGGTAGGACAAGTGTCGGCGGCCTTTTTGCTGGGCTACGGCGTGTTTCGCTTTATTGCCGAGTTTTTCAGGGAGCCCGATGCGCATCTGGGCATTTTGTCCTTGGGCATGAGCATGGGCCAGTGGTTGTGCGTGCCCATGATTCTGGGTGGTGTGGGTTTGTGGCTGTGGGCAGAAAAAACATCTAAATAAGCCGGTACGGTAAGCTAGACGTGCTTGGACAGCTATCAAAATAAATAACTATTCAGCACCACTTTTGTCGACACGGCCAAGCTCCACGCCCGTCATTGCGAGCGAAGCGCGGCAATCCATCACTGCGTTTCTAGAGTTTTATTTTCTGGAGCGGGCTTGGCTCGGCATGATGGACTGCCGCGCTTTGCTCGCAGTGACGAAGGGGAAAGGACTAAATCATGACAGGAAGCATTCATCTAGCACTTGAGGACGGCGTGGCCACCGTCACGATCAGCCACGCGGCGCGGTTCAATGCCATGTCGCGGCTGATGTGGCGCGAATTGCGTGCTGTTTTTGAGCAGCTACAGGTGAGACCCGAGGTGCGCTGCATCGTGGTTCGCGGCGAGGGTGTGCACTTTTGTGCCGGCGGTGATATTTCGGAATACACCAGCTTCAGGTTTGAAGAAGCTTCTCTGCGCGATTTTCATGAAAATGATGTTTGGGGCGCTTTGAGCGCCATGCTTTCCTGTGATGTGCCGATGGTCGCGCACATTGAGGGCAACTGCATGGGCGCGGGGGTGGAGATAGCCAGTTGCTGCGATATTCGCCTGGCCAGTTCGGCTGCCCGCTTTGGCGCGCCGATTGCCAAACTGGGTTTCCCGATGGCACCGCGCGAGGCGGCCTTGGTGGCCCGCGAAGTGGGCCTCATGACCGCTCGCCAAATGCTGCTGGAAGCGGCAATTTTTAGCGCCCAAGAGATGCTGGCTCGGGGCTTTATAAGTCGGGTGCTTGAGGGTGCCGCCTTGGCCACCGACGTGCAAGCCACCGCCCAGCGCATTGCGGGCTTGGCGCCCCAGGCGGCGCGGGCCAACAAGCAGGTCATTAGAGCGCTGAGCAACCCTATAGTAAATGTGGATGAACAAGGAAAATCTTTGAACTTGACGTCGGTTCAATTAAATTCTCCATTCGCTTATGCCAGCAGTCTTGAGCACAGAGAGGGCATACAGGCTTTTATAAACAAGCGAAAACCCTGCTTTTAAAAAAATCGCCAAGAATAATTTTGATAAAATTCATCAAACACAAATATTGATGAATGTAATTTAAATTATTTCGATATTAAGTATATTACCGAGTGAGCCTGACTCAACTTTAAAACTGATTTTGTAAGGTCGTCTGCGATGAAAGACTTATTTAAGCAGGAATTGCAGGCTCTCTTTGGTCAGGGCTGCGCGCAACAACCCGTGTTGGAAGAGCTGCAGCAATTGGCCCGCACGAGCGGTCTGTCTGCTGGTGCGGCCTGCGTGCTAAATGGGCTTTCGGGGTTTTTGATGCAAATGGACCAGATGAGTTCAGTGGCTTTTCAGAGCCGCCTTGACGAGAGCCTAAAGCTTGAAAATTCTCAAGCAGACGCATACAGCGCCCACGAAAAAATTCGCCTGGATTTTGAAAGTGGAATGCGGGCGATGGGCGCTTTGCGCGCGAGCACCAACAGTTTGCAGCAGCGACTCGATCCGGCAGTTTTGCCCCTGATGGATCAAAGCCTAGAGTCACTGTCTGGGGTTTTGTCTGGCTTATTGCGGTCGCAAGAAATGGCTCAGCAGCACCTGCGCCATGCTCGAAGCCAATCGGATAACTTGCTGCTAGCACTGGACATGCACGCCATCGTCAGCACCACCGATGCGTCAGGCCTCATCACCTATGTCAATGACAATTTCTGTTTGGTCAGTCAATTTTCCCGGGATGAGTTGCTGGGCTCAAGCCACAACATCATCAATTCTGGGACGCATTCACAAGAATTCATGACCAATTTGTGGCACGTCATTGCCTCGGGCCAAGTCTGGAGCGGGGAAATTTGCAACCGCAACAAGTCTGGCCAACTTTATTGGGTGAGCTCAACCCTGATGCCAGTTTTTAATGCCCAGGGCAAGGTGGTGCAATACGTCGCTATACGCACCGACATCACCGCGTCCAAGTTGCTGGATCAACAAATGATGGCGGCCGAAGCCCGCATTCGCCGCATCACCAATGCGGTGCCGGCCGTGGTGTTTCAGTGTGAGGTGGGGCAGGGGCAGATTCGTTTTAGCTATGTCAGCGACCGTCTCGCAGAAGTTTGCGGACTGGATGTTGAAGCGGTGTTGGCCGACGGGAATTTGCCCTTTTTACAAATGAGCGATGACGTTCGGTCGCAGCAGTTCAAGGCCCTGCAGATCGCTGCTCAGGCCCGATTGCCTTGGAACAGTGAGTACCAAATACAGCTACCCAATGGCGCTCTTCGTTGGATTAAGGCTGAAATGAGCCCCGATCTCAGTCACTCCTCAAGCGCTGGTGCGGTTTATACGGGTATTTGGCGCGATGTGACGGCTTATAAAGAGGCCCTGGTGATGCTGGGAGACGTGACCCAAGACTTGCCTTTGGCGGTGTACCAATACAATCAATTGACAGATGGCACTCATTGCCTGCCTTTTTGTAACCCGTCGATAGAGGCTGTTTGTGGCGTAACCCGACAAGAGGCGATTCAAGATGCGTCTCTGGTTTTTGCACAAGTACATCCAGACGACCTTGAAAAGGTGCAGCGATCGATTGTTAAATCGAAAGAATTACTTGAACGATGGTCTGAAATCTATCGATACATTCACAAGTCAAGTGGGAAAATTGTTTGGGTTCACACCGTCGCCCAGCCCAAGCGGCTGCCCGATGGCTCAACTTTATGGAGTGGCTCCATCAACGATATCACTGAAGACCGTCAACTTTCTGAGGCTTTGCGAGTCGCCAAAGAAATGGCCGAATCGGCGAACCGGGCCAAGTCTGAATTTTTGGCCAATATGAGCCATGAAATTCGCACCCCCATGAATGGCGTGATTGGTATGACCGAGCTGGCACTGGACACCGATCTCAACCCTGAGCAACGTGAGTACCTCAATATCGTCAAATCTTCGGGTGATGCTTTGTTGGTGGTCATTAACGATATTTTGGATTTCTCCAAGATTGAGTCCGGAAACCTCAAGCTTGAGAGAATTCCGTTTAATTTGGGTGGCTTGCTGAGTGATCTACTAAAAACACTTGCTTTGTCTGCCCATGCCAAGCGCCTGGACTTGGTGGTGGACATTCATGCCGATGTGCCGATGCAAGTGTTGGGCGACCCAGGTCGTTTGCGTCAAATATTGGTCAACCTGATTGGCAATGCCATCAAGTTCACCAGCAAAGGTTCGGTGGTCTTGACGGTCGATTTGGTGGAACTTCAAATGCGCCTGCATACCTTGCGCTTCACGGTGACTGATACAGGGCTTGGTATTGCGCCCCATAAGTTGGGCGCCATTTTCGAAGCCTTTGCCCAAGAAGACAGCACCATTACGCGCCGCTTTGGGGGCACGGGGCTGGGGCTGCCCATTTCCGACAAGCTGGCTCAGGCCTTGGGGGGCGCAATACAGGTTTCAAGCCAGCTCGGGGTGGGGAGTCGGTTCAGTGTGACCCTCCCGTTTGATGTGGACGAAGAAAGCCCCCCAGTGACCCTAGACCTGCAACCCCTAGACGACTTGCGCGTGCTGGTGGTGGACGGCAACCCGACCAGCCGGGCGGTGCTGATAGAGATTCTTCAATCGGCCGGCCTCAAGGCTGAAGGCCTCCATTCTGGTGAGCACGCCGTGACGGTGCTCCGGGATGCCCAGGCCCAAGCTCATCCTTTTGATCTACTGCTGGTCGATGATTTTTCGCCTGGCCTGAGTGGGTTTGCGATGGCCATAGCGATGCGCCAATGGCCCGAGCTTGACGGGGTCAGATCGGTCATGATGTCGACCTCAGGTGTGAAGGGGCATGCACAAAAGGCGCATGACTTGGGATTTTCAGCCTATGTTTCCAAGCCCTGTGCCCGAGATCAGTGGTTGGCCATTTTGTTGCGCGTGATGGGGCGCCGACCATCGCCCTTTGCCGAGTTGGTCACACGCCATTCCTTGAGTGATGAGCAATTGGCCCTAAGTGCACAGATTCAAACAGTAAAAGCAGGCGGAAACTGAGATCATGGATCAACAGATACTCATCATTGACGATGTTGAATCCAACTTGCTTTTGTTCAAGGCGATGGTTCAACAGCACAGCACAGCTCAGGTCCATCCGTTTTCTAGCCCCCTGGAGGGTCTGGCGTGGGCTGGGGAGAATGATCCCGACTTGGTCATTGTTGACTACATGATGCCGGAGCTGCACGGCATTGACTTCATCCATGCGTTCAGGCAACTGCCAGGAAAAGTCAGCACGCCCATTTTGATGGTGACCGCCAATGACCAAAAAGAAGTGTGTTACGAAGCCCTGGGCGCGGGAGCCACCGATTTTTTAACCAAACCCGTGGATAAAGTGGAGTTTCAGGCGCGCATTAAAAATATGCTGACGCTCAGTGATGCTCAAAAGAAGTTGGCCGATCACAGCACTTGGTTGGCAGAAGAGGTGCGCCGGGCAACCCTTGAAATATTGGACCGCGAGCGTGAAACGGTGGTCAGATTGACCCGGGCCGCCGAATACCGCGACCCTGACACCGGTGCACATATCTTGCGCATGGCCCATTACTCGGCCTTGATTGCCCGTGAGTTGGGCTTGTCCGTGTTTGACCAAACCTTGTTGCTGGAGGCCGCACCCATGCATGACATTGGCAAAGTGGGCATAGCAGATGCCATTTTGCTCAAACCTGGTCGATTGACGGAGGATGAACTGGCCGTGATGCGAACTCACCCGCTGCTGGGCTACAAACTACTTAACGGCAGTTCGTCCAAAGTGTTGCAAACCGGGGCGGACATCGCCTTGGGGCACCACGAAAAGTTTGATGGCTCGGGCTACCCCAGTGGTTTGGTGGGCGAGGCTATTCCCATTTTTAGCCGCATAGTAGCCGTGGCAGACGTCTTTGATGCCCTGACCTCTGAGCGCCCCTACAAACAAGCCTGGAGCCTGGCGCGCTCCACCGATTTCTTGAAGGCCAATGCGGGCACCCATTTCGATCCCCTCTGTGTGGACGCCTTCCTGGCCGACTGGGCGTCTGTTTTGGAGATTAAAAAACGCTTTCAAGACGAGGATGAAAGCGTTTGATCCCAACTGCATGCTACTAAATTAGTAGCTGCTCAAGCATGTATTTAATGGCTTATAAGGCAATTTACCTTAAAACCAATACCGGCACATGCGAGTGGGTCAGCACCAGTTGGGTTTCGCTGCCCAGCAGCAGTCGTTTGATGCCCCGGCGCCCATGAGAGGCCATGACGATC
>CANBUY010000028.1 GCA_947372745.1 Comamonadaceae bacterium | reverse complement strand
ATGCGCGTGATGCACGATGGTGGTTCTTCTGTTCAGAAAATCCAAATCGATTCACCTCAAGAAAAGCACAGCAACATCAAGCAAGTTTTGTTCTGGGCCGACAACGCGCAGCACAAGCGCAAATTGCTCGACCACTGGTTGCGCGACACCAACATCAAGCAAGCCATCGTGTTTGCCAGCACACAAATTGAGTGCGATGGTTTGGCCAACGACCTGCAACAAGAAGGTTTCTCTGCCGTTGCTTTGCACGGCGCTCTGAGCCAAGGTCTGCGTAACCGTCGCTTGATGGCTCTGCGTCAAGGTCAAGTACAAATTTTGGTGGCAACCGATGTGGCTGCTCGCGGTATTGACGTGCCCACAGTGACCCACGTGTTCAACTTTGGCTTGCCGATGAAAGCTGAAGATTACACCCACCGTATTGGCCGTACCGGTCGTGCCGGACGCGATGGTATTGCGGTAACTTTTGCCGAGTTCCGCGATCGCCGCAAGATCATGGACATTGAGTTCCATAGCCACCAGACTTTCAAAGCTGAAACTGTTCCAGGTATGGAGCCACAACAGCGTTTCCCTGATTCACGCCCTCAAAACTTTAGCGGTGGTGGCGGTGGACGTGGTGGAGACAACCATTCCCGTGGTGGCAACTTCGGCGGCGGCGGTGGCGGTGGACGCTCAGGTGGCTTCGGTGCTCCCCGTGGTGGTTTTAATGACCGCAATTCAGGCGCACCTCGTGACGCCGGCGGCGGTGGTTACCAAAACAACAACAACGGTGGCGGATTCAGCCAGCCTGAAGGCCGTAGCTATGAGCGCAAAGGTGGTTTTAATGACCGTTTTGCGGGCTCCCCTGCGCCTCGCGGTGATTTCGGAGCGCCTCGCGGCGACTTCGGTGGCCGCAACGACGGCGGTGGCGCTCCCCGTGGCGACTTCGGAGCCCCTCGCGGTGACTTCGGCGGTCGTAATGACGGCGGCGCTCCTCGTGGTGATTTCGGTGCGCCACGCGGCGACTTCGGTGCCCGTAAGCCAGCCTTTGGCAAGCCAATGGGTGCCAAGCCAGGTAATGGCGGAAAAGTATTTGTGCCCCGTGACGCTGCGAAGCGTCCCGCACGCCCTGCACGTTAATTCGTCAAGCGCATTTTAAAAAACCCGCCAGTCGAAAGACTGGCGGGTTTTTTTACATCCTCACGCAGCTAATCCTGCCGATTATTCGCGCAAGGTAATCGGCGCCAATGAATCGCCTTGAGCCAAAACTCTCCCAACGACCACCGTCTGTGTGTAACCCAAAGCTTGTAATTCATTTATGCAGGCCTGCGCTTTATCAGCGGGCAAACTGGCCAATAGACCGCCAGCCGTTTGAGGATCAAAAAGCAAGGGGTAGCGAGGGTGGTTGATCATGGCCTCTTGGTTGCTCAGTGCACGGCGCAAACGCACGTTGGCGCTTTGCAGGGAGCTCACCATGCCAGCGTTCACGCATTCTTGGGCGCCGTCCAGCAAAGGCAGGGCGCTCATCAATAATTCTGCATCTACGCCCGAAGGTCGCGTCATTTCCAGTAAATGACCCAGCAGCCCAAAGCCGGTCAGGTCGGTGCAAGCGGTGGCTCCCCAAGCCGTCAGACATTGCGCACCTAGCCGGTTTGACATCACCATCGACTGCAAGGCGGCATCTATCCACCGCCCCTTGGCGGCTAAACGCGCATGGGCGGCAAACAAGGTGCCGGTTCCAATGGGCTTGGTGAGGATCAATACATCACCCGGCTGCATACCATTTTTTCTCAAAATTCTTGCAGGATCGTCGTCAATCAAGCCGTTGATGGCAAAGCCAAGCGCCAGCTCTTTCCCTTCTCCCGTGTGCCCGCCGACCAGTGCGCATTCAGCTTCATTTAAAACTTCAACGGCGCCGGTCATCATCTGAAAGAGCACATCTTCTACTTTTGCGTCCAGTCCCGAGGGCACTGTAGCAATCGCTGTCGCGGTTTGAGCTTGTGCACCCATCGCCCAAACATCACCCAAAGCATGGTTGGCAGCAATCTTGCCAAAAATATACGGGTCATCAACAAACGAGCGAAAAAAATCGACTGAATGCACCATTGCTTTGCCCGGCGGGATACGCACGACCGCTGCATCATCAGGATCTGTGAGGCCCACCAACACCTCTTCACGATTGATTGGATGCAACTGACTGAGTGCACTTGACAGAACGGTGGCCCCCACCTTGGCGCCGCACCCGCCACATCGCATGGCCATCGCCGAGATGGCCTGTAATGACTCCTGAGGGGTGAGTTGAACGAGGTTTCGCAGCTTGCTGGTTTGAGCCACCGTTGCGTCAATCATTTGCAGGTCACTAAACCTGCGCATAAAGCGCTGGTCAATCCAGTCCTTCCAGCGCCACACCCAAGCGCCTCCCAACCCCAACCAACCTCGCGATGCCACGGCATATTGATCGCCCGTGCTGATAAGGGCCAACCATTTACGTTGTGGTCGGTAGGGACGCAAGGCTTCGCCCAACACACTGCAACGCAAGTTGTGCGTCAATGGCGGACCTTGCCTCACGGCAAAAACACCTGCTTTTTCCAGTGGGAAATTAACCATGCTAGCCACATCGCCCGCCGCAAAAATAACTGGGTCGCTCAAAGATTGCAAGCTGTCACTAACCCGAATGAATCCATCCGCGTCTAGCGCCAGTCCTGTCTCTTTCAGCCACGCGGCACCCCCTGCGCGGGTTACCCAGATAATTTCATCCGCATCAAGCACCTCGCCGCTGGCGGTCTGCAGTTGCCCGGGCATGACTTGCGTCACTTCCGCATTCCGATGAACCTGCACGCCTCTATCTGCCAGCACCTTGGTGAAGCGCTTTCTTACCCTGGCGTTATGGGTGGGCAACAGGTCGGCGCCGCTGGCGAAAAGGTGAAAAACCAACTCTGCCGGATCGCGTCCAAGCCCACGCAAAACATTGCACAAGCGAAACTGCATGGCCAACAAGAGCTCAACCCCGCCAGCACCTGCGCCCACGACCGCGACGGTTGTTGTGCCAGGGTTGTTTTTTACGCGCTCAAGCAGCGCCAACCATCGATCATTGAAGCGAGTGATCGGTTTAACAGCCACTGCATGCTCTTGGGCGCCAAGCACGTTGGCAAGCTGTGGTGTGGCACCGATATTGATGGATAGCACGTCATAAGGAACGGCGGGACGGTTGCGGCAAAGCACCTTCCGGTTGAGCCGGTCAATTCCGATCACTTCATCCTTGTAAAGACGGGCGCCCGCGAAAACGGCCAATCGGCTCAGGTCAATATGCACCTCGTCGTAGTCGTAGTGTCCTGCGACATAGCCTGGCAACATACCTGAGTAGGGCGTGTGCATATCCGTACAGATGAGCGTCAAGCGGACACCTGGGATGGGCGTCATGCCAAAACTTTTAAGGACGCCTACATGGCTGTGACCACCGCCCACCAACACAATGTCTCTCAAAATGGGGGTGTCAGGTGCTTGCATATTGGGGTGTCATGGGGTGTTTCGATGCGCGCCACCAGTCACCTAGCCAGCGTAAAGCCTGGTCACTTCGATAAGTGTGCGCCAGGCGTGGTACTAAAACTTTAAACGAGTAGAAAAAACCCATTGATCGTGCAAAACATCCCAAGCGCACCTAAAGCAGTCCCAGCAAAGAACAAGGCAGGAATTGCGCCAATCATTGAGACCGAAAGCAGAACAATGGCGATCTGAACCATGCCTTCTGCAAAATCAAACCAAGGATCCTGACGAAGTGCGTGGTCTCGCGCCACTTCATGCGCTTTGGCCTGAACCATCAGTTCTTTTTTGCCGTCTTTGGTCTCTGGCTCTGACTCATAGCGATCAATCGTTTTTTTGTAATCGTCAATTTTTTTCTTGAAAATTTCTTTGACATCTGCTGGCATGGCCGTGTCACGGATTAATTGCAATTCAAGATCAGTTGCCGCAATTTTCATGGAGGTTTGCCGAATGGTTTTGGCTTGATAAAACGAATAAGCGTTGGCAGCCAAAATATTTTCCTGCGTAGCTTCTTTTGCAGTGTTCGAGCCGCCCAGGCTGGCAAAGGCTAAAACCATGGCGAAAAATGAAATGGTTAAAGCGGTCCGTGTTTTTTGCTTATCGCCTTCGGGTTGCTCGATCAATTCGGCGGTTTCGTGTGCTTCCAAAGGGTGCTCCTAAAAAGTTAAAAAAGAAAGTGCTCCCTGAGCATGACGCCTCGTGGCGTTTTAGTTATTTAAACCGGAAAAGTTTTTTGCAGTTATTGGCGTCATCCACCAATTTGATTTCATCACAATAACTCTTTTGCTTGGTTAGTTCAGCCAAACAAAGATACTGCAGAGAGTTTTTGTCAATTTTGTTGCAGTACGAAGCCTGTCTTTTTTGAATGCCGAGGCAATAATTTCGGTTATTCGTGTCCTTCATTCCATAACAATGGGCATCCCCGGCCCATGAAAAACATGGCAAGAGAAGAAAGATAAAAATAATTTTCATGGCGAGTTCATCCTAGACACAATCTTAGTGCCAACGACACCTGAATTCAATGACTATGCAGGGCTGTTGTACAATTAAATGATCGAGGAAGAGTGGCAGAGTGGCCGAATGTACCTGACTCGAAATCAGGCGTACCGTAAGGTACCGTGGGTTCGAATCCCACCTCTTCCTCCAGATCATTAAGCCTTACGCGGTTTTCAGGGCATTGTGGCCAAATCATCACATCGCCTTTGCACTTACCTCAAGCTGTAATCAAGAGCACGACAGGATGCAAGACCGTCCAACCCCTGCTGATGTTTTTTTATCCCCGCACACAGATGACATCTGCTTCTCGCTAGGCGTGCTTGCAAGCCAGCGTGGTTCAGGACAGTTGCTTACTGTGTTCCCGCGATCCACTTATCAGGTGCGTGCGCTTTCACTTCCACAAGAATCCTCAACGATTGTGACGCACAAGAGAATTTCCGAAGACAGCCGGTTCGCACAGACTTGCGGCTTGGATGCGCTCTACTTAGGTTTTGACGACTCCTCCGCCCGGGGTAGTCAGCCCTTCGACCCCGAGCCCGCTAGGGCGCTGGCCGCCACAATTGCACCAACCGTCGTTGCCGCACTCATGGGTCCTTTACTTGGCAAGTCCATCCAACCCAAGCCGCTGCTGGCTTGCCCGGTCGGCATAGGTGGCCACGTCGATCACCTGGCTGTTTGCCGCGTGGTGATCGGCCATCTGCAGCAGCTTGAATTGTTTTACAGGGTGGGTTTCTATGAAGACTTGCCTTACGCCTGCGAACCCACTGCTCGAATGAGCGGGCTGCAAAAGTTAGCGTCCCTGCTTGGTGAGCGTCAGTTACGGCGATTTGTCGTGCCGCTTGATACTGTCGCCCAAGACTTAAAGTTGCGGCTTGTAAGCCTCTATGAGAGCCAGTTGACACCGCGACTGCGATCACTTTCTGGTTTTACGCCTGCTGCTAGTGCCACAGTGGCACCGCATGAGGCAATCTGGATGCTTCAGCCCGCCATGAACCAATCGTCTGGGTAGCACGCGTAAGTGGCGCGCAGGAGCGCTGTCTGTCGAGAATCGTCGGCCAGACTCGCTCGGTGCAAAGAATCAACCTGGTACTGCTCGATAGCGAGAAGGTAATTCTGTGGGCGACGCACCGACACGCGCGGCACGCCTTGTCGAATGCATTCGATCATCATCATCAGGTCATCCATGTCATGGTGTTCCCACTGACGAATGTCGAATTTCAGGCATTCTGAATGGAAGGCGAACGTGCCGGTTCCCAGTTCGTCCACGAAAACATCCAGTTGACGCGCCTGTTGGAAATGAATCACCTTGCGGTCCTTCGTGTAGGACATCGGTGGGATATTGAAGGCCGCCCCGTGCATGCCCACCACCGCTTGAAATCGGTGACGACGAAGGGCAGCCACCATATGATTCACATAGTCTGGCGGATAGGTGATGTCATCGTCGAATGCGAAGTACAAGCAGGGCTCGCGGTGAGCCGAGATCGCGAGCAGCTTACCTGAACTCATGAACGATGGATCGCCCGGTGTCGGCAAAATGGGCACGATTTTGTCGTGACCGACTAGATCTGGTGGCACTGACGCATGCTTGTCCAAGTAGATATAAAGCCGATCTACCTGCGCCAGAATCGATGGCAATGCTTGCTTTAAGCTGGCGGCGCGAGTGGGCATCGTCGCCATACCTCCAATGCGGGGAAGCATGGAAGGCAGCATGCCGAACCTGGCCCGCTCAGGCCCGTTGTAGGCTGCTGTACTTTGCTTGTGGCTTGGGCTAAGTGCGTTCAAGCGCATGGTGTCTTTGGACGGCGGCGCGCAGGCCTGAAATGTAACGCTTTAGTCTTGTTCCAGCATCAAAGCCAAGGCCGCACTGATGCTTTGGGCCTCAACTTCCGTGCTGGCCACCAGCTGATTAGCCAAGCCGGGAAGGGCTGCTGCGCCATGCGTTTGTAGCAGGCTAATGGTTTGGCCGGCCTCTTTAGGGGAGTCGAAGCCCAGGCTTTGCATCAAAAGTTTGCCTTCTGTATCGACCAGTTTGAAGTAAAACTTGCCATCTTTTTCACGGTATTGCTTGAAGATGGGTTTGGCAACCTTGGCTGTTTTTACCTTTTGCGTGCTGGCCTGTGCGCGTAAGTCACGCAAGCCCACCGCGTGGCGCAGGCGACCCATGAAAGGCGTGGCAATTTGGCGCGCCTTGATGGCGCCGGCCAGCAAAATGGCTTCAATTTTGGCGGGGTCGTTCATGAGCGCCAGGTAGGCCTCGCGCATGGGCGCGATTTCGCGGTCAATGCGCTCAAACACCACCTGTTTGGCATCACCCCAGGCAATGCCGTTCTGGTAGGCCTGGCTCAAGGCCGCGGTTTCTTCTGCCGATGCAAAGGCCTGAAAAATCTGGAACAGGGCCGAGCCTTCGGTGCTTTTGGCTTCGCCGGGGGCGCGTGAATCGGTGACGATACCGTTGATGAGTTTTTTGAGTTCAGCGCGCGTGGCAAACAGCGGAATGGTGTTGTCGTAGCTCTTGCTCATCTTGCGGCCATCGAGGCCGGGCAGGGTGGCGACACTTTCTTCAATTTCGGCTTCAGGCGCCACAAAGTGCTCGCCGTAGCGATAGTTGAAACTGTGGGCCATGTCGCGCGCCATCTCGATGTGCTGAATCTGGTCTCGCCCCACTGGTACCTTGTGGGCGTTAAACATCAGAATGTCAGCCCCCATCAGCACCGGGTACATGAACAAGCCGGCGCTCACATCAGCGTCCGGGTCTTCGCCTGTGCTGGTATTTTTGTCCACCGCAGCCTTGTAGGCGTGCGCCCGGTTCAGGATGCCTTTCCCGGTCACACAGGTCAAAAACCAGGTGAGCTCGGGAATTTCCGGCACATCCGACTGGCGATAAAAAACCACGCGCTCGGGGTCGAGACCAGCGGCCAGCCAACTCGCGGCAATCTCCAGGGTGGAGCGCTGGATGCGGTCGGGCTCATCAATCTTGATCAAGGCGTGGTAGTCCGCCAAAAAATAAAAACTCTCGACATCCGAACGAAGACTGGCGCGCACTGAAGGGCGAATAGAGCCAACGTAATTGCCTAAGTGGGGGGTGCCGGAGGTGGTGATGCCGGTTAAAAAACGCTTGGAACTCATGGGGGAAATCTACCGTTAAAAAGTGCGGGGCTCAGCCAAAAATCAGGGAGATGGGCGTGAGCAATATATCAAGCAAGCCATAGCTCAATGCCATCAGGGGCTGCAACCACAAGCTACTCACCACCCCAGAAATGACCAGCGCCATCACGATGAAAAACCCATAAGGCTCTATGCGTGAAACCATTTCAGCCTGACGGTAGGGCAGCAAGCCGACCAGAATGCGGCCGCCATCCAGGGGCGGCAAGGGAAACAGGTTGAAGGTGAACATCACCAAATTGACAAGGGTGCCGCCCTGAGCCATTTTCAGGAAAAAGGGTTCGGTGACGCCAGAGCCCCGAAGGATGAAAAATAAAGCACCCCAAAGAAACGCTTGGGCAAAATTGGCCGCAGGCCCCGCCAGCGCCACCCAGATCATGTCGCGTTTGGGGTTTCGTAAATTACCAAAGCGCACGGGCACCGGCTTGGCATAGCCAAACAGGAAGGCGCCTGAGGTGGCAAAGTACAGAAGTAGCGGCATGAGCAGGGTGCCGACAGGGTCGATATGCTTGATGGGGTTCAGCGTGACGCGCCCCAGCATATAGGCCGTGTTATCACCCAAGCGGCGCGCAGCATAGCCGTGCGCCGCCTCATGAACGGTGATGGCAAACAGCACCGGCAGGGCGTAAATGGCAACGGTTTGAATCAGGTGTGCAATATCCATTCGCTTATTCTCTCAGAACGACTTGCGGGTCTTAAAGGCCAAGAATGGAGAGCGCACCGCGCCCTTCGCGAATAATTTCGGGCTCTCCGTGGGTCAGGTCGACGACGGTGGTGGGCTCGAGCGCACAGGCGCCCGCATTGATGACGGCTGCAATCTGGTGCTCATATTGTTCGCGAATTTCCTCGGCGTCATTCATCGGCTCGGTCTCGCCCGGTGCAATCAAGGTGGTGGCCAGCAAGGGGCCTTCGTGCAGCGCCAGCAGCGCTTGCAGCACCTTGTGGTCGGGCACACGCAGGCCAATGGTTTTACGGGCTGGGTGGCTCAGGCGGCGCGGCACTTCTTTGCTGGCTTCCAGAATGAAGGTAAATGGCCCCGGTGTAGCGGACTTGATCAGGCGAAACTGCTGGTTGTCCACCTTGGCGTAGTTGGCCAACTCACTCAAATCACGGCACAGCAAGGTCAGGTGGTGTTTGTCATCCACACCCCGTATGCGGCGCAATTTGTCAGCGGCAGCCTTGTCGTCCAAGTGGCACACCAGCGCGTAACTGGAGTCTGTGGGCACCGCCAGAACTTCCCCTTTTTGCAGCAAGGCCACCGCTTGCTTTAAAAGGCGAATGTGGGGGTTTTCAGGGTGAACTTCAAAGAGCTGGGCCATGGTGTAGATGTGGGGTTATGTTAATTAGACGTTGTTTTTACGTATTTCACGCACGGACAACAGGGCGTTGCCCACGCCGCTGGCCGCAATGACGGCAATGCCAAGCCAGGCCAAATGGTCTGGGATGTGCCTGAAAGCGATCCATCCGCCCAGCATGGCAAAGGCGACTTGGGTGTAGATGTAGGGCATGAGCACGGGGGCTGCCGTCTTGCTGTAGGCACGAATCAGCATCAAGTGGCCAAATGTAGCCAGGAAACCGATCAGCACAAACCAGGGCCAGTGTTCAATCAAGGCGCTGGTGTGCCAATTGAAAAACATGAAAGGCGTCATGACCAGGGCGCCCACCAAGCCGGTGTAGAAATGTGTGGTGTAGGGGTTTTCTTCGCCACTCAGGCGGCTGGTCAGCACCTGAAAACCGGCATTGGTCACGACGAGAAGCATCGGAAACAGCAAAGCCCAGCTAAACACCTGGCCGTTAGGACGCACCACCAACAGCACCCCCAGCAAACCTGCCGCCATCACAAGCCAGCGTAGCCGTGAGACATGGTCTTTCAGTAGCCAGGCCGCCAGCGCGGTGGCCAGTAAGGGGGATAGCATGACCATCGCCGTAAATTCACCTACGGGCAAATGCTGCAAACCAAAAAAAGCGCAGCCACTGCTGGTCAGCAAGAGCACCCCCCGCAGGGCTTGAAAGCGCGGGTTGGGGGTGGAAAATAAACGGCGCTTTTGCACGGGGAAGCGCAGCACAAAAGTCAAGACCGCTTGAAACGCGTAACGAAACCAAAGCAACATCAACAACGGCACGAAGGTCACGGCATGTTTGGTGCTGGTGTCTAGCGCCGCAAAGGTGAATGAGGCCAGCACAATTAGCGCAATGCCGGCGCCCTGTGGGGTGCGAAGAAAAGACATGGGCTTAGTGGCCAGCCAAGAGACAAGCTCTTGAATTCATACCGGAGCGTGTTGAATTTTGTCTGCCAAGAGTTCCCAAACCGGCGTGAGTTGGCCAGGCAAATAGGGCAGGGTGCCCAGCTCGGTGTGGCTCTCGGCTGGGCTGTGAAAATCACTGCCTCTGGAGGCGGCCAAACCGTATTCTCGGGCTGTGTCCGCGTAGCTTAAATACTCGGCCGGGGTGTGGCTGCCGGTCACGACTTCGACGCCTTGACCGCCGTGGCCCTTGAACTCGGTAAAGAGCGCAAATTCTTGGTTGGCGCTGAATTTGTAACGCGCCGGGTGGGCAATCACTGCCATGCCACCGGCCTCGGTAATCCAGGTCACCGCGTCTTTTAAAGTAGCCCAGCGGTGCTCTACATAGCCCGGCTTGCCCTCGGTCAGGTATTTGCGAAACACCTCATTGGTTTCCTTGCAAACTCCGCTTTCTACTAAAAAGCGGGCAAAGTGGGTGCGTGAGATCAGATCGTGGTTGCCGGCAAACTTCAGGGCGCCTTCATAAGCGTCATTGATGCCCACTTTGGCCAAGCCAGCGGCCATGTCGTGGGCGCGCTGGCCGCGACCGCCCCGAGTTTGCGCCAGACCGGCCTTGAGGGCGGCGTTGTCGGCATCAAAGCCCAAACCCACAATGTGGACGGTCTGCCCAATGAAAGTGACCGAAATCTCAACCCCGGTCAGGTAGTGCATGCCCTGCGCTGCAGCGGCAGCAGCGGCGCGTTGCTGGCCACCAATTTCGTCGTGGTCAGTTAAGGCCCACAGTTCAACCCCGTTGGTTTTGGCGCGTTCGGCCAGTGCTTCGGGTGTCAGGGTGCCGTCTGAGACGACGGAGTGGCAATGGAGGTCGGCGTTTAGTATGGAGATCACGCTTTCATTTTAGGCGCATGGGGAATTTATAGTTCAGCGGCCTCCACCAAGAACCGCACCCTGCGGATGCCATTCCAGGCATCGGCGTCCAGTCGGAAGGCCAATTTGACGCGGGCGGGTAGTTGCTCGGTGCGTCCAAACCAGATGCCGTCCACAGGTTGGCCCTGGTGTTTGAGCTTGAGCGCCAGGTGTTTTTCGCCCACCAGTCGTTGCGACACCACCTCGACTTCTTCACTGAAGGTGGGTGGTGCAAAGCCCTGGCCCCACACTTCTTTGTGCAGCGCGTCCACCAGCTCGATGCGGCGGTACTCAGGTTTTAAGGGGCCGTCGGTGTCCAGGCGGCGGGTGAGGGTGGCGGCGTCCAGCCATTCCTGGGCGACTTCATTCAAGCCTTGCTCGAAGTCGTCAAAGTTTTCTTCGGCAATGGTGCAGCCGGCTGCCATGGCGTGACCGCCAAAGCGCAGCAACACGCCGGGGTAGCGTTTGGCAACTAAATCGAGCGCGTCGCGCAGGTGAAAACCGGGGATGGAGCGGCCCGAGCCTTTGAGCTCATGCTCCTTGCCAGGCGCGGCGCTGGCGGCAAATACAAACGTGGGGCGGTGCAGCTTGTCTTTGATGCGCGAGGCCACGATGCCCACCACGCCTTCGTGAAAGTCGGGGTCAAACACGCAAATGGCCGGCGGCGGCTCTTCGTCTTCGTCAAACAGCCCCTCGGCGATGTTGAAGGCTTGCTCTCGCATGTTGCCTTCAATCTCGCGGCGTTCGCGGTTGATGCCGTCCAGCATTTTGGCCAATTCATCACCGCGTGTGGCGTCGTCGGTCAGCAGGCATTCAATGCCCAGTGTCATGTCTGACAAACGCCCAGCGGCGTTGATGCGCGGCCCCAGGGCAAAGCCAAAGTCGAAGGTGGTGGCCACAGGTGCACTGCGCCCGGCTGCTACAAAAAGAGAAGCTAGCCCAGCAGGCAGGGAAAGGGCGCGGATTCGTTTCAGGCCTTGGGCGACCAAGCGGCGGTTGTTGGCGTCGAGTTTGACCACGTCGGCCACCGTGCCCAGCGCTACCAAAGGCAGCAGCGCGTCCAGCTTGGGCTGGTTGGCGGCATCAAACACCCCGCGCGCGCGCAACTCGGCGCGCAGCGCCAGCAGCACATAAAACATGACGCCCACACCGGCAATGGATTTGCTCTCAAACGTGCAGCCCGGCTGGTTGGGGTTGACGATCACATCCGCTTGCGGCAACAAGATCTGGCCGTTGATCAAGGCGGGCAAGTGGTGGTCGGTCACCAGCACTTGCAGGCCCAGCGCTTTGGCTGTGGCCACGCCGTCAAAACTGGCGATCCCGTTGTCCACGGTAATCAGTACATCGGCGCCGCTGTCTTTGACGCGCTGTGAGATGGGCGAGGTTAGGCCGTAGCCATCCACCACGCGGTCGGGCACGATGTAGTCCACATACCTAGCGCCCAGCAGTTTCAGGCCGCGAATGCCGACCGCGCAGGCGGTGGCGCCATCGCAGTCGTAGTCGGCCACGATGCACAATTTTTTGTTGGCCGCTATGGCGTCGGCCAACAAAATGGCCGCTTCTTGCGTACCGCGCATGGCGCTGGGTGCTAGCAAGTGGGCCAAGCCGTCGTCAAGCTCGTGGGTGCTTTGAACCCCGCGTGCGGCATACAACTGCGCCAGCAGCGGGTGAATGCCCGCTTGTTCCAGCGCCCAAGCGGAGCGGGGAGGGATATCACGCGCTACTATTTTCATAGCTGGTTAAGCAATTTGGACGGGCTCTTGGTGCTGAAAATATTCATAAATCGTTTCAAAGGTGATTGGGGTTTGAAAGAAAAGCTTTGGGCATTGCGCTCACCACACAAGGTGAGTTGCGCTGTCGCGCCTTGTTTCAGATGGGCCAGCAAGGCCGCGCATTCGGTGGCATCGAGCACTTGCCAGGCTTGCGCCCAAGTGGCCCAGTCTTCATTCAGAGCGGCATCGCGCAAGGACTTGACCACTTGCGGTGCGGGGTGTGCTGGCAACTTGGTCGCCAGCGCGCCGGTGCCACTCATCCAAAACGAGTTGACAGGCAGCACGCCCCGCGCACTGCGGGCGTCGTTGACTGGGTGGGTGTAAAGCAGCATTTGCATCTCATTTTGCAAGCGCCGCAGCGGGGCGGCCTGCGGGCTGCGCGGCATCCAGTTCTCCACGTTGCGGCCCACCACGCGGTCGAGCGAAGCCGTGTGCAGGTCTTTGAAAACGTCGCCACTGGCCAGCCAGCGGTTGGGCGAGTCAAAGTGAAGCGTCAGGCCGTCTTCTTCAAAATAGGGCTGCATCGCCGCCATCAAGGCGCGGGACTCGGCTTCTGAAAAATCGGAGAGCGTTTGCCCGCTCATGGCAATGTGGTTGGCGCCCACTTGCCAGTGGCAGGGCGAAATAAAAGCCCAGGCATGGCCGGTGAGGTGTTTTTTGGATGCCTCAAGCGCCGCCCAAGGCAAGAGCCCGTCAGGAGCCGACAGCCCCAAGGCACGGGCCAAGGCGCGTTCATGCGGTGTGGACAGGCTGAATTCATCGCACGCATCCAAGGGCTCAGGCGTCAGGCGTGCCAGCAGCTTTTTAAGCTGGGGGAGTTTGAGGGTGCTTAAAGCATGGGTGCAGCCTTCGGAGCTGCAAGCGGCAAATGGGATCAAAAGGTGCATGGGGTGATTGTCCGATATACAGCGGACGTGCGTGCCGCAGGTCTGTTGCCGCAGGCAGTGCCACAATGTCCCCCTGTTTCAATTCCCGGCTGGTCGATGCAAATTCCCTACGAACTCATTCTTGGCTGGCGCTACACGCGGGCGGGCCGTGCCACGCGGCGCAACGGCTTTATCTCGTTCATCTCGGGCGTGTCCATGCTGGGCATTGCGCTGGGGGTGGCCGCGCTCATCATTGTGTTGAGTGTGATGAACGGCTTTCAAAAAGAAGTGCGCGACCGCATGTTGGGCGTGGTCTCGCACATCGAGCTATTTGCCCCCAATGGCGCTGCTTTGCCTGATTTGGCCCGTACCTTGTCGGAAGTTCGTGCCAACCCACAGGTCATTGGTGCTGCACCTTTTATAGCTACCCAAGCACTTCTGGCAAGGGGTGAAGAAATGAAAGGCGCCATAGTTCGTGGGATTGACCCGAGCCTGGAGCCGGGGGTGACTGATTTGGCGGTCACGCTTCAAAACAGCAGTTTGAAAAAACTGATCTCGGGTGAGTTTGGCGTTATTTTGGGTGGCGAGCTGGCCCGTAGCCTGGGCGTTCGCCAAGGCGACAAGGTGACTTTGGTGGCGCCCAGCGGACAAGTCACCCCGGCGGGTGTGGTGCCGCGCCTCAAGCAAATGACGGTGGTAGGCACCTTTGACTCTGGCCACTACGAATACGACTCGGCGCTGGTGCTCATGCACTTGGACGACGCCGCCCGCATCTTTCGCCTGGAAGGCCCTAGCGGCGTGCGTATCAAGCTGCAAGACTTGCACCAAGCCCGCGAAGTGGCCGCGCAGTTGGCTGGCAGTCTCACAGGCGATCTGATCGTACGCGACTGGACGCGCCAAAACCGGACCTGGTTTGCCGCCGTGCAGCTTGAAAAACGCATGATGTTTATTATTTTGACCCTGATCGTGGCGGTGGCGGCTTTTAATCTGGTCTCCACCTTGGTCATGACCGTGACCGACAAGCGCGCTGACATTGCCATTTTGCGCACCCTGGGGGCCAGCCCGCGCTCCATCATGGGCATTTTTGTAGTGCAGGGCGCGATGGTGGGCGTCATCGGCACACTGGCCGGGCTGGCGTTTGGCCTGGGCATTGCTTTCAATATAGACGTACTGGTGCCTGCGCTTGAAAAGCTGCTCAATGCCAGCTTTTTACCCAAAGACATCTACCTGATCAGCCGCATGCCCAGCGATCCGCAGCCCTCGGACATCGTGCCGATTGCGCTCATCTCACTGGTCTTGTCCTTTGTGGCTACGCTCTACCCCAGCTGGCGCGCCTCCCAAGTGAACCCTGCCGAGGCTTTGCGCTATGAATAAGCTTGTTTTAAGCGCCCGCCAACTCACCAAGCGTTTCACTGAAGGCCGCTTGGATGTCACCGTGCTGCAAGGGGTTGACCTGGACGTGCGTGCGGGTGAAACCCTGGCTATCGTCGGTGCCTCTGGCTCGGGCAAAAGCACCTTGCTGCACCTGATGGGCGGGCTGGATGCGCCCACCAGCGGCTCGGTGTGGCTCAACGGCCAAGACCTGGCGGGTAAAAGTGCCGCCGAACAAGGCCAGCTGCGCAATAAATACCTGGGGTTTGTCTACCAGTTTCACCACCTGCTGCCCGAGTTCAGCGCGCTGGACAATGTGGCCATGCCCTTGTGGATCAGGCGGCTGCCCCCGGCTGAGTGCGCACAAGCCGCCACCAAAATACTGACCAGCGTGGGGCTGCAAGACCGCTTGCACCACCGCCCCGCTGAACTCTCGGGCGGCGAGCGCCAGCGTGTGGCCATTGCCCGTGCGCTAGTCACCCAGCCCGCCTGTGTGCTGGCCGACGAGCCCACTGGCAACCTCGACCGCAGCACCGCCAACGGCGTGTTTGAGCTGATGCTGGAACTCGCCCGCACCCAAGGCACCGCCTTCATTGTGGTTACGCACGACGAAACCTTGGCCGCTCGTTGTGGTCGTCAACTCAGGTTGGTGCAGGGCAAGCTGACCGAAGACGGGCGCTAAACCCATCGGATCAAGGGGCTCCGCATGACATTTTGGATCGACACCCATTGCCACCTAGATGCAGAAGAGTTTGGTACTCTAGCCCAACAGATACGTGCTAGAGCAGCTCTGAATAACGTAGCGCATTGCGTGCTGCCCGGCGTTGAGGTCGGCAACTTTGAGGCCGTGCGCCAACTCGCCCATGCGCAGGGCGACAGCTACGCGCTCGGCATTCACCCGCTGTATGTCAAAAATGCCCAGCTCAGCGACCTGGACGCGTTGGATGCCCAGCTCAAGCAGCACGCCGATGATCCGCACTTGGTAGCAGTCGGTGAAATTGGCCTGGACTACTTTGTACCCGAGTTAAGCCTAAGCCCCTTGCGGGAGCGCCAAGAGCAGTTTTATATCGCGCAACTCAGGCTGGCCCGCCAGCACGGCTTGCCGGTGATATTGCATGTGCGCCGTTCTGCGGATCAGTTGCTCAAAGGCTTGCGGGCAGTGGCGCGTGAAACAGGCAACGCGCCATGGCAAGGCATCGCCCACGCCTTTAATGGCAGCGAGCAGCAGGCCCAGGCTTTCATTGCGCTCGGGTTCAAGCTCGGCTTTGGTGGCGCGCTCACCTACGAGCGCGCCCAAAACCTGCGCCACCTGGCGGCCACCTTGCCGCTGAGCGCCTTGGTGATGGAGACCGACTCGCCCGACATGCCGCCGCACTGGCTCTACAAAACCGCACAAGAGCGCGCGGGTGGCGCACCGCAAGGACGCAACGAGCCCGCCGAGCTGCCCCGCATTGGTGCCGAGTTGGCGGCGCTGCGCGGCATCACGCCCGAGGCTTTGGCGGTGGCGACTACCCAAAATGCGTTGGATGCCCTGCCGCGACTCCAAGCGCTGCTGGCCCGGGCTGACTAAGCCCAGTGGCGATAATGCAGGCATCTTGAAAAAACGAACTCAAACCCTCCCCGAAGTCAACTTCTCTGACGAAGGCACGCTGCGTCACCTCCACCTGGGCACTGAATGGATTCAGGGCACGATGGATATGGACGAGCCCAATGCCTTGTTCCACGAATACATCCAGCGCATGATGGCCTGGATGCTGTTTGTGGAGCCTGAGAGCGTTACCAAGCGCCAAGCCATGCAACTGGGGCTGGGCGCGGCCTCGCTCACCAAGTTTTGCCACAAAGTGGTCCGCATGAAAACCGTGGCCATTGAGCTCAACCCGCAAGTGCTGGCCGCTTGCCGGGGTTGGTTCAAGCTGGCCGCAGACAACACCCGTATGCAGGTGGTGCTGGCCGATGCAGCGCTCGAGATTCAAAACCCCAAATGGTGGGGCACGGTGGACGCGCTGCAGGTTGATTTGTACGACCACGAAGCCGCTGCGCCCGTGCTCGACAGCTTTCCTTTTTACGTCAATTGCCGAAAATTGCTCACCCCCGAGGGCTGCATGACGGTCAACTTGTTTGGCCGCGCCTCCAGTTTCGATCGCAGTGTGGAAAAAATTTCTGCCGCCTTTGGGGCCGATGCGGTGTGGGCATTCAAGCCCACACGCGAGGGCAACACGGTGGTCATGGCGCAACGCACGCCCAGTCGTCCCAAGCGTGAACTCCTGGAGGCCAGGGCTGAAGTGATTCAAACGCAATGGGGTTTACCGGCGGCCAAATGGGTGCGGGTCTTCAAGCCCGTGTCAATCGGGCGACATAGGTGAAATCCACATGCTGGCTGGGGGTGTTTTCAGTGCAAAATTACTCTTCGAATTATTCGAGGAGTAAAAAATGAATATAAAGAGTCAAAAAGACTTTTTCGCAGGCTTGTTGTTTATGGTTGTAGGAATCGCTTTTGCCTGGGGCTCGAGCAACTACAGTGTGGGCAATGGCGCGCGCATGGGTCCGGGTTACTTTCCGCTGCTGCTGGGCATTTTGATGGCTGTGCTTGGGGGTGTCATTACCTTCAACTCACTGGTCGTTGAAACTGAAGATGGCGACAAAATTGGAGCTTGGGCGTTGAAACCCCTGTTCTTCATTATTTCAGCCAACTTGGTGTTTGGTCTGATGTTGGGTGGACTGCCCAGCATCAAATTGCCTGCCATGGGCATGATTGCAGGCATTTACGCCCTGACTTTCATCTCCAGCCTGGCCGGTGAAGAGTTCGATTTCAAGGAAGTTGCCATTTTGGCCACCGTGTTGTCGGTCATGAGTTACCTCGCCTTTGTGGTGCTGCTGAAACTGCAGTTCCCGGTGTGGCCAACGTTCATTACAGGTTAAGGAGCACCCTATGGATTTAATTGCAAACCTGTCCCTGGGCTTTGGCGTCGCGTTCACGCCCATCAACCTGATGTATGCCTTCATTGGTTGCCTTTTGGGCACCCTCATTGGCGTGTTGCCTGGCATTGGCCCATTGGCCACCATCGCCATGTTGCTGCCGGCCACTTACGCGCTGCCGCCCGTGTCAGCCCTCATCATGTTGGCGGGTATTTACTACGGCGCCCAATACGGCGGCTCGACCACCGCAATTTTGGTCAACCTGCCAGGAGAATCCTCGTCGGTGGTCACCGTCATTGACGGTTACCAAATGGCGAGGCAAGGGCGAGCGGGCCCGGCTTTGGCTGCGGCCGGTCTGGGCTCTTTCTTTGCCGGTTGTGTCGGTACCTTGGTGTTGGCTGCTTTTGCGGTCCCACTCACAGAAGTCGCTTTCAAGTTCGGCCCTGCCGAGTATTTCTCGCTCATGATTTTGGGCTTGGTGGGCGCCGTGGTGCTGGCTTCGGGCTCACTGCTCAAAGCGGTCGGCATGATTTTGCTGGGCTTGCTCCTGGGCTTGGTCGGTACCGACGTGAACTCGGGTGTGGCCCGCTTCAGCTTCGATATTCCTGAACTCACCGACGGCATTGGCTTCATCGTCATTGCCATGGGCGTGTTCGGCTACGGTGAGATCATCAGCAACCTGGGCAAGCACGAAAGCGAGCGCGAGGTGTTTACCGCCAACGTGACCGGTCTGTGGCCTACCAAGCAAGATTTCAAGCACATGGTGCCTGCTGTTTTACGCGGCACTATTCTGGGCTCGGTGCTCGGTATCTTGCCAGGCGGCGGCGCTGTGATGGCGGCCTTTGCGGCTTACACGCTGGAGAAGAAAACCAAGTTGCAGCCCGGTGAAATGCCTTTTGGTAAAGGCAATATCCGCGGTGTGGCGGCGCCTGAGTCGGCCAACAACGCAGCTTCGCAAACCTCCTTCATTCCCTTGTTGACACTGGGTATTCCCCCCAATGCCGTGATGGCCTTGATGGTGGGCGCCATGACGATCCACAACATTCAGCCCGGCCCGCAGGTTATGACCAGCAACCCCGAGTTGTTCTGGGGCCTGATCGCCTCGATGTGGATTGGCAACGCCATGCTGATCATCCTGAACCTGCCTTTGATCGGCATCTGGATCAAGCTGCTGAGCGCGCCTTACCGCTGGTTGTTCCCTGCCATTGTGTTGTTCTGCGCCATTGGCGTGTACTCCACCAACAACAACACCTTCGACATCTGGTTGGTCGGTCTGTTTGGTGTGATTGGCTTTGGCTTTATTAAGCTGGGCATGGAACCCGCACCTTTGTTGTTGGGCTTCATTCTTGGGCCAATGATGGAAGAAAACCTGCGCCGCGCCTTGTTGCTGTCACGCGGTGACTGGAGCGTATTTGTGACCCGTGGACTGTCTGCCAGTCTGTTGGCTGTGGCGGCCTTCTTGCTGGTGATCGTGCTCTTGCCTTCCATCAAGGCCAAGCGCGAAGAGGCGTTTGTCGAAGACTGATGTTCGGTTTGGAATGAAATTAATGGCACCTTGGGGTGCCATTTTTTTTATCTGGCGTGCGGCACAATCGGTTAACAGGAAACACCATGCAACTCAAGCACCAACTCAACCAGCACCCCCAGCGCGCGTCCCTGCACAACGAAGTGCACGCCCGCCCCCCGCAGGCCTTGAGCGCGCCCTTGGCCATTTCGCATGTGGTCATGGTGTGCGATGCCGAGCAGCGCGAGGCGAGTCGCGCCCATGTGGCCGCTTTGTTGCGTGACCTTCATTTGCCCTTGCCTGACCCCCAATCCAGCCATTTCCGTATGGATGTGGGCGCCTTCCATATTCGGTGGGAGTTGCACACCGAGTTTGTCAGTTGGACCTTCATGCGCCCCTTGTCAGACCGTGCCGAGGCCTGGGTCGATGAGCGCGCGCTGGATGCCGTGCCGCAAGCCTGGCTGGCCCGCTTGCCTGGGCAGTGCCTTACCAGCCTGCATGTGTGGGTGCTGCCCTTGAAGGAAGTAGGTGCCGCAGCCGTTGTCAAAGAGGTGTTGCTGGAAGACACCTTGGTCGCCTCCAGCGTGGCCGGGGGTGTGGGCGAGATTTACACCGACTTTGCCATTCATGCCGATGGCTTTTCGCGCATGGTCTTGCTGGCAGGTGATTTGTCACCACGCCGCTTGGGTCGTTTGGTGCAGCGCTTGCTGGAGATTGAAACCTACCGCATGGCGGCCTTGTTAGGCTTGCCTGCGGCCCGCGAAGCGACACAAATTTTGTCGAGCGCTGAGCGTGAGTTGGCCGAACTGGCCAGTGCCATTCGCAGTGCCACCCGCGACGACGAGCCGCTCTTGCTTGACCGTCTGACCAAACTGGCGGGCCAAGTGGAGAGCCAGCACGCCACCACCCACTCACGGTTTTCGGCCAGCGTGGCGTATTTTGAGTTGATTGATAAACGCATCGTCGAGATCAACGAGTCGGTGTTGCCTGGCATGCAAACCATTGGCGAATTCATGGACCGGCGGCTCTCGCCTGCGCGCAGTACCTGCGAATGGGCGACCCGGCGGCAAGACGCTTTGTCGCAACGTGTCTCGCGCATCAGCAGTTTGCTGCGCACCCGCGTGGAGATTGAGCAGCAGCAAAGCAGTCAGGCCCTGTTGGCCACCATGAACAGCCGTCAGGATGTGCAGCTCAAGATGCAGTCCACGGTGGAGGGCCTGTCGGTAGCGGCCATCACCTATTACATCGTGGGCTTGGTGAGCTATCTGGCCAAAGGGGCCACCAAATTAGGCTGGCCACTGAGCGCCGAGAGCACGGCGGCGGTAGCCATTCCCCTGGTGGGCTTCAGCGTTTGGTGGTCTTTGCGCCGCTTGCACAAAAAATTATTCAAGGGCTGACCCGCATGAAGTCTTGGGCGGTCTTGTGCTTGATAACCGGTTTTCTGACGGGGGCCTCAGCGTCGGAACCCTACCCGGTCAAACCGCTTCGCCTGCTGGTGCCCTTTGCCTCGGGCAGTGGGGTGGATGCGCTGGCTCTGGTGCTGTCAAAGAAGTTGTCTGAAAAACTGGGCCAGCCCGTGTTGGTCGAAAACCGGCCCGGTGCCGGCGGTGTCATTGCCGCCACGCAGGTGGCTAGAGCCGCGCCAGATGGCTACACGCTGCTGCTCGCCACCTCGGCCACCCACAGCCTGGGCCCCGCCACCAACCCCAAACTTACCTTCAAAGTGGCGGCCGACTTCACGCCCGTCATCGAACTGGCCACCGCCCCCCATATGTTTTTGGTGCCCCAGGTGTCACCCGCCAAAAGCATTCGTGAACTGGTTGATTTAGCGCGCAAAAAACCGGGGCAACTCAATTACGCCTCCAGCGGGCAAGGCAGCATCAGCCATCTGACTGTCGAGTATTTTCTGGCCACCACGGGCACCGAGATGCACCACATTCCTTACCGCTCCTCAGAAAATGCAGCGGGTGACGTGATCAGTGGCCAGTTGGACCTGATGGTGGACTCGCTGGTGACCGGGCTGCCCCAGGTCAAAGCCGGTCGCTTGCGGGCGCTGGGCTTGACCAGCCTGACCCCAAGTGCCATGGCGCCGGGTGTGCCGGTCTTGTCCAATGACTTACCGGGCTTTGAGTCCAGCACTTTGTATGGCCTCTATGGCCCCAAAGGCTTACCCGAGGCCATCACCCAAAAGCTCAACCAAGCCGTCAATGCCGTCTTGCTCGAAAAAGACATCAAAAACAGCCTGACACAACTCGGTGCCGAGGCCACTGGCGGCACGCCCCAAGCCCTGGCCCAACGGGTTAAAAACGACACGGACAAATGGTCCAAAGTCATGCGCGATCGCCGGATCGTGATCGACTAAACCCAGCCCATTTACGCAGGAAACCGCACCCATGGACTTCAATTTCGCCAACCCCTACACCTCCACCCGCTTGCCCCTGTTTGCGCGCAACGTGGTGGCCACCTCGCACCCCTTGGGGGCGCAGGCAGGTTTGCGCATGATGCTCAAGGGCGGCAACGCGGTGGACGCCGCCGTGGCCAGCGCCGCCGCCATGGCCATCGTGGAGCCCGTGAGCAACGGCCTAGGCAGCGACGCGTTTTGCATCGTGTGGGATGGCAAAAAACTACACGGCCTGAACGCCTCAGGCCGGGCACCCGGCGCCTGGACGCCTGCGTACTTCAAGGGCCGCTACGGCCCCAACGCCACCAACCCGCCCAAACGTGGCATGGATTCAGTGACCGTGCCGGGCGCGGTCAGCGCCTGGGTGGCCTTGAGCCAGCGCTTTGGCAAGCTGCCGTTTGCAGACCTGATGGAGCCCGCTATTGAGCTGGCCGAGCGCGGCTACGGTGTGCCCACCGTGGTGCAGCAAAAGTGGGCCGCGCCGGTGGATGAGTTGAAATCGCTGCCCGGTTTTGCTGGGGCCTTTTTGCCCAGGGGCCGGGCGCCGCTGGTGGGCGAGTTGTTTCAATTTCCGGCAGCGGCGCGGGGCCTGCGGGCCATTGCCGCCACGAAAGGCGCAGCGTTTTACACCGGCGAAATCGCGCAGGCGCTGGTGCATTTTTCAAGTAAAAACGGCGGCAGCCTGAGCCTGGCTGACCTCGCCGCGCACCAGCCCGAATGGGTGACGCCTATTTCAAAAGACTACCGGGGCTACACCCTTCATGAGATTCCGCCCAGCGGGCAAGGCATTGCCGCCTTGATGGCGCTGGGGATTTTGGGTAACTTTGACCTGGCCAGTCTGGCGCTGGACGGGGTCGATTCCCAGCACCTACAAATCGAGGCCATGAAACTGGCGTTTGCCGATGTGTACCGCTTTGTGGCGGAGCCGTCCAGCATGGGCGTGACCGTGGCGCAGATGCTGGACGACGGCTATTTGGCCTCGCGCGCCAAGCTCATTGATATGAAGCGGGCGCAAGACTTTAAGGCGGGCAACCCGGTCAAGGGCGGCACCATTTACCTGAGTGCCGCTGATGAGTCCGGCCTGATGGTCAGCTTTATTCAGAGCAACTACATGGGCTTTGGCTCGGGTTGCGTGGAGCCGCAATACGGCATCAGCCTGCAAAACCGGGGCTTTGGCTTCAGCCTGGACCCGAGTAGTCCCAACGTCGTGGCACCGGGCAAGCGGCCGTTTCACACCATCATTCCCGCCTTTCTCACCAAGGGCGGCCAGCCGGTGATGAGCTTTGGCGTCATGGGCGCCAACATGCAGCCGCAAGGCCACATGCAAACACTGGTGCGCATGCTGGACTACGGCCAAAACCCGCAAGCCGCCTGCGACGCCCCGCGCTGGCGTTTTAATGCCGGGTTGGAGATCAACGTCGAGGCGTCCATGTCAAAAAGCACGGTGCAGGGTTTGGGCGAGCGCGGCCACCGCATGGAAGTCATCAACGACTCGTACCAAGACTTTGGCGCCGGCCAGTTCATCTGGCGCGCCGGAGACTCTGCTGCTGAGGGCTACGTGGCCGCCAGCGATGCGCGGCGTGACGGGCAGGCGGTCGGGTTTTGAGTTCTGCCTCGAAAAACGCAGCGCTTGGTTTGGTGTTCGCCACGCTGGGGGCGATTGCCTTCAGTGGCAAAGCCATCATCGTGAAGCTGGCTTACCGGTATGGGGTGGATGCTGTCACGCTCATCATGCTTCGCATGTTGTTTGCGCTGCCCATTTTTGCCTTGATGGCCTGGTGGGCCAGTCGGGGCAAGCCGCCGCTCACACGCCGTGACTGGATGGGCATTTTGGGGCTGGGCTTTACGGGCTACTACCTGGCCAGTTTTCTGGATTTTGCGGGCTTGTCGTATATCAGCGCCTCCTTAGAGCGGCTTATTTTGTACCTCAACCCGACGCTGGTCTTACTCTTGGGGCTGGTGCTTTACAAGCGCCGCATTACGCGGCAGCAGGCGCTGGGCATGCTGATCAGCTATGGCGGCATTTTTTTGGTGTTCGGGCACGAGATTCAGTTGGTAGGCCCTCATGTGGCGCTGGGCGCGCTCTTGGTTTTTTTGAGTGCGGTGAGTTATGCGGTGTATTTGAGTTTCAGTGGTGAGTTGGTGCAACGCCTGGGTTCCTTGCGCCTGGTCGGCTGGGCCACCACGGTGGCGTGTCTGCTGTGTTTGGGGCAGTTTGTGATGTTGCGGCCCTTGAGTGCCGCGTTGGTGGCGCCCGAAGTAATCTGGCTTTCCTTGCTGAACGCGACACTTTGCACCGCGGTGCCCGTCGTTCTTGTGATGATGGCGATTGAGCGCATTGGCGCCTCCACCGCCTCACAGGCGGGCATGATTGGACCAATATCCACTATTTTGATGGGTGTTTTTATACTGGGCGAGCCCTTCACGCTTTGGATAGCGGCAGGCAGTTTGCTGGTGATGGCGGGTGTTTTTGTGTTCAGCCAGCGCAGACCCTAGTGCTGCGTGGCTTGAATGGGTCAGATGATTAACGGAGATTAAGAACATGGATTTAGGTATCAAAGGCAAATGGGCGTTGGTGTGTGGCGCTAGCAAGGGCTTGGGGCTGGGCTGTGCCCAGGCGCTGGTGGAAGAGGGCGTCAACGTCCTCATCGTCGCTCGCGGCTTGGAGGTGCTCCAGCAGGCTGCTGAAAAATTGATAGCTGACCAAGCACATCACACGGGCGCTACCGTGCTATTTGTTGCTGCAGATATCACCACCGAGGCCGGACGCGCAGCGGTATTCGCCGTGCGCCAAGACTTTGACATTGTGGTCACCAACGCCGGGGGCCCCCCGCCCGGTGATTTTCGGGACTGGGCGCGCGAGGACTGGATCAAGGCGGTGGATGCCAACATGCTCACCCCCATTGAGCTCATCAAAGCCACGGTAGACGGCATGGCTGCCCGCGGGTTCGGCCGCATCATCAACATCACCTCAAGCGCGGTGAAGGCGCCGATTGATATTTTGGGTCTGTCCAACGGCGCCCGCAGCGGTCTGACCGGTTTTGTCGCGGGGGTCTCGCGCAGCGCGCTGGCCGCCCAGGGCGTCACCATCAACAACCTGCTGCCTGGCGCGTTTGATACCGATCGGCTCAAAACCACCATGCAAGGCGCGGCGCAAAAAACCGGCCAGCCCATCGAGGCCATCATGGACGCCCGACGCAAAACGATTCCGGCCAAGCGCTTTGGCAACCCGGAAGAATTTGGCGCTATCTGTGCTTTTTTGTGCAGCCAGCAAGCCGCCTATATCAACGGGCAAAATGTGCTGGCCGATGGCGGTGCCTACCCCGGCGCTTTCTGATCCTTATTTTTTAATCATTGGAGGTTCCCATGTCTCAAGCCCTTTCAACTTCTTCCCTGTTGCGCCGCACCTTGCTGGCCAGCGCCTTTATGCTGGCCGGTCTGGCGCAGGCCCAAACCGGCACCATCAAGCTGCTGGTCGGTTTTCCGCCTGGCGGCGGTACCGATGCCATTGCCCGCACATTGGCTGAAAAACTCCAAGTCCAACTTGGCACCACCGTCATTGTCGAAAACAAGGCCGGTGCCGGGGGCCAGATTGCGGCCCAGGCCTTGAAGGCCGCCGCGCCCGATGGCACTACTTTTTTCCTCTCGCACGACCATACGATCTCAATTCTGCCGCTGGTGGTCAAAAACCCGGGCTTTGATTCGGCGCGTGATTTTGTGGCTGTGGCCGGTTTTGCCACTTTTGTGAACGCGCTGGCGGTGTCGGGCGGCACGCCTGCCAAAACCATGGGCGACTACGTGGCTTGGGTGAAAACGCAGGGCGCTGGCAAAGGCACCATCGGCGTACCCGCACCAGCGTCAGTGCCAGAGTTTTTGGTCAAGATCATCGGCCAAAAATATGCGCTTGACATGCAGGCCGCGCCCTACCGGGGCAGCGCGCCCATGATGGGCGACATGCTGGGCAACCAGATCAGCGCCGGCGTGGCGTCTATTCCCGACTTTATCGAGAACCACAAGGCGGGCAAAGTGCGGATTGTGGCCGTGTTGGGCGGTGTGCGTCAGGCGTCCTTGCCGGATGTGCCCACGTTTGCCGAGTTGGGCATGGCAGGTTTTGAAGACATGCCTTACTATGGCATTTTTGCCCCCGCTGGCACGCCCAAAGCCACGATTGATCGTTTCTCTGAAGCCGTGGCCAAAGTCATTGCCCAGCCTGATGTGCGTGAACGCCTGACCGCGATGGGTTTGACGGTGGGCTACATGTCTCCCCAGCAGCTCACCACCCGCGAGCACGCCTATGCCCAAACCTGGGCGCGCATTATCAAGTCGAGCGGCTTCCAGGCGCAGTAACCAAGATGCCGCCCACGATCAAGGCAAAGGCCATGATGTGAAAAAGATGCGGCATTTCTCCTAAAAAAGCAGCTGAGAGCAGGGCGGTAAACAGCGGGGTGAGGTTGGCAAAAAAGCCCGCCACCGCAGGCCCAGCTCTCGACACGCCCGCGCCCCAGGCCCGGTAAGCCAGCAGGGCCGGGCCGACCGCGATATAGGCCAGCGCAGCGACCAGTGACCAGCTCCACTGAATGTGGCCCTTGGCCAGCGCCCACTCACCCCCTGCAAACAGCCCTGACCACACCAGGCCAAAAGCCACTTGTGACAGCAAAAAAGCGGACCAGTTGCTGCGAATCTCGGTCGGCTCGGTGGTGGGGCGCGACAGCATCCAGCTGTAGTAGGCCCAGGCGCCGGAGGCCAGCAGCACATAAATATCGCCGGTGACCAAGTGCACGTTCAGCAACAAATCAAGCTGCCCGCGCGACAGCACCAGCAGCACACCCGCCACCGACATCGCCGCCCCCAGCCACTGGCGCGGGGTGATGGCTGCGCCAAAAAACAGGCGTCCGATCAACAACATCCACACCGGTGCGCTCGATCCCACCAGCGTCACATTGAGGGGCGTGGAGGTGTTCAAGGCGAGGTACAGCAAGGCGTTGTAGCCCCCCACGCTGAGTAAACCCAAAAAGCAAAAGCGCCGCCAGTTGGGCCAAAGACGACTGTTTTTGCCCAGCACGCCACCGGCCAAGGGCAGCAGCAAGGCAAATGCAATCAGCCAGCGCAGCAGGTTGAGCGTCATGGGCGAGACCAGTTCGCTCGCCAGTCGGCCCACCACGGCGTTGCCGGCCCACATCAGGGGGGGAATCGTCAGCAAGAGGGCGGCAGTGGGGGTTAGTTTCGGGTGCATGCATTGACTGTAACAAGTTGCTCGTTAAATTTGCGGTCGCGCTGATGACCCCGCGACAGTCATCGTTAACATTTCATGGCAATATGTCGGCAGTTCCCCCCCCATTTATTCACCGAGGACCCCTTCACATGACGACTCAAACTTCACGCGCCATCCATATTGACCAGCACGGCGGCCCCGAGCAATTAAAACTGGTGACCGTCAGCGTGGGCGAGCCCGGCCCCGGTGAAATCCGCATTCGCCATCACGCAGTGGGCCTGAATTTTATTGACGTCTACCAGCGCAGCGGCCTGTACCCGATGGCCATGCCCGTGCAACTCGGCATGGAAGCCGCAGGCGTGGTGGAAGCCGTGGGCGAGGGCGTAACGCACCTGCAAGTGGGCGACCGCGCGGCCTATGCCAGCCAACCGCCGGGCAGTTACTGCGATCTGCGCGTGATGCCCGCCAAATGTGTGTGCAAATTGCCCGACGCCATCTCGTTTGAGACCGGTGCCGCCATGATGCTCAAAGGCCTCACTGCCCAGTATTTGCTCAAGCGCACGTTGCCCCAAGGCGGTTTGAACGCGGGCGACTTTGTGTTGTTTCATGCCGCCGCCGGTGGCGTGGGCCTGATTGCCTGCCAATGGGCACGCGCCCTGGGCTTGCAGCTCATCGGCACCGCAGGGTCAGACGCCAAATGCGCGCTGGCCAAAGAGCATGGCGCAGCTTTCGTCATCAACTACGCCACCGAAGACTTCACGGCGCGGGTAAAGGAAATCACCGGTGGCAAAGGCGTCAAAGTGGTTTACGACTCGGTGGGCAAAGACACCTTTGACAAATCACTCGACTGTCTGGCCCCCTTTGGCCTGATGGCCAGCTTCGGCAACGCCTCTGGCCCGGTGGCCCCGATGGCCCCCGGCATTCTCGGCCCCAAAGGGTCCCTGTTTTTGACGCGCCAAACTCTGTTCACCCACATTGCGACGCGGGAAACCACGCAAGCGATGGCCGATGATTTGTTTGCCATGGTCACCAGCGGCCAAGTGCAGATCCGCATCGACCAGCGCTACAAGCTTGAAGACGTGCAGCAAGCCCACCGCGATCTGGAAGCCCGCAAGACCACGGGTTGTTCTATTTTGACTTTGTGAAAAACTCGCTGCGGCAGAACTGCCGCAGCGAGTTAGTCAGTTCTCAAATGTCAGTTTTCAAATTACCGTCAGCCAGCAACTTGGTGAGGATGGCTGCGTCCGAGCTGCCGCCAGCATAAGCCTGCAAGCTTGCATAGGTGATGTTCTCTAAAGTAATTGTCTGCCCCGTGCCGCCAGCCGCCAGGCCGTTTGTGTCTACAGTGATCAGGGTCCCGGAACCGTTCGCACTGAAATCGAGGTAGGCGTCCAGGCTTGCTGCGTTCGCGTGTTCGTCGACCAACAAGTCCTTCAAGTCGAGCGCATCACCGGCAGCGGCCAACGTGAAGTCCTTGATCACATCGCTACCCGTTTCGCCCAGACTCCACTTGAAGACATCTGCCCCAGTTCCTCCAGTCATGGTGTCATTGCCCGTACCACCCGCGATGATGTCAAAGCCCGTGCTGGTGATGATGGTGTCATTGCCAGCACCACTGTTAATAATTTGAATGGCAGCGCCTGTGGTGATGGTGTCGTTCCCGGAACCGGTGGTAATGGTGCTGCTGGTCACTGCAGCACCTGTCACGATGACGTTATCGCCGTCACCCGCATTGATGATGTAGTTGCCTGCGCCAGTGGTAATGGTGTCTATGCCAGCACCACTGGTAATGGTGCTGTTACCAGCGCCGAGGTTAACAATATTGATGCCTTCGCCGACATCGACAGTGTCATTGCCAGCACCGAGGTTGACGGTGTCGTTGCCGCCCTCGCCGTAGATGATGTAGTTGCCTGCCGGACCGGTAAAGGTGTCGTTGCCGGCGCCACCCCAGGCGGTGTTGGACGTGGTCACGTTGATGGTGTCATCACCGTCGCCGCCATAGACGAGGACGCCAGCAGCGGCGTTGATGATGTCGTTGCCGCTGTCACCAAAGACGATGCCGACACCGGCACCCAAGGTGATGTTGTCAGCACCAGCACCGCCGCTAATGATGCTGTTGCCCGCGGCGGCGATGATAGTGTCATCTCCATCACCGCCGCTCAGGGTGCTGTCGCCAGCGGCGACGTTGATGTAGTCGTTGCCAGCGCCACCATCGATGATGAAGTTGCCGGCAGCGGCGCGGAAGGTATCGTTGCCGTCGCCACCATAGGCATTGTTACTGACGCCAAGGTTGAATATGTCATCACCGGCACCACCATAACCGGTGTTGTGGCCAGCGCCTATGGTCAAGGTATCGTTGCCGTCCCCGCCAAAGATGAGGTTGTTGTCACCAGCACCCATGGTGATGGCGTCGGCAGCGCTCGTGCCTAAAATGACGTGGCCGTTTGCCGCACCAATGGTAATGGCGTTGGTTCCACCGACGAAATCCGTCGGCAGTATCAAGGCTATAGCGTCGGTGTCAACCAGGCTACCGTCGCTGGTGGCGACGGTCAGGGACTCCGCGCCCAGGTGTCCGGCAGCCCTGACGTAGCTCAAGCCATTAAGCGCGAAGTTGATCTCGGCGGCAGTGCCCTCAATGCTCACGCTGCCCGAGCCGTTGCCCATAATCAGCGCAGCGCCGCCGGCAGTCACCGCCGTCAGTGTCCCGCCGGTGCCGACATTCAGCGTCGTTGTCAAGATCGTGCTGTCCGCATCGGCTACCGTGATGGCGTTGCCGTTGATGGTGCTCAACACCAGCGTATCGGTTGCCAATAGTGTGTACTGCGGGCTTGGCACCGTGTTTAATGGCGGCGCCGCACTAGCTGGTACGTAGTTGTTTACATTAACATTGACATAGGCGCTCTCGTTGACTCCGCCAGATGTCACCGTGTACTTGAAAGTCGCCAAGCCGATGTAGTCGATCGCATCTGGCGTGAACACCAACTTGCTGTTCAGCAGTGCCACGCTGCCGTGGGCGACGGTCAACGCGGCTCCGCCGTCCGTGATCGCGCTGCCGTTGATGGCCGTGATCATTCGCCCGCTGTTCTCGAATGTGTCATTGGCCAGCACGTCAATCGTCACCGACGAGATCGCAGCGACTTCTTCCGTCGTCGCAAGCGCCGCCATCGCCGCTGCGAGCCCGTTTGCTGCCGCTGTGTTGGCCACAAACACCAAATCGCCAACCGCAACCGTGGTGTCAACTGTCCCCATCAGCTTCAGCTCGCCCGCCGTAATGCCCATGCCACCCGATTCGGTATATTGATAAATCGCCGAACCGTTGGCGGCGCTGACCACAAAGAAAGCGACGGTGCCGATGCTGGCATTGGTCCAGGCCGCCCCGTTTTGCAGTGCGGTAGCCGACAAGGCCACCGTGCTCGCATCGGTTGGCCCGACCGCGTTCAGGAAGTAAACATTGCCAGCGGTCACCGTCAAGGTGCCTGCCACGGCGGTGGTTGCCGTCTGCGTCGTCATGGCGGCCAGATTGAGCTTGTCAACACCTGTCGTGAATTGGGTGATGATGTCGCTGCCGTTGGATGTCGCATTAGAGCCGAAAATGACGGTGTCGATGTTGGCGTCCGATCCGAGCCAGATGATGTCATTGCCCGCACCGCTGACGATGATGTCTGCGCCCGCCGCAGCGTTGATTCGGTCATCGCCATCACCACTGAAAACGATGTCATCTCCCGCGCCCGCGGCGACGATGTCGTCACCTCCGCCACCGAGAACGATGTCTGCACCTTCACCCGTGGTGACGGTGTCATTGCCCGCGCCACCGAAGACGATGTCGTCACCCCCCGTTGTGGTGACGGTGTCATTGCCCGCGCCACTGACGACGAGGTCTGCGCCGGCACCCGTGGTGACGGTGTCATTACCCGCACCACTGAGGACCATGCTGGTACCAAAACCGACGTTGGTGGTGGTGATGGTGTCGTTGCCTTCCAAGGTGACTATCTTGGTGCTGCCCAAGCCCGTGGTGGTGGTGGTGACGGTGTTGTTGCCGGCGCCGGCGGTGATGAGGTTGATGCCGTTGACCGCTGTGGTGGTGATGGTGTCGCTGCCACTGCCGGTGTCAATCTTATTGCTGCCATTGCCCGTGGTGGTGGTGGTGATGGTGTTCTCACCATCGCCAGCACAGATGACGTTTTCGCCGTTGAAGTTGGTTGTGGTGATGGTTTCATTACCCTCCATCGTATCGATGCTGGTGCCGCCAATGCCCGTGGCGGTGGTGGTGATGGTGTCGTTGCCACCCAAACCGCGGATGATGGCTCTGCCATCCACAACACTGGTGGTGTAGGTGTCACTGCCCGTTGTCAGGCGGGTGCCGCCGGCGGGTATGGCGTCACAGAAGTCCGTGCTTGTCGGCGTTATTGCCGCCGTGTCGGCCACAATATCAGCCACTGGCGTCAGGCTGATCGCGATGCTGCCGCTTGTCACTGTGCTGCCT
>CANBUY010000027.1 GCA_947372745.1 Comamonadaceae bacterium | reverse complement strand
TTTGAAAAGGCTGCAAATAGCTCTCCAAACGATGCGAGAAAAAAAACAGTGCTTGCTCTAACTCATTTGATGTCGGGTCGGGATGATGTTGCGGTTGATGAGCTAAAGATAATCTCAGAACTTGACTCTGGTGCAAGTGCTGATTTAGCCTTGTTTAGTTATCATTTGAAGCGCAATGACTTTGAGAGAGCATTGGGTGTTGTTAGCGTACTTGATAAGAAGATGCCTGGAAAACCTCTGCCTGCACAATTGCGTGGCCGTACATTGCTCGCTAAAAATGATATTTCTGGTGCGACAAAGAGTTTTGAGCATGCTTTAGAAATTGATCCCTTATTCTTGCCGGCTATTTCAAGCCTTTCAGGACTTGACATGTTGGGTAATCGACCCGAACCTGCTAAGTCAAGATTTCAAAAATTTCTGTCTAAGTCGCCTAACAACGTCCAAGCCTGGCTTGAACTTGCCGATCTTGAGTCCAAGACTGGTGCTAGTAAAGACGATGTGTCTAAGTTGCTAGCGAAAGCAGTTGCTGCAAATCCTGAAGATGTCACAGCACGCTTGTTTCTCATCTCCTTTTTCTTGCAATCCAAAGATGTAAAGGCGGCTGTGATGGCTGCTCAAAATGCTGTCACTGTCTTGCCGGGGAATGCTGCGATATTGGATGCCCTAGGGCGAACACTTATGGCTTCTGGTGAATTTAATCAAGCACTCATGACTTTCCAAAAACTAGCAGCTCAAGAGGTGAATTCTTACCTGCCGCATATGCGTATGGCTGGAGTTTATGCCGCAACAAAAAACAAGGAACTGACTATAAAGAGTTTGAATCAGGTCTTGGAATTGAAGCCAGATTTTCGCCCCGCTCAACGTAACTTGATTTTGATCGATGTAGGGGATAAAAATTATGCTCACGCTTTGAGCACGGCCCGGTTGATCCAGCAACAAGCACCCAAAGACGAGGAGGGCTATTCGATAGAAGCAGATATTTTTGCAGTACAAAAAAAATGGCCTGAGGCTTTGAGTGCCTTACAACTAGGGTTGAAGCAGGTCAATTCGCCAGCTCTAGCTTTCAAAACTCACGCTTTTTTAACTGAAGCTGGAAAAATTGCTGAGGCTGATAAGTTTTCCACGAAATGGCTGACTGATAATCCTGCTGATTTAAATTTCCTGCTTTATCTTGGTGATGCTGCATTAGCACGAAATGATCTTCTCCTCGCCGAGAAAATTTACCTGTCATTGATAAATAAAAAGTCAACGAATGCAGTGGCGTATAACAACTTAGCTTGGATTCTTGATAAATTAAACAAGTCAGGTGCGCTTGTGTATGCTGAAAAGGCGAATGTACTATTGCCAAACCAGCCTGCTTTCATGGACACTTTGGCTCATATTTATGCAAACATAGGTAACTTTGATAAAGCCGTTGATTTGCAGATAAAAGTTCTCTCAATTGAGCCTAAAAATATGGGGTTTAAGTTGAATCTTGCAAAGATTTATATCAAGGGTGGGAAAAAAGATTTGGCAAGAAAGCAGCTTGAAGAGCTTCGATCTTTGGGGAATAACTTTCCGGCTCATGATGAGGTCACTACTTTGCTGGGTAGTGTTTGATTTCATTGTTTAGAACACGAAGTCAGTAGAGTTCTCAAATGAATTTAGTTTGGATCTGCCTACTTTTCTTTACATTTAACATGTTGGGAACGGCCCATGCCGACATTACACGTACTATTGCCCAAGTCAAACCCTCGGTCTTGATTGTGGGTTCCTATAAGGCGATGGGCAGTCCCCGTTTCAATTTAAGAGGAACCGGTTTTATTGTTTCTGATGGTAAGCCCTTGGGTAGCAACTTTCTCATAACTAATGCCCACGTTTTAATGCAGACAACCGAGGAGGAATCAGAGGCTACGTTAGTCGTTCAACTGAACGTTGGTAAAAATGAGTGGCAAATGCGATCTGCTTCAGTAGTCGATGTTGATAAAGTACATGACTTGGCCTTGCTTCAATTTGACGGTTTGGCAGTGCCTGCGTTACGAGTTGCTGATTCTGAAAAAGTTGTCGAAGGCCAGTCCATTGCTTTCATGGGTTTTCCGATTGGAGGTGCGTTAGGTTTTTCCCCCGTCACGCATCGAGGATTTATTTCTTCGATCACTGCAGCGGCGTTGCCAACACCGACTGCGCAGCAATTGAATTCCAAAGTAATACGTAGTCTACGAACAGGCAGTAGTTTCGATATATTCCAGCTTGATGGCACAGCTTATCCAGGCAACAGTGGTGGCCCTTTGTTTGATCCCGAAACGGGTGAAGTTTTAGGTGTCTTGAACATGGTTTTTATTAAAGGAACTCGTGAATCTGCATTGACCAATCCTTCCGGGATAAGCTATGCAATTCCTTCGGAATACATTAGGCAATTGTTGCTGAGAAATATTTCCCGGTAACCATACTTCTCCACCCGAAAACCCCTCTTTTTAAGGGTTTTATGCTCGTGCATCACCCCAGCGAAGTTGAGAGGTGTCATCACCCCTGTAAAGGGTGTCGCCATGGCGGTCTACGCAGTATTCGGGTGAGATGATCATTTCATTGAAGCGCATATCTGCGGCAATGCGTGTGTACTCAAACAAAATGCTTCGTACTACTTTGGCCCCCGTGCGAATGTGGCTCCCATGCCCGATCCAAGCTGGTCCTGTGATGGTAGCCCCCGGTTCGATCCTCACATTTGATCCAATGTAGACGGGGCCTTGAATACTGACCTTGTCCCATGGAATAGATGTATTTAAGCCAACCCAAATGCCTGGTTTAACCTCTCGTCCCGGAATGTTCATTTGGTCTACTTCGCCTCTTAGCACGCGTTGCAAGACCGACCAGTAATCGCTGACCCGACCAATATCAATCCAGTTGAACGGTCGATTTTGAGCATAAAACGGTAAATCTTTGGCCACCAACTGTGGGAATAGCTCCGATCCAATGTCATAGACCACGCCTGGTGGGACGAGGTTTAGAACCTCAGGCTCAAAAATATAGATACCAGTACTTGCGAGTGTAGATTTAGCTTCTGCCGGTTTTGGCTTTTCTTGAAAAGACAAAATTTTCCCATCGGGTGCTGCTACCACGATGCCATAAGATGCTACATCGTTCAGTGGAACGTCAAGTGCGACCACGCTGGCAATGGCGCCCTTGGCCTTGTGTTCCTCTACTGCGGCAGTAATGTCCAGGTCGATCAGCGCATCTCCGCAGAGAACAAGTGTGGTTTCATCAAAAAACCCACCGAAGTCCTGAATGCGGCGCATGCCACCTGCTGACCCCATTGGGCGTGGCAATACATCGCCATGATCGCGGACGCCTTCGTAGGAGTATCCAATCTGAACCCCCCATCGGCGGCCATCCCCGAAATACTCTTCAATTTTGTGGTGATGCCACGCAACATTCACCATGATTTCGGTGATGCCGTGGCGTGCCAAGTGCTCAATCAGGTATTCCATCACCGGTTTGCCCAAAATGGGCACCATCGGTTTGGGCAGGTCGCGCGTCAGGGGGCGCACACGGGTGCCTTGCCCGGCTGCCAAAATCATGCCCTTAGCCATGTGTTCTCCCATTTGTATTTTTCATATTCGCCCCGCTTACTTTTCACATCAAGAATGAGAATAGCCTGTTGGGTTGCTGCTTTGCCATCTCCAACCATCTTTGCACATGTCTTCTAGACTGCGTTCTGCTCGCCAACCCAAGGTGCTCATAGCGAATGAGGGGTCAGCATAGCAAGAAGCAATATCGCCTGGACGTCTTTCAGCAACCTTAAACGGGATAACCTTGCTGCTTGCTTTCTCAAAAGCTTTAATCATGTCAATGACGCTGTAACCGATGCCAGTCCCAAGGTTGATGGCAAGGCATTCTTGGTGATCGCGAAGTCTCTCAAGCGCCTTAAGGTGGCCTATCGCCAAATCCACGACATGAATATAGTCCCGCACACCCGTGCCATCAGGCGTGTCGTAATCGTTGCCCCAAACATTCAGAAATTCACGACGTCCCACCGCAACCTGTGCCACAAAAGGCAGTAGGTTGTTGGGCGTTCCCTGCGGGTCTTCCCCGATCAGACCGCTTGCATGTGCACCCACTGGGTTGAAATAGCGAAGAATACTAATCCGCCAAGTGGGATCGCTGCGGTAAAGGTCACGCAGCATGTTCTCTATAACCAGTTTGGTCTGGCCGTAGGGATTGGTTGCAGAGAGTTGGTGATCTTCAGTAAGGGGGAGGGCTTGAGGATCGCCGTACACCGTGGCGGATGAGCTGAACACCAGTGTTTTGACACCACATTTCGTCATGGCTTCCAGCAGTCGAAGTGTTCCCAAGACGTTGTTGTCGTAGTAGCTCAGTGGTTTTTCTACCGATTCACCGACTGCTTTGAGGCCTGCGAAATGAATCACTGCGCTGGCGCCACTATTTTTCAGCGCCTCAGCCAAAACTGAACCGTCACGTATATCGCCGTTGACGAAATTTGGTTTTTTGCCAGTGATTCGCTCGATTCTGACCAATGCTTCTGGCTGGCTATTGCTGAAGTTGTCAAAAACGGTGACTTCATGCCCTGCATTGATCAGTTCAACACAGGCATGAGAGCCAATGTAGCCAGCGCCACCAGTGATAAAAATCATACTTAATTTACTGGCTATTGAATTAAGAATAATTTTAGATCAGACGAGCGCTACTTGACGTTATCCTCCAAACTCAACGGTTGACGTTGCGTGTTGATCTTGACCTAGAACTTCGACCAGTTGAGGTAGTGCCAATTGGAGCGCAGCTTTCAGGGTGTGAGGTGGGTTAATGATGAACATGCCACTCGCAGGCAAGCCTGGTCGAATGACATCGCCAGCATCGTCGGAAGTAAGTTTGCTTGATTTAATGGTGAGGGTCGCGTTCAACCAACTCTTGCCTGCTTTGGTTGCCAAGGTTTTAAGTTTTCGCGGGACGTCATGTGCTTCAGGGCGCGGAATGATGGGATACCAAACTGCATAGGTGCCCGTGGCAAAACGTGTGAGTGAGTCGGCGACCATCGCAACGACTCGGGTGTAGTCGTTTTTGATTTCATAGCTGGGGTCACTCAGTACAAGCGCACGACGAGCAGGTGGGGGCAAGAATTTCTTGATTCCTTCAAAGCCATCTTCTCGTAAAACGGCGACCTGACGCCCTGCTTCCAGTTGCTTGATGTTGGCTGATAGCGTTTTGACATCGGTTGGGTGGATTTCAAATACCTTGAGCTTGTCACGTTCACCTAGCAGGTGCTGAATGATGAATGGTGATCCGGGGTACACCTTGTGGCTGCCGGGCGCATTGAAACTGGCCACCAGGTCAATGTAGTCCTGAAGGATGGGAGCAACACCATCAGCGATTGATTTGGCCGCAGCGGCCCCTTTTTTTGTAGGGGCAGGGGGCTTTTTCAAAGCTGCCAGCAATTTCAAAAATCCGTTGGCAGCTTCACCGCTGGTTTCGGCATATTCGCCGTCAAGCCGGTACAAGCCAGCTCCGGCATGGGTATCGAATACCGTAAGAGCTGTGTCTTTTTGCAGCAAATGCCGAAGCATGGCAATAAGCACAGTGTGTTTGAGAACGTCGGCATGGTTGCCGGCATGAAAGGCGTGGCGATAACTAAACATAAAGCATTTTAACCGGCTTGCGACTAATTTTGTATAATGTAAGGCTTCGCAGCGCTTTTGTGGCTCCGCGGCGAAGCTAGAACCCCACCTAAGAGATTCCCATTAGAGGAACGCCGACCGTGGAAAAGAGCCGCAAGGAAGCCAACCCCTTAGGTTGGACAAACCCTCAATTAAGAGAAATCTCATGACCAAAACTTTCAGCGCCAAATCCGCTGACGTGGTGCACGAGTGGTTTGTGGTTGACGCGACCGATAAGGTCCTCGGACGAGTAGCCAGCGAAGTTGCTCTCCGTTTACGCGGCAAACACAAGGCCATTTACACGCCTCACGTCGATACAGGTGACTTCATTGTCATCATCAACGCATCTCAACTGCGTGTCACCGGTGCCAAGCCGATTGATAAAGTGTATTACAGCCACTCAGGCTATCCCGGTGGTATCTCTGCCATCAACTTCCGTGACATGCAAGCCAAATTCCCTGGCCGCGCTTTGGAAAAAGCCGTAAAGGGTATGTTGCCTAAAGGCCCTCTGGGCTATGCCATGATCAAGAAGCTCAAGGTTTATGGTGGTGCTGAGCATCCTCATACCGCCCAGCAGCCTAAAGTGTTGGATATTGCCTGCATTTCTGCAGACGCAATCAAACGGGAGTCAGCCAAATGATCGGTGAATGGAACAATGGTACCGGCCGTCGCAAATCAAGCGTTGCCCGTGTATTCCTGAAAAAAGGCTCCGGCCAAATCGTGATCAACGGTAAAGACATCTCCAAGTTTTTTGGTCGTGGCACTTCCATCATGATTTGCAAGCAGCCTCTCTTGCTGACTAACCACGCTGAAACGTTTGACATCATGGTCAACGTTGCAGGCGGTGGTGAGTCCGGCCAAGCTGGCGCTGTGCGCCACGGCATCACCCGTGCTCTGATTGACTACGATGCAACGCTCAAATCCGAGCTGAGCAAAGCAGGCTTCGTGACGCGTGATGCGCGTGAAGTTGAGCGTAAAAAGGTTGGTTTCCACGGTGCTCGTCGCCGCAAGCAGTTCAGCAAGCGTTAATTTCTACTGGAAATTTCGCCAACGAACTGTTGGACAAAAAGCCGCCAAAATGCAAGTTTTGGCGGCTTTTTGCATGGGGGCTGATAGACTCGCGCACTTATGAGATTACGCTTACTCCTTCGTCGCCTCACGGTCAGCGCCCCGCGCATGACGGTACGCAGCAACTTGCCTTGGCCGGTTCGATGGGTTGTTCTGGCAATCGTGTTTGGTTTTTGCGCAGCTATTAGTTTATGGGCGTTTGAGTTTGGCAAAGAAATTGCTGGCTTGGACAGAGGGGTCAAGCAAGAATTGGAAAAGTCACGACTTTTGACCTCCGCCTTGGAGGCTGAAGTTCTACAGATGAAAAGGGAGCGCGACCAGGCGCAGTCAATTTCCAACACGGCTGGCACCGTCATGACTTCCGAAAAAGCCACCCAAGAGAAATTGATCGAACAAATTAAATTGTTGACGGCTGATAATCAAGGACTAAAAGATGACTTGGGGTTTTTTGAAAAACTCATACCAGCAACGGGAGCCGAACAAATTTCAATTCGGGGTTTGCAGGCTGAGTTCCGGAGTAGTCATGAAATTAAGTGGCAAATTTTGGTAATTCAGTCAAGCAAGAACTCCCCTGAGTTGAGTGGGCAGCTTGAAGTGACCTTGTCAGGCTTTCAAAACGGCAAACCTTGGACGGGCGCACTGCCAGCGGGTCCTCAAGCTTTCAAGATCAAGCAATATGGTCGCTTCGATGGTATTTTTGAAATCCCCCCACAAGTTGTTGTCAAAGGTATCACAGCCAGAGTTTTAGACGGATCCCTGATCAAAGCGATACAAACGCTAAAAATATAGTTTCAATTGTTTGAGGTATTCGAATGTTTAATAAAAAAAAGCAGCCAGCCATCAAAAGCTTAATTGCAGAGAGCTCCCGGATTCAGGGGAATTTCAACTTTACTGACGGACTGCGAGTAGATGGTGTGGTGGTTGGAGATGTTTGTGGTGAGCCGGAGTTGCCCACCATCTTGGTGATTTCTGAAACAGCAAGCATTACTGGTGAAATACAGGCAGACCACATCATCATCAACGGCACGGTAAATGGGCCAGTCCATGCAAGGTTGTTGTTGGAGCTGCAGCCCAAGGCCAAAATTTACGGTGATGTGAGCTACACGGCCCTTGAAATGCACCAAGGAGCCATCATTGCGGGCCAATTGCGTCCTCTGCTCGAGGGTGAAGAAAAGCCCACACTGAAACTAGCGGCAAACAACGCCTGACGTAATGGTTGACTAAATTCCTGTAGTATCGAAGTAATCTAATTAACCGGAGTGAGCCATGAGCGCAGTCGCAGAAACTATTCAGTCTGAAATGCCAGTCCCCATCCTCTTTACGGACAGTGCGGCCGCAAAAGTGGCAGATTTGATCGCTGAAGAAGGAAACCCAGACCTCAAGTTGCGCGTTTTTGTGCAAGGTGGAGGTTGCTCAGGTTTTCAGTACGGCTTTACTTTTGATGAAATCACCAATGACGATGACACCATCATGTCAAAGAATGGTGTTTCCTTGCTCATAGATGCCATGAGCTATCAGTACCTTTTGGGTGCGGAGATAGACTACAAAGAAGACCTGCAGGGTGCTCAGTTTGTTATCAAGAATCCAAACGCTACCTCTACTTGTGGTTGCGGGTCGAGTTTTTCGACCTGAGCGTTCAATTCGAGCTTAAGCCGGGTAAATTGAACCCAGTATTCGGGCGCCTTTGGCGCCCGTAACTTTTTGTAAACTGGACGTTTCACGTCTAACGGTTTTTCTGGCTAACCAGGCAAACGCAGCCGCCTCTACCTGCAAAGGCGGCAAGCCTTTGTCCTGCGAAGAGAAGACTTCAAGCCACGGAAGCAGCGCTTGAAGGCGTTGCATTAGGTGTGTATTAAATGCACCACCACCACAAACGATCAATAATTTGCTATTTATTGCATAGCTTCTTACGCAATCTGCACAAGCTCTAGCGGTTAATTCGGTCAATGTTGCCTGTACATCAACGGGTGAAACGTCTGCAAATGCGTTGAGATGTGTTTTTAGCCAAGTGAAGTTGAAAAGATCTCTGCCGGTGCTTTTGGGGGCAGCTTGCCCAAAGTAGGGTTCACTGAGCAGGGCTGCTTGCAAGCCTTCGTGGACGATGCCAGTGGCCGCCCAGGCCCCTCCTGCGTCATAGGCTTGGCCGAGATGTTTCAAGCACCAGGCGTCCATCAGGGCATTGCCTGGGCCGCAATCAAAACCCAGGACATCGTCTGCCAAAAGCGGCCCCAAGACGGTGATGTTGGAGATGCCGCCGATGTTGAGCGTGGCAATGGTGCTGCCGGCATGCCCAAACAGCGCTTGGTGGAAGGCGGGGACCAGTGGCGCCCCTTGGCCACCTGCCGCGACGTCACGGCTACGAAAATCGGCCACCACATCGATGTCGACCAATTCAGCCAACAAAGCGGGGTTGTTGAGCTGCAGGGTATAGCCGGTACCGTCAAATGCCTGAGGTTGGTGTCGAACTGTCTGGCCATGCGCACCGATGGCGATGACTTGTTCGCGCCTTACCCCTGTTTTTTGCAGAAGATCTTCAACCACTTGTGCGTAGACCCTGACGAGGGCGTTGGCTGCCAGGGCGCTGCGGTGCAATTCATTCTCACCGGGGCTGTTGAGTGCCATGAGCTCCTGGGTCAGCGCCTGCGTGAAAGGGGCTGTTGAATAGGCTAAGACACTAAGTTTCTCGCCCTCAAAGGAAACTAAAACTCCATCGACGCCATCGAGTGATGTGCCAGACATGAGTCCAATATAGAGCTCAGCCACGCTGTATCACCCCGATTGTGGTAATTATTGTGCGCTAGCCACTTGCATGGAAGACGCAGAAACCAGTGCTTGTCGGCTGGTGGCCGCCGCTTGGTCAAAGCGGGCTTTGGCAGTTGCTGAGATGGAAACAGCTTCGCTTTGGCGGGCTATCGTCATAGGGTCAGTGGGTTTTCCGTTGATACGGAACTCAAAATGCAGGTGAGGGCCTGTGGCCCAACCTGTGGAGCCCACTGCACCAATGTTTTGGCTCTGTGCCACTGATTGACCCTTGCGAACATTGATACGGCTGAGGTGCCCATAAACGGTGACCCGATTGTTGCCGTGGTTGATGAACACTACATTGCCGAAACCATTTTGAACGCCTGCAAACTCGACCGTGCCATTGCCTATGCTGCGCACTGGGGTTCCGGTGGGAGAGGCGTAGTCAATCCCCAAATGGGCCTTCCAGGTTTGCAAAATTGGGTGAAAGCGCATTTTAAAACCGCTGGAAATGCGAGAAAACTCCATTGGCGAGGCCAAGAACGAGCGGCGAAGGCTTCGGCCATCTAGCGTGAAATAGCCCCCTTTGTTGCGGGTATCCAGGCTTGCTGATGCGTTGGCAGCCAAGGGATCCTGGAACCACATGGCTTGAAATGTCTTGCCATTATTGATGAATTCAGCACTTAAAACACGCCCCGTACGAATCGACTCGCCGTCGCCTTCTAGGGATTCGTAGACCACAGAAAACCGGTCCCCTTTGCGCAATGCCCGGTGAAAGTCGATATCGCTGGAGAAAATTTCTGCGACCTGGATCGCAATGGCGTCAGGAATTTTTGCATCGTCTGTGGCTGCAAAAAGTGAGGTCTGGATGGTCCCACTCGCCAGTTGGGTGGTGGCGATCAAGGGTGCCGATTCGAGTTTCGACTTAAAGCCTTGCGGTGTTTTTTCCAGCACCAGGCGCTTGAAGTCGCCGTTGTCATCGGTGCTCCAGCGCGCGCTGAGTTTAAGCAAGGTATTGTCTGCGGCAGTTTCAGCGGTAACGTTGCGCCCGCTTCTTCCCAGCAAGAGACGCGCTGTAGCGTCAGTGCGAATAAAGGCGGTGGCCGCGGCATCGTCAACGCCGAGTCGCTTCAATAAGGTGTCAGCCGTGTCGCTGGAGCGAGTGATTTCCGACCTGAAAAGGTTGAAGCTTTGTGTGCTCAGGGTGTCAGAGGCGCTAATAGGCAGGCTTTTAACCGACTCCACAATCTCACGCACAGGTAGTTCGGACGCATCGGGTGCAAAAGTGGCTACCGCAAAAGACCCGCCCCCGCCGCCCAAAAGAAGCACACCGATAAGGGCGGTGATGCGTTTGGGGTACTGCTTGATGGTTTGACTTGAAAAATTCAAAAATTCATTTTTGGCAGTAGCAAGTCGGTTGATCAAAGCAGAAGTTCCAAAACAGGGGCATGGTTTCAGCGTTTACTCAACAGGTTTTGGCCCTGTGAGGTGCTTGGCCATTTAAAATAATAGGCGGTAACGAGGTGTAATTATAACTTCGTCGAAATCTGCAGCATCAAAAAAACCCTTATGAATCAAGCCTTGGCCCCTAAATATCCCGTGACAGACCGTGTTCTGGACGCGCTCGCCGTGTCCTTGCGGGGCTGTGAAGAGTTGATTCCGCAGGAAGATTGGGTCAAAAAACTGGCCCGCTCAGAAGCCACCGGCACGCCGCTGCGCATCAAGCTGGGTCTTGACCCTACAGCACCTGACATCCACATTGGCCACACCGTGGTCCTCAACAAGATGCGTCAATTGCAGGATTTGGGCCACACCGTCATCTTCTTGATTGGCGATTTCACCACCCTGATTGGCGATCCGTCGGGGCGCAATACCACCCGCCCGCCACTCACGCGCGAACAGATCGAGGTTAACGCGCAGACCTATTACAAGCAGGCCTCCATGGTGCTGGACCCTTCAAAAACCGAAATTCGCTACAACAGCGAATGGGGCGACACCCTGGGTTCGCGCGGCATGATTGAGCTGGCGGCCAAGTACACCGTGGCCCGCATGATGGAGCGCAACGATTTTCATGACCGTTTCAAGTCGGGCACGCCCATCAGCGTGCATGAATTTTTGTACCCTTTGATGCAGGGTTACGACTCGGTCGCGCTCAAAAGTGACCTGGAGTTGGGCGGCACGGATCAAAAATTCAACCTGCTGGTCGGGCGACACCTGCAAGCCGAATATGGCCAAGAGCCGCAGTGCATTTTGACCATGCCGCTCTTGGAAGGTTTGGATGGCATTGAGAAAATGTCCAAAAGCAAAAACAACTACATCGGTATTTCTGAAGACGCCAACACCATGTTTGCCAAGGTCTTGAGCATCTCGGACGTGCTGATGTGGCGCTGGTACACCTTGCTCAGCTTCAAGAGCGAGGCCGATATTGCGGCCCTGAAAGCAGAAGTGGCGGCAGGGCGCAACCCCAAAGACGCCAAAGTAGCGCTGGCCAAAGAAATTACGGCACGTTTTCATTCCCACGCCGCCGCCGAGGCTGCCGAGCAAGACTTTATCAACCGCAGCAGGGGCGGTGTGCCGGACGACATCGATGAAGTTTCGCTACCTTTGGGCGAGGGCGGCGCCCCTGTTGGCATTGGCGCTTTGCTGAAAATGGCTAATCTGGCGGCCTCCAGCGGCGAGGGCAACCGCCTGATTGACGGCGGCGGTGTGCGCATCGACTCCGGCGTGGTCAGCGACAAAGGTCTCAAACTGGGCGCGGGCACTTATGTGGTTCAGGTGGGCAAGCGCAAGTTTGCCAAAGTCACGCTGGCCTAAGCCCCATGATGGCTGTGTTGCAGCGTGTGAGCGAAGCGCGTGTGGTGATAGAAGGCTTGGTTGCTGGCGAGATCGGGCCGGGCTTGCTGGTGCTGGTGTGTGCTGAGCGCGGCGACACGGTGGAGCAGGGCGACAAATTGCTCGCCAAGCTCTTGAAGCTGCGCATCTTCAGCGACGAGGCCGGCAAGATGAACCACAGCGTGCAAAACCTGGACGGTCAAGGCACGGTGGGCGGCTTGTTGATCGTCAGCCAGTTCACCTTGGCGGCCGATACGTCAAGTGGTAATCGTCCCGGCTTCACTGATGCTGCGGCCCCGGCCGAGGGGCGCCGTTTGTACGACCATTTTGTGGCCCAAGCCCGACGGGCGCATCCGATTGTTCAAACCGGCCAATTTGGCGCCGATATGAAGGTGCATTTGGTCAACGACGGCCCAGTGACAATTCCGTTGCGCGTTTCAGCGGTGCCGCTCAGTCAATAATTTGATAGCTGCTTCAGCACGCCATCATTGGCTTAGAAGCCATTTTATTAACTAAATCGAGCTTAATAAGGGTTCTCAAACCCCAGTCGGGTCAGGATTTCAACCTCACGCAATTCCATCACCTGCGCGTCTTCTTCGCTGCTTTCGTGGTCCCAGCCTTGGGCATGCAGCGCGCCGTGCACCAGCAAATGGGCGTAATGGGCTTGCAGCGTTTTACCTTGTTCTTTGGCTTCTTGCGCCACCACGGGCGCGCACAGTACCAGGTCAGCGGTCACGATGGGTTCCATCGTGTAGTCAAAGGTGAGCACGTTGGTGGCGTAGTCTTTTTTGCGGTAATCGCGGTTCAGCGTCTGGCCTTCCTCTGCGTCCACAATGCGCACCGTAATTTCGGCATCGCTTTGCAGCGCATGACGAATCCAGCGCGTGACCTTGTGGCGGGGCAGCGCAGCGCGGTGAAGCGCGGCATCGTCGATCTTGCCGAATTGCAGCGACAGTGAGAGTTCGTTCAACATGATCATGGTAATTTTGGCTTCTAGAGCTCTATAAGGTTGCTTGGTAAGCTATTATTTTAATAGCGTATAAATTTACTTTGGTTGCCAACGGCAGTTTGGCGAGGTCCTTCGGATGCTGGAATTAGGTGAGAACCTTGACTTTGAGTGCCTCAGCATAGACTCTTGATTTTAAATTTTTATTTGAAATATCAAATTAATACAAAGTTAAATCTTAATTATCGAAATATAATTTTTTAGCAAAATTAATTGCTGAAAAATAAGGGTTTTCATGAAGAAATTATTGTTAACTGCGGCTTTTCTTGGTTTGGGAATTTCTGCCGCCCAAGCGCAAGATGTCTATTTAGGTGTTGGTGCACCCGGTTTGGCAACCGTTGGGTACTCATCACCAATTTCATCAAGCCTTAGCTGGCGCGTTCAAGCCAGCGGGGGACTCAATGTCTCATTGGATGGTGTTCGTGATGGTGTTACATCAACGGGTTCCTTGAAGGCCAGTAATTTTGGTGCTTATGGCGACTGGTTTCCATTTGAGTCAAGTGGTTTTCGATTGGTCGGAGGTTTGAGTGTTAATGACATTCAAGCCGATCTGACTGCTGCTGGTAGTGGCACTGCAACGATCAACAATAAGTCTGTCAATATGGCTGCACAGTATTACAACGTCAATGTTAAATTTGCAAGCACCACGCCCTACTTAGGGATTGGTTATGGGCATCAGACCGCAGCTAAAGGGCTAGGTTTTTATGCCGATATTGGCGTCTTCATCGGAGATTTCACGGTTAATTCAAGCACATCGCTGGTGAAAAATCGTCTTGTAACCCAGTCGGATGTCGATGCTCAAGACAAAAAAATGCGCGATGGCATCGGCTCCATAGGCTATTTGCCGTCAGCATCCATCGGCATGCTCTACAGATACTAAGAATTGATTGGGAGGCGCACCTCAGTCTCTCACTGTCAGTAAGTTGATGGCTCACAACTGAAGTTGCGGGCCATTTTGCGTTTTGCCTAGCTATGTTTGGCCAAGTGGGTTGCGCCAAAGTCTGCGATGCCATTCAGGCTTGACATGGTCTGCTAAACGAGCTTTTTCCGGCTACGCAGGCGAGGCGGCGCATCAAAAAACTCGGGGTCTGCATCGTCTCGCCGGTCCACGTTGATGCGGCCGGGGGCATCGTAGGCGTCCACGATGCGGCCCACTAGCGGATGGCGCACCACGTCGGCGCTGTTAAATCTGCAAATGGCGATGCCATCGACCCGTTTAAGCACCCGTTCGGCGTCAATCAGGCCACTCAGCTGGGTTTTGGGCAGGTCGATCTGGCTCACATCGCCGGTGACCACGGCTTTGGAGCCGAAGCCGATGCGGGTTAAAAACATCTTCATCTGCTCGGGCGTGGTGTTTTGCGCCTCGTCCAGAATCACAAAAGCGGTGTTCAGCGTGCGCCCGCGCATGAAGGCAAGCGGGGCGATTTCAATCGTTTGGCGCTCCAGGGCTTTTTGCACCTGCTCAAACCCCATCAGGTCATAAAGCGCATCGTAGAGGGGGCGCAAGTAAGGGTCAATTTTCTGGTTCAGATCGCCTGGCAAAAAGCCCAGCCGTTCCCCGGCCTCCACCGCCGGGCGGGTCAGCACAATGCGTTGCACGGCGCTGCGCTGCAAGGCGTCCACGGCCATCGCAACCGCCAAGTACGTTTTGCCCGTGCCAGCCGGCCCAATGCCAAACGTGATGTCATGGCTGGCGATGCTGTCCAGGTAGGTCGCCTGATTGAGCGTGCGGGCTTTGAGGTCGCTGCGCTTGGTTTTGAGTGCGTGGCTGTCCGAGTCGTTCATCTCTCCATCGCCGGCCAGCATGAGCTGCACGGTGGCGGGCTCAATGGGGCGTGCTGCCATTTCGTACAAAGCTTGCAGCATTTCCATGCCTCGCTTGGCATTGGACTTGGTGCCATCTACCTTGAATTGCTCGTGCCGATGAGCAATTTTGACTTGCAAGGCGACTTCAATGGTGCGCAAATGCTCGTCAACGGGGCCGCAAAGGTTGCTCAAGCGGGTATTGTTGGGCGGGGAAAACAGGTGTCTGAGAATCAAGTTGATAATTCCTGAAAAGGGTTCCCCAATGATAGGCAATAAATGATCGGCAAACTGACAGGCACTTTAGACCACAAAAATCCACCCATGGTGCTGGTGGACTGCAACGGTGTGGGCTACGAGGTTTATGTGCCCATGAGCACGTTTTACAACCTGCCCGAGGTGGGCGCGCGCGTGAGCCTGCTGACCCACTTTGTGGTGCGCGAAGACGCGCAAATTTTGTACGGGTTCGAGAACGCGCAGGAGCGTGAGGCCTTTCGCCAGCTCATCAAAATCTCGGGTGTGGGACCACGTACCGCCTTGTCAGTGCTCTCGGGCATGAGCGTGGCCGAACTCTCGCAGGCCATCACGGTGCAGGAGGCGGGGCGGCTGATCAAGGTGCCAGGCATTGGCAAAAAAACTGCGGAGCGCTTGTTGCTGGAGCTCAAAGGCAAGTTGGGGCCAGACCTTGGCTTTGCGGCCAATGTGGCCAACGACAACCAGGGCGACATCCTGCAGGCGCTGGTGGCCCTTGGTTACAGCGACAAAGAGGCTGCCTTGTCGCTCAAGGCTTTGCCGCTTGAGGTGGGGGTGAGCGAGGGCATCAAGCTGGCTTTAAGGGCTTTGTCTAAGGCCTGAGGCAGTTTTGGCTTACTGAGCGTCCCGCACCGAGCGTCCATTGATGGCTTGAACTGGGCGGGCGTTGTTGGGAAATATCTGTGTAAAAAGCTTGATTTGTTCCCGGCTGATGGGGGTGGGCTGCTTCATCACCATCCACAACACGCCTTCGGTGCAAGGGGGTGTGGTCAGTGACCCCATGAACTGGTAGTAGCGCTGGTCTTTGGGCAGCAAGGCGTTCATGTCAATCAAGCCCGTGGGCATGCTGACCCGGTCACCCGAATCCAGGGGCATGTAGGTCCACACCTGGTGGATCAGGCTGTTGGCAGCACCCGGTTCAAGCAACACCGCCACCACCGCCAATTGATTGGCCTCGTTTTTGTGCACCAGATGTGCGACCATAGCAAATCCCTGCCCGTTGACTTGCTCCTCAGAGGGCGTGTGAAAGTGAAATTGCAGCAACTTGTAGCGTGAGCCTCGAACGGTAACCTCGTTATCGCCCGTTAAATCAACCTGAATCGTGTGGCCGTTGTTCACCACGGTGCCGCTGCTGGGCTGGTAATTGAACTGCAAGGGCTCTGCGGGGCCTTGCAAGGTAGAGGTTTCTTCAATGTTGATGGGCGATTGCCGTTTGCCGATGGCGCAAATATTGAAGTCTTTACTGAGTCGGCTCCAGGCTTGCGGGCCGGTTTCACCCGCGTAAGACCAGTGCCCCTCCCCTTCGTGGTGCGTTGGCAGTTCGGCGGCTGGTGACTCGTGGTGGGCCGCAGCGGGCGGTTTTACCACTGGTGTTTTGACCGCTGGCGCTGGGCGTTGACGAGTGGTCTTGGTGTCAACGGGCGGACGTTTGGTCGCCGGTGCAGCACGGACGGTGACGTCGAGATCGATGATCTTTTCCGTGCTGGGTTTTTGCGCTGCAAGATCAGCGTGTGTCTCAAGGGGTTTTAACTTGTCAGCGGCGGGCTGTGTACCGGTTTTCCCGCCTTTGCCGTTGACGATCAAGGTCAAGCGTTTTTGGGCCAAGTTGCCACTCTCTGTGGCCTCGCGCACCTGTTCAGCGAGGTTTTTTGAAGGTAAGGCTGCCAATGGCGATTTTTTGGCAGGCGGTGTCAGCAGTTCATCGACGGGGTGAGTTACGTCCGCCGCGTGCAAGCCGAGGGGCAGGCTTGCCAACAGGAGGACGGCGATGAGTCGTGATGACCTTGTTTTCAGGCTTGTCATGGTGAGGCGGGATTTGTTGGGTAATAGGGCTGAAAAAATAAGCAGCCAACTCAATTACGGCACATAAGCAGCTGAACTTGAATTGAGCGTCCCAAAATCCGGCGCTGTGGGGTCACCAAGGCTTTGTGGCCTCTTGGATCGAATGTGAGCCGTGACGTGGCATCATCAAGGGCAATGCCCTTGGCAGCTTCTTCAAACCTGGGACCCCCATGATCTACGCCATACTCAAAACTATTCATCTACTTTCCGTCATTGTCTGGATCGGGGGCATGGTGTTCGCCCAGTTCTTTTTGAGACCCTCCCTGGCCACGTTGGAAGCCCCGGAGCGGGTACAACTCATGCACCGGGTGCTGGGTCGCTTTTTTAACGCCGTGTTGCTGAGCGCTGGTTTGGTGCTGGTTACTGGGGGCTGGATGATCGGGCGCATGGCCCGTCAAATGTCCCAGTCAGGTGTCAAATTCAATATGCCGATAGAGTGGATGGTGATGGCCACGCTGGGGGTGTTGATGGTGTTGATCTTTGGCCACATCCGTTTTGCGCTGTATAAAAAACTGACGCGCGCCGTCAACGCACAAGACTGGCCCGCAGGCGGTGCGGCGCTGGCCAGCATCCGCACGGGGGTTTCTGTGAATCTGGTGTTGGGTGTCTTGATCGTGCTCGTCACTTTGCTGGGCGCCGCCAGTTGAAATTGATTTCATGAATCCTGACGCACAAAAACTCTGGTCCGCCCCGCGTTGGGCGCTCGCCGTTTTGCTGGCCGTACTGGGCATGTTGGGACCATTTTCGATTGATACCTACATTCCGGCTTTTTCCGGCATTGCCCAATCGCTGGGCGCAACGCCTATTCAGATGCAGCAAACGCTTTCGGCCTATTTGTTTGGCTTTGCGTTCATGAGCTTGTTTCACGGCGCCATTTCAGACAGCGTGGGGCGGCGCCCTGTAGTGCTGTGGGGTTTAGCGGCATTTACACTGGCTTCTGCGGGCTGCGCGCTGTCTCAAAGCATTGGTCAACTGGTGTTTTTCAGGGCGATGCAAGGCTTGAGCACGGGTGCGGGGATTGTGGTTGCCAGAGCCGTGGTGCGTGACATGTTTTCGCCCGCTGAGGCACAGAAAGTGATGAGCCAGATCACGATTTATTTTGGCGTGGCGCCTGCGATCGCGCCCATCGTGGGCGGTGCCCTGTTCGTCCATTTGGGCTGGCACAGTATTTTTTGGTTTCTAACGGCCGTGGGCGTCACCTTGTGGGTGGCCAACTACAAGTTGCTGCCTGAGACCTTGCATGTCTTGCATCGACAGCCTCTGAAAGTCAGTAATCTGATGCAAGGCTACTGGCAGCTTGGACGCGATCCAAGGTTCTTGTTGTTGGCTTTTGCCAGTGGCGTGCCATTCAATGGCATGTTTTTGTATGTTTTATCGGCCCCAGCTTTTTTGGGCGAGCACCTGAGCTTGGCACCCACTGAGTTTTATTGGTTTTTTGTATTAACCATCAGTGGCATTATGGGCGGCGCCTGGGTCAGCGGCCGAATGGCTGGCAAAGTTGCGCCCAAGACCCAGATCAGAAATGGTTTTTTAATCATGCTGCTGATTGCAACGGTTAACTTGGGCGCCAACCTGTTGTTTAAAGCCCATGTCAGTTGGGCACTTTTCCCAATTGCCATTTTTGCCTTTGGCTGGGCCATGATGGTGCCGGTGGTGACTTTGCTGGTGCTTGATTTGTACCCCGCCCGCCGCGGTATGGCGTCTTCCCTGCAAGCGTTTATTGGGTCTAGTGCCAATGGCTTTGTGGCCGGTTTGGTGGCGCCGTTGGTGATGCATTCGACTGTTTTGTTGGCCGGTTCATCGTTGTTGATGCTCTGCATCGGTTTGCTGGCCTGGGTGTGGATGCACCATCGGTGGCCAGACATTGGGCGCCGCGTGGAGCATCCCCTTCACTAATCCTTGCTTGTGGTTTGCAGGACCAGTTGGATGCGACGCTGAAGCGTTTCGGCTACTTCCGTCTGTCCTGCTGCTTGGGCTGACTTCAACGCCAGCCCAAACCAAGCCAGCAAGGGTCGCCGCCAGCCTTGGGCGCTGGCCGTGTCGGTGGCCAGAGGCCATTCCGAAGCTTGTAATTGCTGGCGTTTCAAGAGCACGCTGGCGGCAATCAGGCGCGCCAGCGGATCGTTGATGCTCTGCAAAAGTGAAGTGGACGTTATGGGCAATGCAGGCGCTCCTTGCGCCTGCAAGGTGGCGGACTGCAAGACCAGATTGCGGTAATGCACAGGCAGCAGTTCAGTGTTCAATCCTTCCCAGTGGCCGGTCAAAAAAGTGGCGTAAGCTTTTTCTTGCACCGTGGCTTCTTTGGCATAGGCGTCAAAGGCGGTGCAAGGCGCCCAGTCAAGACTGGCCACATGCACGGCGCAGCGTGTCAGTTCGGCGCGTGCCATCAGGTCTAGCCGTCCGGTGCGGCTGATTTCCGTCTGGGCCCGGCTAAATTCGAGATCAGCCAGGCGGGTGTTTCCGCTCAGGTGGGCCGTTGAAAACTCATGGAGGGCAGAAAAAGCGCTGGCCTTCCAGTCGGGCGGCGGCGGACTGCTGGCGCAGGCCGTCAAAAGTAGGAGGGCGGAGAAGAGCGTTATCGCTGTTTTCATGGCAATTTAATCTCCACGTCGCGGGCAAATGGCCACTTGCGGTTGATCTCATCCACCAATTGGCCGACCTTGCGCAGACTCAACTCCACCTCCGCACGCAAGGCCCCCAAGTCCGTGCTGGCGACGCGTGCGTTGGTGGCCACGATTTGTGCCTCGGCTAATACGCCGTCTATTTTTAAAAGACTGGCGCGCGCATCCGTGAGCAACCCGGTGAGTTGCGCCACCGAAGCCTGCGTGCCATCCATCACGCCGTTGGCTCCAAAAATGCGCTGATCCGTTTTAAGCAGCAAACCGTTGATTTGGTCGAGCATGGCGATCATTTTTTTGGCTTTGTCTTCGCTACCCAATGCAACCGTCAAAAAGCCATACCGGCCATTTAACTTATCCGTCACGGACCGCAGATTTTTCAGGCTGGCATTGATGCTTGACTCTGAGCCCGTCATGCTTTCAAGATTTTCAAGCAAGGCCCGGGTGGAGGCCACGATACGCGGGATTTCTGCGTTGGTATCACCCCTGAGCACCGTTCGTTCGGCATTAGCAGGCAGCGGTGGATCGGTCAAGATGCCGCTGAAGGCCCGAATGCGGGTGTCCCCCACCATGCCGCGCTCCATCGTGAAAATGCTGGAGGTCCGCAGCCAGTGCGCATCCTTTCGGGGGACGTCAATCACCATGCGGGCCTTGCCGTCTGCTGATAACTCGATACGGCGAACCCTGCCAATAGGGAAGCCTGAAAAGGTCAGGTCCATGCCAACCATGACACCTTCGGAGTCATCCGACAAAAGCACCAGTTGCTGCGTGCTTTCAAACACGCCCCGCGCATACATCACGTAGCCCAGGAATGCCAGCACCAAAGACGCCACAGAAACCAAGAGCAAGGCCGCTTTTCTCTCAATGTGAGCAATGGGGCGAGCACCGTCTTCTACCAAGTAGGAGGGGGCTTGTGGCGGTTGGTTGGCAGGGTTTGGCATTGAATGCGGGCTCAGATGTATTTCACGGTCAAGGATGCGGCTTCAATGCACAAAAGCACCAAAAATAAACGCACGATGCCGGGTTGAAGAGTGCTTGTCGTTGCGCGGTCACGCACTTCAAGGCTGGCGGCCAGCGGCACGATGGCCACAGCCAGGCTGAAAAAGAGGGTTTTAAGTCCAAATCCCAAGGTGACGGCAAGGTCAAACACATGGCCCACGGTTCGGGTGTAGCCGGGCAAGCCCCAGGGCGACAAGCCATGCACGCTGAGGTAGGCCAGGACCAGGGCCAACAAACTGCTGACGGTGGCGAGAGCCATGACAGAAAAAGAACTGGCCAGTACGCGCGGAACCCATGCACATTGCAAATCCGTAAGTGTGGGCGCAATCACCGTCAATCCTGATCCTGAGGAGGGCTGCTTAGTCGAAATTCTGGTGTTTAAGGCGTCGTCAAACACCAGGTTGCTGCGCAGTGCAATAAACATGGCTGCAGAGAGGGGAATCAGTTCAAGGACCAGCACCCGCACCACCATCTCCAGGGCGAACTGGGACAACCCGTAACTCTGGGCGGTCACCACGACCACCCGGATCAACACCAAACTAATCAAAGCCGCCATGGCCGTGAACCAAGGCAAGGCACCGACCGTGCTGCTGTAGATATGACGGCTGATGGTGGTTCGGTTGCTTCGCGGATAGGTGGAGGGTGACAAAGCCACGACCAGCAAAAGAGCGCCCAAATGCATGAGGTGCCAACCGCTTGCCAATCCGCGATTGACCGCTAGCACCCAAGCTTCAATAAAGGGTGGGCGACGGGTGGTGGTCATCATGCGCAGATGATACCGGGATGTCCCTGGCGCCCATAGACAAGGCGCAAGAAGCTCGGCTTAAGAATGAAGTGCCTAAGACAGCCGCTGCGTTGAGTCGCAATCTTCAAGGCAACTCAAACTGAGACGCATTTTTGCCCTTGAAGTTCGCGTAAAAAGCCTTGATTTGTGCCATGTCTGCTTCGATGTTCCCCGTGGGCTCAAACACAGGCCCCAAGCCACTGATCTTTTTTTCATAATCCATGTAAGCCATCACGATGGGGACTTGAGCGCCCACTGCAATGTGATAAAAACCGGTTTTCCAGTATCGGGTTTTGCTTCGGGTTCCTTCAGGCGGCACCACGAGCTGGAGGGGTCCTGATGCCGCTTTGATCGCCTCTACCGAAGCGGCGACGAGGTTGGTTGATTTTTCACGCTGTACGGGAATTCCGCCCAGCCACATCATCAGTCCCCGAAATGGGAATCTAAAAATTTGTTCTTTGCCCATCCAGTAGACCGTAAGCCGTAAGGAGAAGGCCACCATCAGCGTGTAGGGTAAATCCCAGTTGCTGGTATGGGGTGCCGCAATCAAGACACTTTTTTCGGCCCCTGGCGGCAACGTGCCTTGAATCTTCCAGCCTGCCAGCTTTAAAACCCCCACAGACAGAGTGCGCAAGATGTTTTTGACAACAGGTGTGTCGAAGATGGTACGGTGCATAGTCGTTCAATTATCCTGCACTAAGTTCGCAAGCCCTCCGGATTCGCTTGGGGCTGGATCAAGAAAAGCGGCGTGGCTTGGTTCTGGCAATTAATATTAAGATACAAGTCTTACGCCACCCGATGCCACGCTCACCGGCACCCAACCTCCTTACCGATTAGCAGATGTTCAATGCCTGATTCCTTGCTTTCATTCATCGCCCGCTCTCGGGTGGTGCGACTATGGGTTGGGTTGGTCATCTGTCTGGTTTTGGTGGGTCTTGATCTGGGACGTCGTGCGCCTTTGGCGCCCTTGGCCCAAGCGGTTTGGCCTGCTGCTGACGCCAAACAGTCGCCTGCTTCCCTGGTGCTCATTGGGCAGGGCAACATACCCATGCCGGTTGAAACACCCGCTGCGCACGCCAGCAGTTTGTTGGTCATGCCCTCGACGTACCCTGCAAGCGTGATGGCCTTCTGGTTTGCTGGTACGCGAGAAAGTGCGCCTGATGTGCAAATTGCCGCTTCACAATTCGACCGTGTCACTCAGCAGTGGCGTGCTGCCCGTTTTGTGGTCAATCGACATACTTTGGGTGGGCAGTTGGGCTTTGGCGTGCGCAGGCTTGGCAACCCCGTGGCCTGGCTTGATCAGCAGGGAAAAATTCATTTATTCGTCGTGGCAACTGGGTTTGGCGGATGGGCCGCTTCAAGGGTGGTGCATCTGCGCCAAGCCAGTGCCAGTCATGACTTTGATGCGCTGACTTTTGACATCGAGCGGGTGCTGCCCCTGTCCTGGCTTTGGAATACAAGCTTTTTGGTTCGCAGTGCACCTCTGGCGTTGATCGATGGTGGGATGGTGTTGCCGGTGCATTTTGAGCTGGGTTTTAAATACCCGGTCTCCCTGCGGTTTGACGCCCGTGGAAACTTCAAAGGCATGGCCCGCATATCCCAGCGCCTGCACCTTTTGCAGCCTACGCTTCTCATGCAGAGTGAGTCCCATTGGTTGGCTCTGCTGCGCGACCATAGCGACACTGGCAAAGTAGCCATTGCTCAGACACACAATGGCGGGCAAAGCTGGAACGACTTGCCCGACCTGGCCCTGGATAACCCCGACGCCTCCATTGCAGGGCTCGCGCTTGCACCGGGGCAGATGGTGCTGGCGCACAACTCATCTTTTCATTCGCGCAATGACCTTGATTTGAGTATTTCTTCAGATGGAAAGTCGTGGGTCAAGAGCAAGGCTTTGGCTCATGGCGCCGGGGGTGATGAGTATTCTTACCCAGCGATGATCTGGGCTGAGGGTGAGCTGTGGGTGAGTTACACCGACCAGCGTAAAAGCATTGCCTGGCAACGATTCGCTGGTGCCGCAAAATCTCAATGATGTCCCTAACTTTATGAATATCAGCGCATTGATTCACCAGCTTCTTTCAACAGAGAATCCAGTGTTACCCGAACCCACCTTGATGCTGATCGCTTTGCATGTCGGGTGGGCATCGGTATTGGGTGCGAGCGCCTTTTGGGCGGGAGGGCGACTGCGCCCGGTTTATCGGCTGGGTTTGAGTCTGCTTGTCGCGCTCTGGGCCTTATGGCCGGGTAGCGCATCACCCGCGTATTGGTTGGGTCTGGCGTTTCAAACGCCCAGTTTGATGACGGTGCTGCTCTGTTGGCTAGGGTTTATTTCGCTGTCATGGCGCAAACCAGCACAGCGCATCAGCGGGTCTGGCGAACAAACCCTGACACTGAAAATAGGCATGGCGCTGGGCATTGCCCTGGGCTGGGTCTTGTTGCTAGACACCTTGGCTTGGTGGCCGGTGTCTGTTTATTCTTGGGGATTTAGTGCGGCAACTTGTGCGGTAATGGCCGGTTTGGCGGTGATTTTTTGGGCTTTCGGGGCTGGTTTCACGCCTTGGAATACACGCCATAACTTCAGTTTTTTCCTCGTCTTGGGCGTCGTGGCACTGTTTGTTTTAACCCGCTTACCCACCGGAAATGTATGGGATGCCCTGCTGGATCCCTGGTTATGGCTGGCCTTGCAGGCGCTAGCGATCAGGGTTGGCTGGCAGCGATGGCGGGGTCAGCGCGCTGGGTGACCAGCCATTCGCGTCTGAATAACCAGCTTTGAGGGGTCCAAAGGTTGTTTAGCGTTATTTCTCCACTTTTGTGTCGACCCTTGATTTCCCATCGCATGCCCAGTACTTTGCAGGCGGGCGCACACGGCGGAAGCAACTCGAATGCGTCATCCTGAAGCCAGGCCACCACGTCATGGTTGGCTAACAAGCGCTTCAGTTCTGCGTGACGTGCGTCTGGGGCGGTACCCGGTGCGGCGCGTCCTTCGCCGTCATAGGGAATGAATGTATTCCCGGGGAGCAAAAATTGAAAACGCTCAAATTGACCATTGAAGCTGCTGGGCACGGCAATTCGCGCGTTTTGAATCTTGAGCATAGTTGGTGAGTCGTAGCGACCACTCTGCCCATTGAGGGGTGCCGTGGTCAAGCCAAAGCACGCATACACAAGAAAACACGCTGACAGGCTGCAGACGCGCGTCCAAGACGGCACCCATAAGCCGCTGAGCACCACCATAAACCCGAGGGCGACCACGGCCAAGTTGGCATAGAGTTGGGCGTCACTACCCATGCCCATCTCGTGGCCCGCCCAGGCGATCCGTCCCAAGACGCCTATAAACACGGCACATAGCAGCAGCGAGGCCGCAAACCAGCTTCGGCCAATACGGTCCCAATAAAGTGCCATCAGCAGGGCCAGCGCCGGCATCGCCGGAATCACATAGCGTGACGAGCGCTGGCTGGGCAAGGTGAAAACAAGTAGCCAAACCGCGAGCCAAACAAAGAGGATGACCAGGTGGTGTGGCATGGGTGCCGCCAACCCTGATTTAACTCGCGGCCTCAGACCTGCCCAAGCCAGACCCAACACCACCAAGGCGAGCAAGCCGGCATTTTGCGCGTAGGCCAGCAACTGCGCCCACATGCTGCCGCCGCCACCCATCAGGGCGACATGCCAATAGCCTTCGCTGCTGGACATTTTTCCGGCATTCTCTCCAATGACAAATTCTTGCCATACCGCACGAGGGTCAGGGTCCAGTACAAACCAGAGGGCAAAAATGCCCAAAGCCAGACAGGCACTCAAACCTACCTTGAGCGTGGTGCTGAAGACCCGATGCCAGTTCAATGATCGCTCGGTCATCAACTGGGCACACCAAAAAGTGGCCGCTGCAGGGGCAATCAGGGCAAATGATTTGTAGGCTAATCCGAGACCCAGCGCGATTCCCAGCAAGGCATGAGCGAGCCACCCCACAGGTTTTTGTGTCGGGCTGTGGCTCGGGGCTAAGCGATGCCAGAGTAGCCAAAACAAAGGCACGTTAAACCAAAAGCTTTCAGGCGCACTGGTCAGAAACGTACGGCCGTACCTGAAGGTACAAAAAAATGCCAAGTAAACGCAAGCCGATAGGCAAGCCGTTTGCAAGTTGCGGGTGATTAATTGCGCACTCCAGGCCACGGCCGCTGCAATCAGCAGGGTGTAGATCAGGCTGGGTGCGCGCAAGGCGGCCATCGTCCAGTGCTGGCCCCAGTCGCCAGCGACCATCGCCTGCCAAAACAAGAGCGGCGGTTTGGTGTTGCGCATGTGATCCAGCTCGGAGACCAAGGGGAGCCAATGGTTGGAGGCGGCGGTTAAGCGGGCAATGTGGGTGTAGACCAGCTCGTCTCCGTTGGTCGGGTTGTATTGCCCACCCAAGCCCATGGCATAAACAACAACAGCCAACATCAACAGCGCCATCCATCCAAGGGTTGCCCAGCTTGTCTGGGCGATACGACGTGATATTGACGGCTGCAATGGGCGTGACATGGTCTTAAGACCTTGGTTGGCGCCGAAAGGTCCAGCGGTCGTTAGCCAGAAAGTTGCTGACGCTGGCGATCAAAATCGCGATGACATTGGCCACCATGTAGTGCAGGCTGTGGGCCAGCCACAAAGTGAGGCCGTACTGCAGGGCTATGCCAAACCATGATGCGATGGCATAACGACCAAATTGAGTGCAATAAAGCGCAAATCCGCTCTGAGGCGCTTGCCCCTGATGGGTCAGCGCCGCCAACTCGCGCAGCCGGTCGGCCCAAGTCCAAAGCCGGTTCCAGGTGAAGTTGTTGAGGGTAGCCACCGTGATGGCCAAGGCCAGTGAGGCGTAGAGCCGTGTTCTTGGCGTAGAAATTGAGGCAAACAGCACCTCTTGCGAAAAGTACAGCAAGGCCATGTTGACCACTGTGCCACTGGCGCCTACCAAGCCAAACTTGATGTATCTGAACCCTTTGGCCCATTCAAGCAGGGCAAACAAGCGATGCTGCAAGCGCTTGTGCTGGTTCATGCGGCGGCCTGCGCTGGGGTAGTCAACGCCGCCATTGCTTGCGCTAAAACGGGAGCAGGGGCAATGCGTTTTAGGCATTGGTTGTCGCCATCGCAAAAGGTTTCACGGTGGTTGTAGGCGCTTAGGCACGGTGAGCAGGCAATGCCTGACTCCAGTACCTGGGCGCGTGGCCCCAAGGGGCCGTACAAACGACCCGTTTCTGGTCCAAAAAACACCAGTGTCCGAATGGGTGTCAGGCTGGCAAAGTGGCCGGGACCGCCGTCGTTGGTAATCAGCAGGTCTGAGCCATGAAACAACATCAGCAGTTCGCGAATACTGCGGGTGTAACCGGTCAGGTCCACACAAAACTCACTGTTGATTTGTAGGCGCAAGTCGCGCGCCAACTGGGCATCATCGCGCAGTCCGATCAGCCCCACGGCATGACCTTCCAGGCACAAACCGCGGGCTACCTGTGCGTAGTAATTGGCAGGCCAGGCGCGTTCAGGGAGGAGCCCGCCGCCGGCATAAATGAGCACAATTTTCCGGCCTGCAAGGCTGGGGTGATCGGCCAGCATCTTGGTTTTGTAGGCGATAAGTTCGGCGGCTTGAAAGGGGACATGCAGCAGGGTGTCAGCGGGCAAGCCGCGCAGCGGGGCCGCCTTGTTGCGCGGCATGCCCTCGGCATCGAGCGCATCCACCAGCGATAAAAACTGCTGGCTGATGTGTTGGTAGGGGTTGTAGGGAATAGCGCGGTTGATGAACCCCCCACGGTACAAGCCTTCCTGGGTGTGGGGTGTGAATCCGGCGCGAATGGGTGCGCCGCTCATATAAGACATCAGGCTGCTGATGCGTGAGAAGAGTTCGCAGTCCACCACAGCGTCCAGCGGAAGGCGCCTAAGCGTCCTGCAAACACGCCAAATATCAAGCAATAAGCCTAAGCCGGCACGGTCATCCAAGGCATGCAGGTGCTCGGGCTTGGCCAAACCCAGAAGGGCGGCAACTTCCTGGTTTTTCTTGAGCTGCAGCACATGCAGCGTGGCGGTGGGGTAGCGTTGGCGAAGGGCCGCAAACATGGGTCCTGCCAACACGACGCTGCCCATTTCCGACAACAAAATAACCAGAATATGGCGCGGCTCACCGGGCATTCGCGCCTGTGCTTTTCCCCGCACGGTGAGTCGAGCCCACACAGACACAGCCGCGCACAAAAGCTGGCCCACCCAGCGGTCTATCCAGCGTTGTGTCTGTATTTTCACGGGCTACTTTTTGGGTTTTAAAGTCCAGCAGCCGAGCGCAAGGCGTGCGCCTTGTCGGTGCGTTCCCAGGTGAACTCAGGCTCTTCACGGCCAAAGTGGCCGTAAGCCGCCGTCTTTTCATAGATCGGGCGCAGCAAGTCCAACATCTGGATGATGCCCTTGGGGCGCAGGTCAAACAAATCGTTCACGATCGCCGCTATTTGGTCGTCCGGAATGACGCCTGTGCCTTCGGTGTACACCGTCACGTTCATGGGCTTGGCCACACCAATGGCGTAGGCGACCTGAATCTGGCACTGACGCGCCAGACCCGCTGCCACGATGTTTTTCGCGACATAGCGCGCAGCGTAAGCGGCAGAACGGTCAACCTTTGTTGGGTCTTTGCCGCTGAAGGCGCCACCGCCGTGGGGGCAGGCACCGCCGTAAGTGTCCACAATGATTTTGCGACCAGTCAAGCCGCAATCGCCCTGGGGGCCACCAATGACGAAACGCCCAGTGGGGTTGATCAGGTACTTGGTGTCGGCGGTGAGCCACTCTTTGGGCAGCACGGGCTTGATGATGTCTTCAATCACCGCCTCAATGAAGGCAGGCTTCATTTTGTGGCCATCACTCATTTCGGGGCTGTGTTGGCTCGACAACACCACGGTGTCAATGCTGTGGGGCTTGCCGTCCACATAGCGCATGGTGATCTGGCTCTTGGCATCGGGGCGTAAAAAGGGCAGGCGGCCGTCTTTGCGCAGCTGCGCCTGGCGCTCGACCAAGCGGTGTGCGTAGTAAATAGGCGCGGGCATCAGCTCGGGAGTCTCATTACAGGCATAGCCAAACATCAGGCCCTGGTCGCCAGCGCCTGTGTTCAGGTGGTCGTCACTGGCGTGGTCCACGCCTTGGGCGATGTCGTTGCTTTGCTTGTCATAGGCCACCAGTACGGCGCAACCCTTGTAGTCAATGCCGTATTCGGTGTTGTCGTAGCCAATGCGTTTGATGGTGTCACGCGCCACCTGGATGTAGTCCACATGCGCGTTGGTGGTGATTTCACCGGCCAAAACGACCAAGCCGGTGTTGCAGAGGGTTTCTGCGGCCACGCGGGATTTGGGATCTTGTTTGAAAATCGCGTCAAGAATTGCGTCAGAAATCTGGTCGGCTACCTTGTCGGGGTGACCTTCAGAGACGGATTCAGAGGTAAATAGAAAATCGTTCGCCATAATAATTAAGCTCCAATAACAGCTGTTGCAACAAGATAAAGACCACGTTGCTTGGGCTGGGATGCTTCGGCGAACGCTTTAGCAGTGATGTCAAAGTTGACAAGGCACAATGTCGTCTCAAGTGAGGCGCCCTTGCGTGTCGCCCTGCAAGTAGTTCCATAACTCAGCGACCCGCTTATTTTATCCGAGTGATGACCAAGCTTTTTAAATTTTTGTCTTTTGCCCCTCTTTGGCTACTCCATGCGGTGGGTTGGACTCTGGGATGGGGGGTGTTTTTTGCCTCAGGCGTTTACCGCCGACGGTTTCTGGTCAATGTGCATCAAGCGGGTCTGGGTTGGCGTCAATGGCTGGGTGCTGTGGGTGAAAGTGGCAAGCTGGTCGCTGAATTACCGCGGCTTTGGCTTGGGGCTGCCACGCCCTACGTTTGGAGCAACGACGCCTGTGTGGACCAGGCTTACGCAGCGGGAAAGGGCGTTGTTTTTCTGACGCCGCATTTGGGTTGCTTTGAAATTTGCCCGCAAGGTCTGGCCCATCGTTATGGCGAACGTTATGGGCCCTTGACTGGCCTGTATCGGCCTGCCCGACAAGCCTGGTTGGCGCAAGTGATGGCCAGTGCCCGCGATCGTCCGGGCCTGCACATGGTGCCCACCAACTTGTCCGGTGTTCGTCAGATGATTCGTGCCTTGCGCCAAGGCCAAGCGGTCGGGCTTTTGCCCGATCAGGTGCCGCCAGAAGGTTTGGGCCAGTGGGCGTCCTTTTTCGGGCAGCCGGCCTACACCATGACACTGGCCGCTCGTCTGGTGCAGCAAACTGGCGCCACCGTTTTGTTGGCTTGGGGAGAGCGTTTGTCGTTTGGGCGTGGCTATCGGCTACATTTTCGCGAGTTAGGCCACGAACTTTCGCCAGACTTGGATCAGGCCGTGATTCAGATCAATCAAGCCATGGCGCAATTGATTTTGGAATGCCCGCAGCAGTATTTATGGGGCTACGCCCGTTACAAACAACCCAAAAGAGAAAAATAAAAGTGTGTTTTAGTTCATGTTGAGTCGAATGGGGATTGTGTGTATGCGCTGCCTGGGGCAGTTGCCGCTGGCCTGGGTGCGTGCCTTGGGTTGGGTGTTGGGCTGCCTTTTATATGGCGTGGCAGTGCCGAGACGTCGGGTGGTCAAGACGAATTTGCGCCTGTGTTTTCCAGGTAAGTCTGAGCGTGAACGCTCAATCATGGCTTTGCAGACCTTCGTGAATTTTGCAAAGGCCTGGCTGGACCGAGGCTGGTTGTGGCACGGGTCGCCCGATCAGGTGACGAAGCGCCTCAAGTTGACGGGCGCGCGCCATGAGTTGGACGGCCTTGACCCGGTGCTTATTTTTGCGCCCCATTTTGTGGGCCTGGACGCGGGTTGGACGGGCTTGACCCAGCAAATTCCCAGACCATTCACGACGCTGTACACCCATCAGTCAAACAAAATCATCAATCAATGGATTTTGCAGGGACGCCAGCGCTTTGGTCAGACGCAGCTTTTCGGTAGGCTGGACGGTTTTAAAAAAATTGCCGCTGCTTTGCGCCTAGGTGCACCCTTGTACCTGCTGCCTGATATGAATTTCGATGTCAAAGAGTCGGTGTTCGTGCCGTTTTATGGGGTGCCGGCAGCCACCGTGCCCTCGCTTTCAAGGTTTGCCAAATTGGGGCGTGCCAAGGTGGTGCCTGTGGTCACTCGAATGACGCCTGAAGGCTACGAGATTGAAATCATGCCTGCATGGAAAGACTTCCCCACGGATGATTTGACAGCGGACACCGCGCTAATGAATCAGCGACTGCAGTCCTATATCGACGCGATGCCGGATCAATATTATTGGGTTCACAAGCGGTTCAAAGACCAGCCACCGGGTGTGCCACCGATTTATTGAATTTACGGTTTTCTGCTCCTTAAGCCTTTAAATACGTGCTTAACCAGCTACTATTTAAATAGCAATTAAACGTCGCGATTCAAGAAGTTTGAAATGGTCTGCGCCACCCAGTCTGGCTGCTCATGAACAATCCAGTGAGAAGCCCCGGCGCGGGTCTGAACGGTTAGTTGCTCAACGTAGTCACCCAGTCCATCAATCAGGGCCGGGGGAAGGGCCAGGTCATCCATGGCCCAAATGACCAGTGTCGGCGGCGTCACCGTCAACAGATTGAGAGGGAGATCAATCGCCGCTGCTGCAGGGTCCTCAGCCCGAGGGGGCCGCAGGGGCGAGGCACGGTACAGGTTGCATCCCCCCGTCAAACCAGCCGCCCAAACTTCCCGGTACTGCGACTTGACCTTGTCCGTCAACCAAGCAGGCAGCTGGTGGCCATTTTTGGTATTGGTTAAAAAATCCCAAAGCCGGCGGTAGTCATCTTGCGCCAGCAATTTTTCTGCATCCGGACGAATGAGAAAATTCATGTAGGCGCTGGCGGCTTGTTGTTCCGGGTTGTTTTTGAGTTCGCGCAAAAACGTGCCTGGATGTGGCGAGTTGATGATCACCAACTGGTGCATCAAATGAGGCATCTGATTGGTCA
>CANBUY010000026.1 GCA_947372745.1 Comamonadaceae bacterium | reverse complement strand
CTTGAAAAAAACCAGGCTGGCGGTGAGTGCAAACACATGGTACAGGGGCAAGGGGCACACCATGGTTTCCTTGCCGTTGATCAGGTCGTGGGCAATCCATCCGCTTAATTGCTGCAGATTGGCCACCAGATTGCCATGCGTGAGGATGGCGCCTTTGGCCACGCCAGTAGTGCCCCCTGTGTACTGCAAAAATGCGACATCGGTGTGGCTTAGGGGCACATGGTGCAGGGGCAGTGCATGCCCTTGGCGCAGGGTGGTGTTGAATTCAATAGCGCCTGGAATATCCCATTCGGGCACCATTTTTTTGACGTACTTGACCACCACATTGGTGAGCAACTCCTTCACCACAGGAAACATGTCGCCCACCTCGGTGGTGATGACCGTGAGGTGCATGGCCGGGTTTCTTTTTAGAACTTCCTGCAGCGTGTGGGCAAAATTCTCCAGCACCAAAATGGCGACGGCACCCGAGTCTTTTAGTTGGTGTTCTAACTCAGTGGCGGTGTACTGCGGGTTGACATTGACCACCACCATGCCTGCGCGCAAGACCCCAAACAAAGCCACGGGGTATTGCAGCAAGTTGGGCATCATGAGGGCCACCCGGTCCCCCCGTTTCAGTTTCAGGGTGTCTTGCAGGTAGGCGGCGAAATCGCGACTGTGCTGGTCAAGCTCGGCATAGGTGAGCGTCGCCCCCATGTTGCTGTAGGCGGGCAGGTCGGCAAAGCGGTCGCAGGTGCGGCGCAGCACATCCCTCAAAGAGGCAAATTCATGAACATCCACCTCGGCGGCCACGCCGGGTGGGTAATTTTTCAACCAGTTCTTTTCCATGATGACTTCCCCAAAAACGCAGTCTAGGAAGCCCGGAAAAGTCGTAGTTGATTTTTCGCAAGCAAGCTTTACGCTTGCTGCTTCGCCGCCCTCAGCACGTCCCGAGTCTTGATCGCCTCCAGGCGTGCGGCCTGGGCGAAGTCGGCGCCTTGGGAGGCGTACAAAATAGCGCGCGAGGAGTTGACGATGATGGGTGCGTGGGTGTCACCCGGCACGCCAGCCGCCGCCTTGATGCCGCGCCAGCCGGCTTTGACCGTGGCCACAGCGTCGCCGCCTTGGGCACCGACGCCCGGGATGAGCAAGGGCAAAGTGGGGGCGACGGCCCGCACGCGCTCAATCTCTGCGGGGTAGGTGGCGCCCACCACCAGGCCGAGTTGACCGTTCAGATTCCAAGGGCCTTGGGCCAGCCGGGCGATGTGTTCGTACAGCAAGGGTTCGCCCTCGACCGAGGACAGGCGCTGGTTTTGCAAATCGTCGCCACCGGGGTTGGAGGTGCGGCACAGCAAGAATGCGCCTTTGCCGTGGTATTTCAAATAAGGTTGCACCGAGTCAAAGCCCATAAAGGGCGAGAGCGTGACCGCATCGGCGCCGTAACGTTCAAAGGCCTCAATCGCGTAGTGCTCGGCGGTGCTGCCGATGTCGCCGCGTTTGGCGTCCAGAATAATGGGCACTTGCGGCGCGGTGCGGCGCATGTGCTCCACCAGCTGCTCCAACTGGTCTTCGGCGCGGTGGGCGGCAAAGTAGGCTATTTGGGGTTTGAAGGCCATGGCCAAATCGGCCGTGGCGTCCACAATGGCAGCGCAAAAGTCAAATATTTTGCGGGCGTCGCCCTTGAAGGCGGCAGGGAATTTGGCCGGATCGGGGTCCAGACCCACGCACAGCATGGAGTCATTTTGCCGCTCTGCGGCACGGAGTTGGTCTAGGAATGTCATGCCCTCATTGTATAAACCCCTCTGGCGCATCGATTTAAGACAGGCTTAAGGCGTGGCTGACAAGATGCGGGGCTCTCTAATTCCTTGGGCGATCTAAACTCAAGCCACTTTATCAAGCCTTCCCTTGGCCAAACACCACCATGAACTTCCCCGATATCAACGACGACCCCGAAGACACTGAACACACCCCGGCCGAGCGAGCGGCAGCGGCCTCGCGCAGCACTTGGGTGAGTGTGGGGGTCAATCTGGTGCTCACCATCACCCAAATTGTGGTGGGTGTGGTGGCCAAGTCGCAGGGTTTGATTGCCGACGGTATCCACTCCTTGTCCGACCTGGTGGCTGATTTTGTGGTGCTGTTTGCCAGCCACCACGCCCAAAAAGACGCCGACGAAGACCATCCCTATGGCCACCAGCGGTTCGAGACCGCAGCCTCGATGGTGCTGGGCCTGTTGCTGCTGGCCGTGGGCGTGGGCATGTTGTGGTCGGCGGCGCGCAAGCTGGAAGCCCCCGAGACCATTCAAACCGTCCATGTGATGGCACTGTGGGTCGCGGGCGGTGCACTGGTGGCCAAGGAATTGTTGTTTCGCTACATGTTGGCGGTGGCCAAACGGGTTAAATCCAGCATGCTGGTGGCCAATGCCTGGCACGCCCGCTCAGATGCGGCGTCTTCCCTGGTGGTGGGCATCGGCATTGTGGGTAACCTGGCCGGTTACCCGATTTTGGACCCGATCGCGGCGCTTATCGTGGGCTTTATGGTGGCCAAAATGGGCTGGGGCTTCACTTGGGACGCTTTGCATGACCTCATGGACCGCGCCGTGGACGATGAAGAAGTGCAGGCCATTCGCCAGACCCTGATGGACACCCCCGGTGTGAGCGATGTGCATGACGTGCGCACCCGCAAAATGGGCGACATGATTGTGGTGGACGCCCACATTGAAGTGGACGCCATGATCACGGTCGAGGCCGGGCACGACATCGCCGTGCTGGCCCGCCAGCGCGTGCTGCAGCGCCACCGCGTGCTTAACCTGATGACCCATGTGGATCCTTGGCATCGGCCCGACCTGGACCATGCGCCAACTTCTGTTTAAGACTTGGAGATGAGCCGCTCCAGAACGGCATAGACCGCTGCGGTGTCGTCTTGGCCATGCCCAAGCGCCATCGCCGCGTTGTAAATCGGCACCGTGGCTGAAAAAAGTGGGGCCGGCGTTTGGGTTGCTTCGAGCGCGTCATTGATCAGACGCATATCCTTTTGCCAAGTACCTACTTTCATGGTGGCTTTCTCCCATGAACGGTCAACCATCGTTGGACCACGGACCTGAAACATACGCGATCCACCAGCGCCATCCGCGACCACTTTGACCACCATCGCCGCATCAAGTCCGGAGCGCACGCCCATCAGGATCGCTTCTGCCGTTGAAACGTTGTGGATGGCGACCAAGAGGTTGGCCACCAGCTTCATCCGTGTGCCATTGCCGAAGGCGCCAACATCGTACCGAGCGCGTGCGAATCCCTCGAATATCGGTGCAAAGGCCTTGATGGCTTTCGTATGGCCACTCGCATAGACAGCCAGGTCACGCGTGAGTGCTTGAGCGCCGGTCCCAGACAAGGGGCAATCGAGCAAGGTAATGCGTTGTTTGAGCAAAAATTTCTGAGCTTGTTTTTTTGCCAACTCCGGGAGCGTACTGGTTTCCGCGACGATCAAAACTTTTGAAGCCGAAGTGATGAGTTCATCGCAAACCTGCGCAAGCGCCGCTTCACTGGGCAAGGAGAGCAGCACATGTTGGCAATGTTGTGCGACGTCTGCCACGCTCTTGCAAGCATGCCCCCCCGCTTTTTTCAACTGGGTTCGCGCGCTTGGCAGGGGGTCGTAACCCCAAACGTCGAAGCCCGCTTTTATTAAATTGGCGGCGATGGCGGATCCCATGATGCCCAGGCCAATCACGCCAACGGAAGCGGGTTGAGTTGCGGGAGAAGTTGTCAGACTCATACAGGGGAGAATGAAACTGATTTCAGCAGTTTGCTTTCTTGTTGGACGATGACGTCCAGTGCCTTGAGGGCCTCGCGGTAAAGCGTCCAACCTGGATCGTCTTCCATTTTCTTGCGCCGACTTTCGCGTTCGGCCAAGCTGTCGAATCCCCAGAGGTGGACCACCTGGTTGAGGGGTCCAATCTCGGAGACGTAGAAGCCAATCAGGTGCCCTAGGTATTTCTTTTGCAAAGGCAAAGCCGCTCGCTCGTACAGTTCCAAGAAGTCGCTCGTGCCGAGGGGTTTGACGGTATAGGTTCTCAGTTCGACGATCACGTTGATTCCTTGTTAGTTGGCTTCAAAGGCGGACCCTGGGGCCCGCGCAGTTCCCTTACTCAACCTTGATGTTGAGTTCCCGTACCAATTGACCCCAATAGGCGACATCAGAAGCGACACCTGTCGCCAGCGTGGCCGCTGAAGTGCCTGTTGGGGTCAAGCCCAAAGATTTCAGACGGGCTTGGACGTCCGGCATTTTGACTATTTTGACGATCTCGGTATTGAGCTTGGCGATGATGTCGTCAGACGTACCTGAGGGCACGAAGACGCCATGCCATGAGTTGCCGATCACGCCATTCAGGTCAAGGTTGGCGCCAAATTCAGTCATGGTCGGCACCTCAGGCAGGCCTGGAATGCGATCGGCGCCGGAGATCGCCAGTGCCTTGACCTTGCCTGCCTTAATCAAGGGAATGGCGGTGGTCGAGGCTTCAAGGGAGAGGCTGACGATGCCGCTCATCACATCTGGGGAAGGGTTGGTTTTGTAAGGGACGTGGTTGAGTTTGATACCCAGTCGTGACGCCCATGTTTCTATGGCGACGTGGGGTTGGGAGCCCACGCCGAGGGACGCGTAATCGATCTTTCCTGGATTGCGTTTGGCGTAGTCAACCAATTCCTTCATGGAGTTGAAAGGCGTGTTGGGGGCCGCTGTCAGGATATGGGGAACCAGCAGAATTTGGCTCACCGCCTTGAAGTCGCGCAGTGGGTTGTACTTGACGTTTTGGTAGACGTTGGGCGCAATCGCCTGAACAGCCTTGACGCTGAAGAATAAGGTGTAGCCATCGGCTGGACTGGTCGCACCGGCTTCGGCACCGATCATGCCGCCCGCGCCGGGGCGGTTGTCGATGATCACGGGCTGTCCGAGTGCCTGGGTTAGTTTGTCACCAATGAGCCGGGCCACGATATCGGGGGAGATGCCAGCGGCAAAAGGGACAATTATTTTGATGGGCCGATTGGGGTAGGCTGCGGCGTTCGCTTGCGCCCAAGCACCGGGAAGAGTCAGTGCGGCGGCCAGTCCAGCGGTCGCCGTCAGTAGGTTTCTACGTTTCATCATGTGGTCTCCAGAGGGTTTTGAGGCAGGTAAAAAAATGGCAACTTCAGCGGCCACCGGTCACATCGACCAGCGCCCCGTGAACATAACTTGACAAGGGGCCGCAAAGGAAGGCGACCGTTTGGGCCACTTCCTCAGCCGTGCCGGCGCGCCCGATCGGCACGGTGGGGCCAATCCGGTTAACCAAGGCCTGACCACCATGGGCTTCATGAATCTCGGTGTTGATCAGGCCTGGTCGTACCGCATTGACGCGGATGCCGTGAGGCGCCAACTCTTTGGCGAGGGCGAAGGTAAAGCTGTCGATGGCGCCTTTTGAGGCGGCATAGTGCGCCTCGTCGGGCATGCCACCATGGCGCGCCGCTGCTGAGGACATGTTGACGATACTGCCGCCCTGGCCGCCTCTTTGGGTCGACATCAAGCGTGCGGCTTCGCTGACGCAGAAAAAACTACCCAGCACATTGATCCGGAATACTTCTGTGAGGTGGGCATCATCGGCCTCCAAAATAGAGCGCGGTTCGCCAACGATACCTGCGTTGTTCACCAAGGCATCGAGCCGGCCAAAGGCTTGCTGGGTCGCCTCAAACAGGTGTTTGATGTCTTCACGCTTGGCCATATCGGCCTTCACGGCCACGGCGCGACCGCCGGCGGCCTCGATGCAGGCGGTGGTTTCCTGAGCCGCGGCCAAGTTGGTGGCATAGCTGAAGCAGATGTTCCAGCCTTGCTGTGCAAGCGCAATCGCAACGGCCCGGCCTATGCCGCGACTGCCGCCCGTGATCACCGCAACGGGTTTTGTCTGTTTTTCTTTGGTCATGGTTTTTTCTTTAGGGATCTGATGGGGGTGTTCATTCGATGGTTTCGAAAAACGCAATGCCAGCGGCCGCGATGAGGCCATCCTCAAACGACTGAACACCAGAAATACCTATGGCACCCAGATATTGGCCGTTACGCACCAGCGGTAGTCCACCCTCAATGGGGGTGGCGCCGGGCAACATCATCATCACAGGGCGACCGGAGAGCACGGCGGCTTCGATGGCTTTGGTGGGGCGCTTGAAAAGCAGGGCGGTTTTTGCCTTTTCAACCGCGACGACACTGGATGCTTTTTGCGTTCCGTCCATCCGTTCCAGGTACATCAAGTGGGCACCGTCGTCGACGATGGCGATGACGACGTTCCAACCCTGTTCGACCGCCTTAGCCTGGCAGGCTTGGCTAATCCGTTTGGCATCGTCAAGCGATAAAACCAGATGACTGTTCATTTACTTCTCCGAATAAATTTAAAAAATGTGCTATCTTGCCGCGGGTGATTAACAAGAACCTCCTCCAACCCAGAACCCGCCAAGCTTTGCCCGCGCTCAAGCAAGTTGAGAACGTTACATTGCGCGAACAGGTGACGCAATCGGTACGAAACGCCCTGATGAACGGCCATTTCCAACCTGGACAAATCGTGACCGTCAAGGCGATATCCACGATGCTGGGCGCCAGTGTGATGCCGGCTCGTGAAGCCATGAACCGATTGATTGCAGAAGGTGCGCTGGAGTTGCGGGCCAACCGCTCGGTCATCGTGCCGGTGTTGTCGCGGCAAGAATTCGACGAGCTCACGGACCTGCGTTGCCATATCGAGGGCCTGGCCGCCGCCAAAGCTGTCGATCGGGTGGAGCCCATGCATATTGATCGATTGAAAGCGCTTGATGCCACGATGAGTGCAGCTGTTAAGACGTCTGACGTGAACGCCTACCTGAATGCGAATTTTCAATTCCATTTCATGATTTACCAGTTGGGCGCCAGTCCGTTTGTCCTGTCCATCATCGAGAAATTCTGGATTAGGGTTGGCCCGCTGATTCGTTTTTGCCTTAGTGAAAATGGCTTCACCGATTCCCATCGAGTGCATGCCGATGTGATTCGAGGCCTTGAGACTAAGGACAGCGCCCTGCTGCGCAAGGCTATTCTTGACGACATCATGTTTGCGGCAATTACGATCAGAATGGGTCACTATGGCGCGCCTCCCACACCTTAGAACTTGACGTTTTCTGCGCCTTTGAGGTGCAGGATTTCCCGGGCTTCGTCCGGGGTGGCGATCTCAAGCCCAAGACCTTCAATGATCTGGCGCACCTGCCGCACTTGTTGTGCATTGCTTTGTGCCAAAGTCCCTTTGCCGAGCCAAAGGCTGTCTTCAAGCCCCACCCTGACATTGCCGCCCAAACCGGCGCCAATCGCGGCAATCCTCATTTGATGCCGACCCGCGCCAAGCACTGACCATTGGTAGTCTTTGCCAAACAGTCGATCTGCCGTGCGGCGCATGTGGGATACATCCTCATGGTGCACACCGATACCGCCAAGAATGCCGAAGACGGACTGCACGAAGAAGGGTGCTTTGACCAGGCCGCGCTCGGCAAAGTGGGCCAGGTTGTACAAATGGCCGATGTCGTAGCACTCGAATTCAAAGCGGGTGCCGTTAGCCGAACAGGCCGCCAGCGCGTACTCGATGTCCTTGAAGGTGTTGCGAAAGATCAGGTCGCGGCTGTCTTCCAGTTGCTTTCGCTCCCAGTCGTGCTTGAAATCTGTGAAGCGATCAAGCATGGGAAACAGTGCGAAATTGAAGGAACCCACGTTGAGCGAGGCCACTTCAGGGGCAAAGCGCATAGACGGTTGTATGCGTTCCTCGATGTTCATAAAAGGCGATCCGCCGCTGGTCAGGTTCAGCACGGCCTGGGTTCTTTGCTTAATCTGCGGTAAGAACTTGGCAAAGGCCTCTGGGCTTTGGTCGGGCTTGCCGGTGATCGGGTCTCGCGCATGCAAGTGAATGATGGCCGCCCCTGCTTCGGCAGCCCCCACGGATGCTTCGATGATTTCTTCAGGGGTCACCGGCAGATAGGGTGACATGGAGGGGGTGTGGATGGCGCCCGTGATCGCACAGGTAATGATGACTTTGCTCATGCAGAAATTTCCAATCAGACTTAATTGATGTTTGATCAATCGTAAGTTAAATGACTGGATTTCTTACCGGTGTAAACCCTAGGTTTTGTTCTTGCCTCGTGCTTTTACTGGTCCCTCCAACAAAGATCCCCCAGGGATTTAAGGCAGATTTTTAGCCAGTTCCTGAAGCAACCTTGTGGTGAGATAGAGTCGTGGCACGATCGAGTCAAGCTCGATGTATTCGTCCTTGGCATGGTAGCCCCAGCCTGCCAGCCCCAAGCTCTCCAGAACAACGGCTTTTCCTGAGCGGCTGGCAAAGCCTGCGTCAGTGCCCGCGCCTGTCGTGGGGTGAAGGATGAGTTTGCGGCCCTCAAGCTCGCTGTAAATAGCTTGCGCACGTTTCGCCAGTGCCAAGCCCCGTTCACCGGCCACATAGGGTGGGCGACCGACCTCAAATTTCACGCTCACCTCGGTGTCTGGGACGCGTTTGCTCTCTTTTATTTTGGCGTTGAGGGCGGCGCTGATCTTTTCGGCCGCACCGGGCAGCATCAAGCGCACATCGGCAAAGGCATAGGCTTTTTCGGGAATCTGGTTGCGCACCAGTCCGCCTTGTGCATAAGTCCAGTTCAGCTGCGCCCCGGGGATGTCTTTCGCAATATCCTGGGTGGCGAGGATTTGGTGCGACAACTCAATCAAGGCATTGCGCCCTTGCTCGGGTGCCGCACCGGCATGCGAGGCGCGGCCTTTAACTTCCAGGGTGGCCGTGGCGGTGCCGGCAGCGGCCATCAAGACGCCTTCATGTTGGGCAATGGCCTTGGCAGGTGATGGTTCATAGGAAAGCACCACATCGTGCAGAGCGGCGAGGGTGGCAATGGTCTCGCCTGAGCTGGCGGAGCCAATTTCTTCATCGGCATTGAACAACACGGTGAGGCTTGCAAAATCACGCCAACCGGTTGACTGCAGCGCGGCTAAAGAGTGAAGAATCACGGCCAGGCCGCCCTTGTCATCGGCAATACCCGGACCAAAGAGTTTGTTGCCGTCTTGCCGAAAAGGCTGCGTGGCCAGAATGCCTGCGGGGTACACGGTGTCCATGTGGGCGATCAGCATGGCTTTCAAGCGGCCACTGCCGGTGAGCACGCCTTTGATCATCACCCGTTCACTGTCGGCACTTTTGATGCGCTCGGTGGTCGCGCCCAGGGCCTTGAGTCGGGCTTCAAGGTAGTTGCTTATTTGGGTCAAGCCCTCCAGATTGGCCGAGCCAGTCTCCATCGTCACCAGGTCGCGCAGGGTTTGCACGACCGCAGGCTGGGCCGCCTGAGCGGCCTCAAACAAGGGGGCATCACGCGTTTGCGCACTGAGGGGTGAAGTCAGCACCAAGGCTGAAATAGCACAGGCCAGAGCGCTTCGTAGATGATTCATGTTTTTCCTCTTTCTAGTGATTTATCGTGAATAAAGCGATAGTAACCACAAGTAAAAGGCGAACCATTACCCGGCGTTTATAGTCTCCATCGCCAAACACAGATCAGCCCAGGCGCGGGCTTTGTCAAGCGGCGTGCGCAGCAGGTTGGTGGGGTGGTAGGTGACGATCACCGGGATGCCCTGATAGCGGTAGACCGTGCCACGCAGTTGTCCAAACGGGGTTTTACTGCCTTCAGGCAGGCAGCCGTGCAGCAGCGTTTGTGCGGCAAAGCGGCCCATGGCCAGAATGACTTTGGGCTGCACCAGCACCACTTCGCGGCGTAAAAAGTGCTCGCAGGTGGCAAGCTCGGCTGCCGTAGGGTTGCGTGCGGGGTCGGTTCGGCATTTCACCACTTGCGTCACATAGGCCGTGTGGGCGGGCAGGGCAGGCGTGCTGGCTGCCGCCTTGCCGTGGCGCGTGACGCCCACCGCCTTGAGCATGTTGTCCAGCAACTGCCCGGCTTGCTCGGACATCGGCGTGCCTTCTCGCTCATCGTGTTCATCGGGCGGGTCGCCCACCACCAGCCAGTCGGCGTGCCAAGCGGTGTCAAGGGTCGCGTGGGCGGCTTCAAACACGGGGGCGCGCCGTCCGGTGCAGAGTTTGCAGGCCTCGCATTGGCGCAGGGTGTCACTGAGGGTGGGCCAGTCCATGTCGGCAATGCCGGCGGCCAGCCCAGAGTTGACGGGCGCTGTGTTGGCGCTCACCAAGTTGCTGATAGGTAGTGGCTTTACGGCTTTAGGGGCTGTAGAAGCCGCCTGTAGTGCTTGAGCAGCTATTTTTTCAATAGCATCAGCGGACGGGTGTGGTACAGGCGCCAAGGTGGCCACCGGGGTGGGCGCTGCCAAAAGCGCTGCGGGTTTGGGTAGCCAGACGTGCACGCCCATTTCTTGCAGCATGGCGCGTTGGCGGGTGTCTAGGTCGAGGCTCATGGCGCTATTTTGACCGACTCGGGTCCCATCAACGACCGACTCATCACAATCGCGTCTTCGCGCTCGCCGTTAACCGCTGGGTAATATTTTTTGCGCAAGCCCATGCGGGTAAAGCCCTGGGCTTCGTAGACCTCGATGGCGCGCAGGTTGCCTACGCGCACCTCCAGCCAAAGCCAGTCGGCGCGCTGGCCTTTGGCCCAGAGCGAGAGCGCGTCGAGCATGACGTGCGCCCAGCCCTGGCGCTGGTAGGTGGGGGCCACGGTGATGTTGAGCAAATGCACTTCGTCCACGCCCTTCATGGCCACAAAGTAGCCCAGCAAAGTGTCACCTGCCAGCAGCATTTGGGCCTCGTAGCCTGAGTTGAGGGAGTCCACAAAGTTGCCGCTTGACCAAGGCTTGGCGTAGGCTGCTTTCTCGACCTGCAAGACGGCGTCCAGATGGTCTGGCGTGATCGGTTCAAAACGCACCTCAATCTGGCGCATCGGCTGGCTCATAGGGCCGCTTTTTCGGCGGCCCGCTCGGCGGTGGTTTTGGCCACTTTGTCCCGCACATACAAGGGCAAGGCTTGGTCGGCCGCCATCGCGCCACCGGCGGCCAGCAGCGCAGGGGCCAGCCTGAGCAGGGCGGTGGCGGTGGGCAGGGCCTCGACGCGCTGGGCCTGAGTGGCCGACAGTCGGGGGCCGTAGGGTGCAAAGACGTTGCCCGCGACAGTGTCTTCGGCTTCGCAGGCCAGTTGGTCGGGGCTCATCAGCGTATGGGCCTGCGTTTGCGTCCACGCGCCGCTGTTGAACACATAGCGGCCCGCGTACATTTCGTCCATGCGGGCGTCCAGCAGGGCGACCACGGGGTAATTTGTCTGGTCAGGGGCGTGCTGGAACCGCGCCTCTTCCGCGACGGCCAGCAAGGTGTCTACCGGTAGCACGGGCACTTTGGCACCAAAAGCCAAGCCTTGCGCCACGGCGCAGGCCGTGCGCAGGCCGGTGAACGAGCCGGGGCCGTGGCCAAAGACGATGGCATCGAGCTGGTCAAATTTAAGTTGCGCCTGGGCCATCAAGCCCTGAATCGCGGGAATCAAATGGGCCGAGGTTTGCGCGCCACCGGCTGCGGTGAGTTGCCAAACCTGGAGCGGCTCAGCCCCGTGCGCGGCGCGCTGCACGGCCATCGACATCTGGTCGGTGCTGGTATCAAAGGCAAGAAAGTTCATAAGAAATTGTACTAAATCAGGCTTTAGCGCTTGCTGGACTGGCGTGAGCAGCTTCTTTTTTAGGAGCGTGTGCTTTGGCGGCGCGAACCCCAAAGAGAATACCCATGGTGACCAAGGTCAGTCCGAAGCCGAGGTTCCAGGCCAGCGGTTCGCCCAAAAATATAACGGCACCAAAGGCCGAGAGACCCGGCACCAGCGCGGTGATCATGGTGGTTCTGATGGGGCCGTAGTGCTGAATCATCTTGGTAAACGTGATGCCCGAGACCACCACCGAGCCCCAGCCCTGGAACACGACTTGGAAAAGCACTTCGCGCCAGGGTGCTTGAAGCAAATGACCCACGCCCACTTGAGCCGCCATCAGCAAGGCGTACACCGGCACAAAGGTGCAAAACGCAAAAGCGGTGATGGCGATGGTGGCGCGCACTGCATCCAGCGCATGGCGACGGGCCAGCACGCTGTAGACCGACCAGCACAGGGCGCCCGACATAAACAGCACATCACCCTTCCAGACCGAGCCACCGTCAAAGGCATGCAGCAGACTGACGCCACCCACCATCAGGTCGCCCAGCACAATCAGACCCAGGCCCAAACCCCGCATCGCGGTGATGCGGTCACCCAGCAACAACACCGACAACAAGGCCGTCCAAAGCGGCAAGCTGCCGGGCAGCAGCACCGAGGCGTGGCCGGCCGGCGCATACACAAAGCCGCTGTAGGCCAGCAGTGCGTAGAGCAGCCCACCAAACAAACCGACACTCGCGGTCACCTTCAAGGATAGCGGTGAGAACCCCAAGAGCGACGAGTGACCAACGCCCCGCGCCCGGTCGCGCTGCACCAGCCACCAGCCCCAGGGCAGCAAGATCAGACTCGCACCGACGATGCGGCAAAGAGCGATATCAAAAGGCGTTAAGGTGCCGCCGCGCGAGGGGTCAGACGAGGCGCGGGCAATGATGATGAAGGACGTCCAAATCAGCACCGTGGTGAATGCCGAGGCCAGTCCAATGGCGCGTGGGGAAAAGCGGGGCAAGGCGTGCGGGGGTTGAGGATGCATTCTTCCATTATCCGTGTCTAGTCGTTGCCATGAGGGGCGAGGTCGGATAATCCGACCATGGCTCTTTCCCTTTACTTTCGCTTTTTGTTCGCCCTGTGTGCCACTTCGTTTCCGCTGGCTTTTGCACAAGCCCTGCCGCCCGAGGTGGCGCAAGCGTTGGCGCGTGCCAAAGTGCCGCTCGACGCCCTAAGCGTGCTGGTGGTGGACGCCGAGGGCAAGGCGCCTGCGCGACTCAGCCACCGCGCCCAAGTGCCGGTCAACCCGGCCTCGGTCATGAAGCTGGTCACGACCTACGCCGCACTGGATTTGCTGGGGCCGGGCTACACCTGGCGCACGCCGGTGTTTATTGAGGGCGCGGTGCGCGAGGGCACACTGTACGGCAACTTGTATCTCAAAGGCAGTGGTGACCCCAAGCTGGTGGCAGAGCGCCTGTGGCTGTTATTGCGCCGGGTGCAGGGGCTGGGGATTAAAAACATTGCGGGCGACATCGTGCTGGACCGCAGCGCCTTTGAGGTGGCGCCGGTAGACGCAGCCAGTTTTGACGGCGAACCCCTGCGCCCCTACAACGCGTCGCCCGAGGCCTTGCTGGTCAATTACAAATCATTGGTCATGACCTTTGTGCCCGACCGCACGGCCAACATTGCCACGGTGCAGTTTGAGCCGCCGCTGGCCGGTGTTCAGTTTCAAACCCGTGTGCCTTTGTTGCCTGAAAAAAACAAGGGCAACGGGGACTGCGGTGATTACCGCGCCGCCCTGCGGGCCGACTTCGCCAACCCTGCGCGCATCAGCTTTGCCGGTGGCTACCCGGCCAGTTGTGGCGAAAAGGTGTGGCCCGTAGCCTACGCTGACCCCCTGAGTTACAGCGCTCGTGCCGTGGAAGGGCTGTGGCGCGAGATGGGCGGAAAACTGTCGGGCACGGTGCGCGAAGGGCGTGTGCCGGAGGTGAGCGCTGCGTTTGAGGTGGTCTCACCGCCGCTGGCCGAGGTCATTCGGGATATCAACAAGTACAGCAACAACGTGATGGCGCAGCAGTTGTTTTTAACGCTCAGCCTGAACGGGGCCACCCCCAACGGGGCCGCAGGCAGTGGCGAAGCCGCTACGCTGGCCAAATCGCAAGAAGTGCTGCGCCAGTGGTGGACCGATCGCATCAGCCGTGACGACGCCCCCACCTTGGGCAACGGCTCGGGCCTGTCGCGCGAAGACCGCATCAGCGCGCAAGCCTTAGCCCGCCTGCTGCAAAGCGCCTACCGATCGCCCTTGATGCCGGAGTTGATGTCCTCCCTGCCCATCACCGGGGTGGATGGCACGTTGAAAAACCGGCGAAGTGCCGCCCAAGGCAGCGCCCATCTGAAAACAGGCAGTCTGCGCGATGTGACTGCAGTGGCCGGTTATGTGCACGGCGCCAGTGGCAAGCGTTATGCCCTGGTCGCCGTGGTCAATCACCCCAACGCCAATGCGGCGAGACCGGCCTTTGATGCCTTGGTGGCTTGGGCAGTGAGAGACAATTGAGGCTTTAAAGCTCATCATTTCCCCATGCCCGCCACTGCCCTCGCTGAAACCATCGGTTACGTTGCCGCCACACTCACCACCGCCAGCTTCGTTCCCCAAGCCTGGCATACCTTCAAAACCCGAGACGTGCGCGGCATTTCGCTCGGCATGTACAGCGCCTTTACCACGGGTGTCGCTGGCTGGCTGGTCTACGGCCTTCTGATGGGCGCTTGGCCCATCGTGATCGCCAACGCCATCACGCTGGCTTTGGCCGCGACTATTTTGGGGATGAAGCTGCGGTATCGGTGAGGGGATTGATCGCACCGGCGGTTCACCCCCACATTTACTCGAAACGCATACTTCCGAGGGGAATTGGTATGGCGTTCCAACTCGTACTACATCCAGTATTGGGGTATTGAAAGTCAAAAACGACTTGGCGACTGGCATTCAGGCCGACTAAGCGCGCCAGTGTTCCGCCATTTACAAAGGCATAGTTGACCAAGAGGGATTTGTTGGCCGCCTCATAGGCGCTGGAGCATATCTGGGACAAGACGGTTTGCCCATAGTCAAAGCGCCAAACCTCCTGTGCAGTGAGCGAAACGGGGTCAATGTCATAGGCAGACACCGCGCTGTAATTTCTGCTCTCGCCCACTGGTGCACCTATTGGTTGGTTAAAACTGGGGGCGCCGTCGTTGAAAAGCATCAGCAGCCCATCCGATGTGATCGAGGTCGCGTGCTGTCCGAAGGGGTAAAGCGCGCCTGGTGGCAGGCGCACGGCCTTGGCACGCAATGAGGCAAAGGTGTACCAATATTTGGAAGGATCACCCAGGACCCAGATGAGGCGCCCACTGCTGTAGTCCACCTTGATGACAAAGTTTTCACGGCTTGAAACAATGAGACTGTCATCGCGGGGATCATAGGTCGCCGAATTCATGTGAAACCAGTCAATCCCCGGGCGAATAAATGAAGTTGGGTCATCGCCCTGGCTCAGCATGTAGTCGCTGAGCAGGGCTGCAAAGTCCCACTCTTTAAGCGTTCTACCCGCACTGTCAAATTCAATGGCAATGCTCTCCACGTTGGCTACTCCGCTGCTTACTGCATCCATATTGCCCAATAAGTAATATTTGCCCGGATCCAGGTTGTGGTGGAAGTTGGTGTAATTGGATGCAGCGAGCGCTTCTTTTTGGATGGATCCGTCAAACTCAAGCCGGGAAAATTGGGTTGACCCCGGAGTGCCAACAATGAAGCCGTTGTTCAAAAAAGTCGATGACAACGAGTTTGTGATCTCCGCACCCATCCACCGTATTTCGCCATCACTATCCACCACCACCGGTGTTCCATAAGCAGATTTCATGGCAAAGAAATCAAAGCCCAGATCACTCCCTGCGAGGCGCTTTTTGAGGATCGTGGGGCGGTCATAGACGGCGTTGGGGTCAGCGTATGCGGGTGTCGCGATGTCGAATTCAAGAGCCTGTTTTGACTCATCCGTAAATTGAAATTCGATGGACAGGTGATTTTGATAGCCCGCATAGAGTCCGAACACGGGCACTGTGAGCGAGTTACTTCCTGGGTTTGCGTAGCCACGACGGGCAAGTGCCGCAAGGGAATAGCGTACGTCCACTGGCTTGGATGCACTGCCCGGTTTTGGGGTGATTACAAAATGAGCGGAGGCTAGTTTGTCAAAGCTAGTCCCCTGAAATTGCACAAAGCGGATGAACGGCGTAGCGCCTGACTGGCCCCCGCTTTCAAAAATATTGCTAGCCTGCGCCATGGTGGGCGGCGGCACGGGTTGGCTACTGTCGCCGCATCCGGAGATGAGCATCACCAGCCACGATGCCCATATCCAGAGGAGTGCTTTGGTTTTGAGATTTTTTATAACCATGAACTTCTCAACGCTTCCTTATAGTTGGGTTTCGTTAAAGAAGCCTTGCTGGCAAGCAAGTGAGTTACGGTTCGCAAACTTGTTGACCTGACTAGCCAACCATCAAGCATCCTTTATCTCACTCTGTTAAAAGATAGTGCTGCAAAAATGAAGTCTCGGCGATGAGGTTTGTCAATTTTGTTTTACAAGTGAGTGGATTTCACCCGTATTCATCGGCTGGTCATACCAAGCCAAAAGGCATACTTCAGCTTGTTTCAAGAGATCAATGCCTATACGATGCGTAGAACTCTACAAATTTGGCATTGGCACGCAGGGTCCTCGTGAAGTAAAAAGAGCGCCTCAAGGGCGCTCTTTTCGGGTCAGTTGGTCTTATTTGACCAAGTCAAACAAGGCCCTGGCTGAAGCATGGCAAAACGGTGGCTCGTAAGTGCCGTGGTAGCTACCGTAATAGGTGGCAAAAGCTGGTGTGGTCGGGTCAGTGGGTGCCACATGGCCAGGACCGAAGACATATTGCACGCTGGCATCCACATCGACGGTGCTCACATTTGTTAGCGAGCGGCTGTCAAAGTCTGCTTTCATCACAGTTTGGTGAATGGCTGGTGGCACCGTAGGATCCCCCGATCCCCCGCAAAGCAAGAGTTTTGATTTGGGGCTCCACCCGAGCAAGTCATTTTTCTTGGCGGCCAAGTACAGGGCGTTGCTGTTGTTAGTTTGTGAATCTGTGATGAATGCTGTCTGAAACATGGCGTCACGCGCGTTATTGGGCAAAGCCTCTCCTGGTTTAGCGCCGGAAACCCACATGGTTGCTGGCGTTGTCGACGTGTCATAGGGCAACGTGTCGTAAGTGAGGGTTGGGCTTGGCAAAAGGTTCTCTATCCATCCTGCGTACGGCGCCTTAAACGCAGCACCCACACTGCTGTAAATATTGCCGTACACCTTTTGCCATGCGGTGACCAGATAAGGCACAAAGAACTGCACACCTGCAATGGCGTTGGTCACCTTCAGGGAACCAGACAGGTTGTATGGCCCTGCCAAGTGGGCGCCGGCGACAACATTGATCTCACCCGCGTTGTCACGCTCAATAGCGCGGTGGGCCGCCATAGAGGCGTGTCCGCCTTGCGAATACCCCGCCAGCATGACTTTGCCAGACAGGTTAGCTCCGACAGATGAAGCCGCGTTGCGGGCTGCCCGGATGGAATCAATGACCGAGCTAGCTTCCGAGTCTGCATGCAAATAGGGGTGGTAACTAAAGCTTGATTTGGCAAAGCCAAGGTAGTCCGTTGCCACAACTGCATAGCCTTGGGCGGCGTACATGGCAGCGAGCAAGAATGTTTCTGGGTCAGCCGTGCTGGCCAGTGTGCGGGGTTTCATGACGTCAGTACCTTTGGCGTAAGCCACCAAACCCGCGGCTGTAGTGCAGCCGGCGCCACTTCCAGTGGGCACCAGCATCACGCCCGAGGCGTTGGTTCTGTCACCATTCACGCCGGGGGTGTAGTAGTTCAAAGCCACTATCTTGACATCGCACTTGGCGACGCCCGAGATGGCTTGCAGACCACTACTGGTCGTGGAGGCGTTAATTTGCGCCGCTGTGAGCGTGCCCAAAACGACAGCTGGCTCCAGCAGCAGGCCTCTAAAGTTGGTTTCGCCACCGCCGCAGGCCACAAGCAAGGCTGCCGCCCCGGTGGCAGTGAGTGCAAGTTTGAGTATTTTCATGGTGTCTCCTGTATTCGGAAAAGAACGCCCGTGCTTTTCTTAAAACAAATACTACAACTTGATCAAGATCATGGATACAGGGTAAACACCCAAAGCCACGCCTTTTGTAGAACCACCCTGAGGCTAGCGCCCTTGCCCACTTCTGCCTGATGGTCACCTTCAAGCTACTGGCGAATGGCTTCAGGCAGGCAATGAATTCTGCAAGCCCTCGTCAAGTTTGGTTTTCTTTGCGACCAGTAGAAGTAGCTTGATGTGAATCAAGAATTCCACGCCGATGGATGATGACAATCAGGGTTAACCCTTATTCATCCAACCTCCCCACTCATCATGCTGACCATTCAACGGCTGCTCAATAAGAACGCGATATTCGGCGTACTGCCGCGATGACATTGAACGATCAGCAAAGCTCTGCACACACCATCGAGGAACTCAGTTGCCGCATTGCCCGTTTGGCTATTGCCTTGGACGTTCCACTCAGCACAGACGCCGAAGTGGCCCACGCCATAAATCATTGCAAATTTGTCGCTGCAAATGAGCAACTTGGGCACAACGCTGACTGCCACGAGACCTTCCTCATCAACAGCACGGCTGATCGTCGCCAACTCCATCTTCACGCGGAATTGCGGGCGCTTTTGACGATGCGCTACAACATCGAATCCCATTATGTTGAGGAATTTGGCGTCATCGCAACCCGACAAATATTGATAGAGGCGCAAACTCAATTGGAGCGAGAGGGCTTTCAGCAAGGTGCCGCAGGCATCGACTTGGATCAACTGTTTAGTAGAAATTAATATGACGATGAATACCCCAACATGACCGAAAACTTCACCTTTGACGAAATCGTCCTGGGGCAAAATGCCCGCCTGTTGCGCACCTTGACGCTGGCTGATATTCAGGCTTTTGCGGCCGTATCCGGCGACACTAACCCCTCTCACATCAATGCCGAATACGCCAACGACACGCTATACCAAGGCGTGATTGCGCACGGCATGTGGGGTGGCGCCTTGATCTCGGCCCTGTTGGGTACCCAATTTCCAGGCCCCGGCACGGTGTACCAAGACCAGGCACTGCACTTCACCAAACCCGTGCGGGTGGGTGACACGCTCACGGTCACTGCCACAGTGGTGAGCAAAGACCTGATCAAGAAAAGTATTGAGCTCGATTGCCAGGTCGTCAACCAAAAAGGCGAGTGCGTGCTGCACGGGACCGCCCGCGTGCTGGCCCCCTTGCACAAGGTGAGCTTGCCCAGAGTCAGCACCCCGCTCATTCAGCTGTACGACCCACAAGCACGTTTCAAAGCCTTGCTCGCGCAAGGCGAGGGGTTGGAGGCGGTGCGTTGCGCCGTGGTGCACCCCTGTGATGCGGGCTCGCTCAGCGGCGCCATCGACTCGGCCCGCTACGGCCTGATTATTCCGGTGCTGATTGGCCCGGAGGTGCGCATTCGCCACATCGCCCAAGAGGCCGGTATTGATTTGGACGGTGTCGAAATCATTTCGGTGGAGCACAGCCATGAGGCCGCCGAAATGGCCGCCAGCATGGCTGCTAAAGGTGAGGTGGAGATTTTGATGAAAGGCAGCTTGCACACCGACGAGCTGATCCACGCCGTGCTGGCCCAGCCCAAGCTGCGCACAGGGCGGCGCATGTCGCACGTCTTTCGGTTTGACATACCGCTGTACCCCAAGCCGCTGCTGATTACGGACGCGGCGCTCAACATTCACCCCACCTTGCAGGACAAGGTACACATCATTCAAAACGCCATCGACTTTGCCCGGGTGATGGGGGTGCGCACCCCCAAGGTGGCCATTTTGTCGGCGGTGGAAACCGTCAACCCCAGTATTCCTTCCACCATTGACGCCGCTGCCCTGTGCAAAATGGCTGAGCGCGGGCAGATCAATCACGGCATCATTGATGGCCCCTTGGCCTTTGACAACGCGATCTCTGCCCACGCCGCGCAAATCAAAAACATCAAATCGCCCGTCGCTGGTGATGCCGATATCTTGGCGGTTCCTGATCTGGAGTCGGGCAATATGTTGGCCAAACAACTGGAGTATTTGGCGGGTGCCAGTGGCTCCGGCTTGGTGCTGGGCGCACGCGTGCCCATTGCACTGACCAGCCGTGCTGACGGTCCCATGAACCGGGTTGCCTCTGCGTTGCTGGCTCTGCTGGCGGCCCACAATGCCCGTCGCGACAGCCCGCGCAAAGTCTGGTGAGGGATTAGATAAATGGCCATTCTTGCTGTCAATGCGGGCTCGTCCACGCTCAAGTTTTCTATCTACCCGGTGTTGGCGGGGCAAGTGCAAAATAGCCTGATGTCGGGCAACATTCAGGGCTTGGAGCCCGGCGGCGTGCCAACCCTTGACTGGTCCTTTCAGGGGCAGCAAAAAAGTCAGCTATTAACACCTGGCACTGGCGACCCGTTCGATCAGGCGCTGAAAAGTCTGGCCGCACTCTTGGCCGCTGAGCCCGCACTCCCCACCATCGAAGCCATTGCGCATCGCGTCGTGCATGGCGGCAAAAATTACTCGGACAGTGTGCTGGTAACCGATGAGGTTTTGGTCCGTTTGACACAGCTGAACTCATTGGCCCCCTTGCACCAGCCCAACAACCTGCAAGGCATACGTGCATTTCAGAAAGTGTTTCCCGCCTTGCCCCAGGTGGCGTGTTTTGACACCGCCTTTCATGCCACCCTGGCCGAGGTGGACTACAGCTTCGCCTTGCCACAAAGCCTGGCTGATCAGGGCGTGAGGCGCTATGGTTTTCATGGTTTGTCGTACCAGTACGTCATGGGTGTTGTGCAGCAGCGCAGCGAGCGGGCCGCTGGACGCGTGCTGATGGCCCATCTGGGTAATGGCGCGAGTCTGTGTGCCGCCTTGGGGGGGCGCAGTTGCGCTACGACCATGGGGTTTTCGGCGCTGGACGGCCTGATGATGGGCACGCGCACTGGCGCGCTGGACCCCGGCGTGCTCTTGTATTTACTGGAGCAAGGCTGGGACCATGCGCGACTACAAACCTTGCTCTACAAGCAAAGCGGCTTGTTGGGCGTGTCCGGCATATCGGCGGACATGCGCCGCCTGCGCGGTGATGGCAGTGCTGCCGCGCAGCGAGCCATCGATTTGTTTACTCACAGGGTCGTGCGTGAGACGGGCGCCATGGTGGCCGGCATGGGCGGGCTGGATGTGCTGGCTTTCTGCGGCGGCATTGGCGAACACGACACGGTGCTGCGTGCCCAGGTGTGTGAACGCTTGGCCTGGCTGGGGGTTGCGCTGGACCCTGAGCTCAATACACAGGCCATAGGCAACGAAGTGCTGGCCATCCACAGTGAAGACAGCCGCGTGCAGGTGTGGGTTGTCCCCACCGATGAGGGATTTGTCGCCGCCAAAGAGGCCGCTGGACTGATCACCTAAGTCATGCGCAGGTCACACAACTAAAATAATGTACCAAGGGTTTACCCTTTACTAAAAACTCTTATGCTTTACCAAATTCACGAAAATCAGCGCGCTCTTAAAAACCCGATGGCTTCCTTGGCGCAATCAGCCTCCAAGGCTTACGCAAGCCCATGGCTCTCGCTGGGACAAAACCCGTTCACAAAGAACCTGTCGGCGGGCTACGAACTTTTGCACCGTCTGGGCAAAGACTACAAAAAGCCGGAATTCAACATTGACAGCGTCGACATGGATGGGGTGAACGTGGTGATTCACGAGCATGTGGAAATGGACAAGGCCTTTTGCCGCTTGCTCAGTTTTGAGCGCTACAGCAACCATGTGTCCACGCTCACCCACATCAAAAATCAGCCCGTGGTGCTGATCGTGGCCCCTTTGTCGGGACACTACGCCACGCTGTTGCGCGACACCGTCAAGACCATGCTGCAAGACCACCAGGTGTTCATCACCGACTGGAAAAATGCGCGACTGATCCCTGTGGAAGACGGCGAATTCCATCTGGATGACTATGTGAACTACGTGCAAGAATTCATCCGCCATCTGCAGGACACACACGGCAATTGCCATGTGCTCAGCGTGTGTCAGCCCACCGTGCCGGTGCTGGCCGCCATTTCCCTGATGGCCAGTCGGGGTGAGACAACGCCTTTGAGTATGACCATGATGGGGGGGCCGATAGACGCCCGCAAATCACCCACCTCTGTCAATGAATTCGCCACTAGCAAAAGCTACGACTGGTTTGAGAACAACGTGATTTACCGGGTCCCAGCCAATTGCGAAGGCGCCGGACGCCGCGTGTACCCCGGCTTTTTGCAGCACACCGGTTTTGTGGCCATGAACCCCAACTCCCACGCCCAGCATCACGTTGACTATTACAAAGACCTGGTGAGCGGCGATGATGCTGGCGCACAAGCCCACCGCAAGTTCTACGACGAGTACAACGCCGTGTTGGATATGGATGCCGACTTTTACCTGGACACGATCAAGGTGGTTTTCCAGGATTACAGCTTGGCCAAGGGCACTTGGGATGTGAAAGGCGTCGATGGCAAACTGGCGCGTGTGCGTCCACAAGACATCACCACAACGGCCGTTTTTTCGGTTGAAGGCGAGCTTGACGACATTACCGGCGCCGGCCAGACCACCGCAGTTCACACACTTTGCAGCGGCATCCCTGAAGCACGTCACCAGCATCTGGAAATAAAGGAAGCCGGACATTACGGCATCTTCAGCGGTCGACGTTGGCACGAGAAAACGTACCCGGCCCTTAAATCATTCATCCTTGACAACAACACCTAAGGTCACGCTGTGGACCGAAGTGGGATTTGGTTTTCGCTGAAGGCATTCAAGATCCCTTCAGGAAAGGACACTTCGGGACTCAGGCCGACGTGGCACTCAGCGCCGTTCGTGTCACCCGCCCTACGGGCTCCTTCTTGACCTCACCACGCCGAGCGCCACATCGTCCTGAGTCCTGAGGCATCGTTGGTAATCAAAGGTTGTTGAGTCATTGCGCACCCACACAACGGCTGCGGATGACACTGGGGTGAATGCTGCAGCGGAATCAAGGAGGAGCCCCACAGGGCGGGGGACATCCGCGGAAGCATTCACCCCGGTGGCATCGGCCCTACAAAAGTAGGTTGACGTTTGACTTAACTCGCCGCCGCACGTTGCAAGCGATCGCGTACACCGTCCCACTGTGGTGCCTCGGGCGGTGTCTCGATCCAGATTTCTTGCACGCCCTGGGTGTCCAAGTCGCGCAGCACGGCAAAGAGTTCGTGGGCGGCGGCGGCGGCGTCTAGCGGCATGGGCTGGGTCAGCACCGAAGCCGCTTGCGTGTTGAGCGGGGTGCGCGAATAGGTGGCCACGCGGGTGCTGGCAGGGCTTTCAACCGAGTCCAGGGCAGTCGTTGCCGCCAAAGCGTCAAGCGCCGCTTGCATCGCCGGGGCGTTCATCAAGCGCACTTTGGCTTTGGGAGCGTAGTGAGATTCAAGAGTGCCAGAGGCTCTTGGGGCAGTGGCAGCATGCTCAAGAAGCTCATCTTTTAGTAGCACCTTCAGCCCACAAGAGGCTTCTGCCTGCTCACGGCTAATCGCACCAGGGCGCAGCAGCACGGGCACGCCACGGGTGCAGTCGATGATGGTGGACTCAATGCCCACGTCACACGGGCCGCCGTCCAAAATCATCAAGTCAGCGCCAAACTCACCCTGCACATGGGCGGCGGTGGTGGGGCTGACGCGGCCAAACTGGTTGGCGCTGGGGGCTGCAATGCCCCAGACGGGCGCCTGCGGCTGGCCCTTTGTGTCAAGGGTTTGCAGGCAGGCTTTGAGCACCGCTTGCGCCACCGGGTGCGACGGGCTTCGCAGGCCAATCGAGTTTTGCCCCCCCGCAGCACTGGCGGCCACCCCTTCGCGGCGCGGCAAAATGAGCGTCAGCGGGCCGGGCCAAAAGGCAGCAATCAGTGTTTGGGCGAAGTCGGGCACGCTGGAGGCAAAGTGCGCCACGCCGGACGCATCCAGCACATGCACAATCAAGGGGTGGTCAGACGGGCGGCCTTTGGCAGCAAAAATCTGGGCAATGGCGGCATCATTCTCAGCATCGGCCCCCAAGCCGTAAACGGTCTCGGTGGGCAGGCCCAAGAGCCCGCCTTGGCGGATGCGCTGCGCTCCGGCCTCAATGGAGGCGGGCGCGAAGCCGTCCAAAATCATGGCCGCCGTTGTGCTCAAAACGCCTCAATGCCCAGAAGTTCAGCGGCGGCCAGCGCGGTGGCACGCACCGCTTCCACGGTGGCGCCCGTGAGCGTCAGGTGGCCCATCTTGCGGCCTTTGCTGGCTTTGAGTTTGCCGTACAGGTGCAGGTGCGCACCGGGCAAGGTCAGCACCTGGTCCCAGGCAGGCGGTGCGCCGTTTACCCACAAATCACCCAGCAGGTTGAGCATGATGGCGGGACTGTGTTGGCGCGGTTGCACCAGTGGCAGTCCGGCCAGCGTGCGTACTTGCAGCTCAAACTGCGACACATCGCAGGCGTCCATGGAGTAGTGGCCGCTGTTGTGCGGGCGGGGTGCCATCTCATTCACAATCAAGCCGCCCAAGGCGCGGGCCTCGTCGCTGTCGTCGTGCAGCACAAAAAATTCGATACACAACACGCCCACGTATTGCAACTCTTCTGCTATTGACTTAGCAGCTGCTACAGCACGTTCAGCAAGGGCTGGCGGCACATTACCTTCAAAAGCGGATGTCACGGCCAAAATGCCTTCGCGGTGCAGGTTCAGCTGCACCGGCAGGTTGACACAAGCGCCGTCCCAGCCGCGCGCCACGATCACCGAACACTCGGCTTTCAGGGGCAGCATTTTCTCCAGCACGCAGGTGACGTTTTTCAACTCGTCCCAAGCGGCAGCCAAGTCAGCGCGGGTTTTGACCCGAACCTGGCCCTTGCCGTCGTAGCCCATGCGGGCAGTTTTCAAAATGCCGGGCAATAAATCATCCGCCACTGTGGCCAGTTGCGCGGCAGAGTCAATCACCGCATAAGGCGCGCACGGCACGCCGCAGCGCACAAAGTGGGCTTTTTCTTTCACTCGGTCTTGCGCAATGCCGACCGCCTCGGCGCTGGGCGCCACGGGCCGGGCCGAGCCCAGCGTCATGAGCGCAGGCGCCGGCACGTTTTCAAACTCGGTGGTGATGGCCGCGCAGCGCTGCATGAGTTGCGCCAAGCCCAACTCGTCGAGGTAATCGGTTTTGATGTGGTAGTGGCTCACCAGTCCGGCGGGGCTGATGACATCGGGGTCTAACACCACGGTGAAGTAGCCCATGGCTTGGGCTGCGTGCACAAACATGCGGCCCAACTGGCCGCCACCCATCACGCCCAGCGTGGTTTGTTGGCCGCCTGTGGCACTGCCGGGGAGTAGGGGTTGGCTACTCATAGTGCTGGCGGCAGGGTCATGTTGCGGGCGGCTTCGGTTTGGGCCGTGCGAAAAGCATCCAACTGGGCGCGCAAGGCCGGGCTGTCATGGGCCAGCATGGCCACGGCAAACAGCGCGGCATTCGCCGCACCGGCCGCGCCAATGGCAAAGGTCGCCACCGGCACACCTTTGGGCATTTGCACAATGCTGTGCAGCGAATCTACCCCCGAAAGGTGCTTGGACGCCACCGGCACGCCCAGCACCGGCACCGTGGTTTTGGCCGCCAACATGCCGGGCAAATGCGCTGCGCCGCCGGCGCCCGCAATGATGGCCGTGAGACCGCGACCCACAGCCGCCTCGGCGTAGGCAAACATGTCGTCAGGCATGCGGTGCGCCGAGACGACCCGCGCTTCGTGGGAGATTCCAAACTGTTGGAGAATGTGGACTGCATGTTGCATGGTGTCCCAGTCGGAGCTGGAGCCCATGACGACGCCGATTTGAATATTTTTCATAGTCCCCAATTTTACTTAACCGCCCAGAGCGACTTAAAAAATGATGAATGTAACCGTAGAAAACTTTGACGACGAGGTGGTCGCCGCCTCCATGCACACCCCCGTGCTGGTTGATTTTTGGGCACCTTGGTGTGGTCCGTGCAAGGTGATCGGGCCGCTGCTTGAGAAAATTGAGACTGATTACGCTGGTCGCTTCAAGCTCGTCAAAATTGACTCTGATGAGCAGCAGGAGCTGAGCCAGGCCTTTGGAATTCGCAGCATTCCCACTTGCGTGCTGATGTTTCAGGGCAAGCCGGTCGATGGTTTCACGGGCGCCCTGCCTGAAGGCCAGATCAAGGCTTTTCTGGACAAGCATGTGCCCGAGGGCGACGTGCTGGAAGCCGAAGTGACCAGTGTGGAGGTGAGTGATGCCCCCGCTGCCGACGACCCTGCCGCCATTCATGAGGCTTTGCACCAAGCGATGCTGAAAAACCCGGACGACGAAGATGCCCGTTTTGCCTATATCAAGCACCTGCTGCTGTTGGGGCAAGACGACGAAGCCAAGGTCGCCTTTGCCCCGGTGATCGCCAAAACAGCCTTTGTGCGCCGCTTTGACTCGCTGCAGCGCTGGATGAATGCTATTGATTTCGCAGCTGACCAAGCACAGCTAGCAGGATCATTGGCTATTTTTGATGAAAAAATAGCGCTGAATAAGCGCGACTTCGACACCCGCTTCGCCAAAGCCCAAGTCCTCATGGCCGCCCAAAACTGGGTGGGCGCCATGGACGAGTTGCTGGAGATTCTGATGCGCGACAAAACCTGGGCAGAAGACCTGGCCCGCAAAACCTTCATCGCCATCCTCGACCTGATCGAACCACCGCCAGTCAAAGTGGCCGATGGCCAAATACCACCCGTGGACCCGGTGGTGGCGACTTACCGCAGGCGCTTGAGCAGCGTTATTTTGAGTTGAGGGCTGAGTACACAAAGCCCGTCACAGCGAGCCACGCCCCCTCGAAAATTGACTTCACTCTGAAGCGCCAATCCTATACGGTAGCAAGCTCTTGCGTCAGCTCGGGGTGCATGCTGATAAGTCTTAGCAAGCACAGTACGCCACCTGGCGGGGTGAAACGACCTTGCTCCCAGTCCCGCAAGGTGGCAACGGGCGTTGAAATGCGTTCGGCAAAAGCCTGCTGTGACAGTCCAGCCCTGGACCGCGCTTGGCGCACCAGTATCTGCTCGGGCGTCGTCACCCGCCCTATGCCGGCCTTAGCCTCCTCCAGCGCTTGGCGCAAATCTGGCAATGGCACGCCAGCATCCAGTTCGATGGCCCTTGCTGCCTTTTCAATGTCCAATTTTTTCACGTTAAACCGCTTTCTTAATGTCTCCGGGCTGGATCGTTGACTGATCTGTCTTGGTGTAAATCATTACCAAAAGCACAACGCCCTGCTCGGTCAGGTTGAAATACACACACGCACTCCGCCACGCTTGCCCCTACCCGCGACTGACCAGCGCACTTTGCGAGCTCCCTGCGCGCCAGGAATGACATCTCCAAAGAGCGCGTTTTCCGAAATCCAGTTGATAAATTCAATCCGCTCTGGCTCGCTCCAGATCTTCTCAGCTTGTTTTTGAAAAGTTGGGGTTTCGATCACGGTGTGCATGACATGAATTATACGGGCCTCCCGTACTTTTGCGATTAAAAAGGGAGGCCCACTTAGTCCAACTTAGACAAGCTCAGCTAGAAAGGCATCGTAGCCAGGGCAACCTATTGGCCGGCTCAGGGAGAACGGGATGGGGATTGGCCCTAGCGAGAAAAGATGTTTTACGGTGATTCGAGGTCAGGCTTGGGGGTCAGATCACAATTCAGGACAACCCTGTTTCCGGCGACCAAAAGCAACAAACGAAATTGTGCTCTGACCCCCAACCCGCTGTTGCCGGGGCGAAATGCTCTCAACTAATGTGGGTGTGCCTTTTATCGTCAAATTGCCACTAACCTTATCCGACCAGAAGGTAGACTTCAGCGGTGGGCTGTGGCTATTTACGGTAACTATTATTTATTTATTCATTCAGTTAATCGGCCGTAACCCTCGCCGCTTGCATGCCATTTGTGTCGATAGAAATTACGTTAGGCTCCATAAATGACTCCCCAACTCTGGCTTGCCGTGCTATCTAGTTCCGTCATCTCGGGAGTTCTTGGTGCGCTAATCGCAGACTGGTTCAACTTGCAATCCTAAAACAGAGAGTACGCAAACACGTACTACTCGATGGTTCTAGAGAAACGAATCAAAGCCTATGAGGCGGTTGAACGCCTGATAAATCAAATAAAAATTGCAGTTGTTGATACAGATAACCGTCCGTGTCACATGCTTTTTTCAATTGAAGATGGTCACACGAATGTTTACGAGAGGCTGATGGACGGAATGCCAGACGCGCTTTGGTTAAGCGAAGATATGTTCGATGCGACAAGGGTGCTTAATGTATTGGTCTACTCACGGGCACCTAGTGGGACCAGTCTTACTGAGTTTGGCAAGACTCACTACAGACAAATTGCGGAGCTTCGGACAAGTATGGAGAAAATCCACATTCGCGATATGACCACACTTCATAAGGTGCTCGAATTCTTACGCAAGAAACGGTACCGAGACACTTTCACTCCGGTGGCGCGTCCGAAATAAAACGGATACCCAAGTTGGTTGTTCAAACTTTGCACCCCGGCAACAGCGGGTTGGGGGTCAGAGCACAATTTCGTTCGTTGTTATTTTTCGCCGTAAATAGGGTTGTCCTGAATTGTGATCTGACCCCCAAGCCTGACTTCGCTGTGGGCGCGGTGAGGTCGCGTTTAATACAAAAAAGGGCGCCAAAGGCGCCCGTTTTTATTTCCTAACCGAAGCCTTACTTCGCCGTCGGCATCACAAACTCAGCGCCCTTCGGGGTGCTCTCAGGCCAGCGCTGCATGATGGATTTTTGCTTGGTGTAAAAACGCACGCCTTCTTCGCCGTAGGCGTGCATGTCACCAAACAGGCTGCGCTTCCAACCGCCAAAGCCGTGCCAAGCCATCGGCACGGGAATCGGCACGTTGATGCCGACCATGCCGACCTGAATGCGGCGGCTGAATTCGCGGGCCACGTTGCCGTCGCGGGTAAAGCAGGCCACGCCGTTGCCAAACTCGTGGTCGTTGACCAACTGCACGGCGGTGCCAAAGTCGGGCACGCGCACGCAGGCCAGCACTGGGCCAAAGATTTCTTCTTTGTAAATACGCATCTCGGGGGTGACGTGGTCAAACAGCGTGCCGCCCATCCAGAAGCCTTGCTCGCAACCTTCGCCTGCGGCAGCGCTTGAGAAGTCGCGTCCATCGACCAGCATCTGCGCGCCTTCCTTGACGCCTTGTTCGATGTAGCCGGTGATGCGTGCATGGGCCGCGGGCGTCACGATGGGGCCCATTTCGGCGGCCAGGTTCATGCCGTTGAGCACCTTCAAGGTTTTGGTGCGCTCAATCAGTTTGGGCAGCACTTTGTCGGCCACGTCGCCCACCAGCACCGCCACCGAGATCGCCATGCAGCGCTCGCCTGCGGAGCCAAAACCGGCGCCAATCAAGGCATCGACCACTTGGTCAATGTCGGCATCGGGCATGATGACCATGTGATTTTTGGCGCCGCCCAGTGCTTGCACGCGCTTGCCGTGGTGCGCGCCGGTCTCGTAAATGTAGTTGGCAATCGGTGTGGAGCCGACAAAACTCACCGCCTTGACGTGGGGGTGAACCAACAGCGCATCGACCGCTTCTTTGTCGCCTTGCACCACGTTGAACACGCCATCGGGCAGGCCGGCTTGCTTCAGCAAATCAGCCATAAAGAGGCTGGCGCTGGGGTCAATCGGGCTGGGTTTCAACACAAAGGTGTTGCCAGCCGCAATCGCCACGGGGAACATCCACATGGGCACCATCACGGGGAAGTTGAACGGCGTGATGCCAGCGACCACGCCCAAAGGCTGGCGCAGTGTCCAGTTGTCGATGCCGGTGGAGACTTGGTCGGTGAAGTCACCTTTGAGCAACTGGGGAATGCCGCAGGCAAATTCCACAATATCAATGCCGCGTGACACCTCGCCCTGCGCATCGGTAAACACCTTGCCGTGCTCGGCGGTGATGATGCGGGCCAACTCGTCTTTGTGCAGGTTGAGCAGCTCCAAAAACTTGAACATCACGCGGGCGCGGCGGATGGGGGGGGTGTCTGACCAAGCTGGAAAAGCAGCTTGGGCCGAGGCCACAGCGGCGTCCACATCGGCCACATTACCCAAGCGCACTTGGCGCGCGACCTCGCCGGTGGCGGGGTTGAACACGTCTTGTGTGCGCGTGGCGGTGCCGGCGGTGCGAACACCGTGAATGTATTGGGCGACTTCGGTGCGGTCTGAGTAGGCTTGCATGGCGGCTCTCTGGGTAGTTAAGGCCAAAAATTGGTCTTGGATGTGCAGTTTATGTGCGACAGCGCCACACCACAAGACCGCCCGACTGAACTGATTGTTCAAAATAGTGAACAATAGGGCGATGAAAGAGCAAAAAATAAGCGAACTCTGGACTCACCTGCATTGGCTCACCGTGCTGGCTGAGCAAGGCAGTTTTACCGCCGCAGCCACCCGCCTGGGGGTGAGCAAGGCCGCCATGAGCCAACACATTGCTGATCTGGAGCGCACCGCAGGCGTCACCTTGGTGTTGCGCACCACCCGCAGCGTGCGCCTGAGCGAGGCCGGGCAGCGTTTGGTGGACGACACCCGCACCCAGTTTGAGCAAATCGCCCAAAGCTTTGCCGAGGTGCGTGACCAGGTGGGCGTGCCGCGTGGCCTCTTGCGCGTGACCGCCCCGGTGGCCTTTGCGCGCCAGCAACTGGTGCCCCGCTTGGCTACTTTTTTGCAGCAATACCCGGAAGTTCGTTTGGAATTGGACTTGTCGGACCGCATCAGCTCGCTGGCCACTGAAGGGTTTGACCTGGCGATTCGCCACACGGTGGCCGCGCCCGACACGCATGTGGCTTGGACGCTGTGCGCCACGCGCTCGGTGCTGGTGGCCAGCCCCGCCTACCTGCAAAGTCGCGGTTCGCCGATGAGTCCGGAAGATTTATTGATGCACAGTTGCCTGCATTACCCACGGACGCAAGGGGTGCCGGCCTGGACCTTTGAGTCTTTGGTCGCGCTGGCTGACCGCATCACCATTCCGGTGTCAGGCGCGCTGTCGGCCAACAACAGCGAAGCGCTGCGCGAAGCGGCTTTGACGCATTTGGGCATTGCGCTCTTACCCGATTTCAGCGCCCAGGCCGCGCTCTTGTCGGGTCAGTTGGTGCAGGTGTTGCCGCACTGGAAACCGGTGGGCGCGTTTGCTGGCCAGCTTTATGCGATTCGGCCGTATTCAGCCCATGTGCCCCGGGCCGTGACCGCCTTTGTCGCCTACCTGCGCGAGGCGCTGGCAGGTGGGTTCATGGCGGGCATCGAGGCCGTTTGATCAGAACAATCAGCCCATCAGGCGCTGCATAGCCTCTTGGTACTTGGCGGCTGTTTTTGCAATCACCTCATTGGGCACACGCGGTGAAGGCGGTGTTTTGCTCCAGGGCTTGCCGTCCACCTGGGCGGTCTCCAACCAGTCGCGCACAAATTGCTTGTCGAAACTGGGCGGGTTGATGCCTTCTTGGTAGCTCTCGGCAGGCCAAAAACGGGATGAATCGGGGGTCAGCACCTCGTCCATCAAGGTGAGGGTGCCGTCGGCGTCCAGACCAAATTCAAACTTGGTGTCGGCAATGATGATGCCCTTGGCGGCGGCAATCTCACTGGCAGCCTTGTAGATTTGGATGCTTAGGTCGCGGATGCGGGTGGCCAAGTCAAGGCCAATCATCTCTACCGTTTGCTCGAAAGTGATGTTTTCGTCGTGGTCGCCTACCGCCGCTTTGGCTGCGGGTGTGTAGATGGGCTCAGGCAGTTTGGAGGCATTTTTAAGACCTGCGGGCAACTTGACGCCGCACACCGCCTGGTTTTCCTGGTATTCCTTCCAGCCGCTGCCGGCCAGATAGCCGCGCACCACCGCCTCGACGGGCAGGGGTTTGAGGCGCTTGACCAGCATGGAGCGGCCCACCACTTGGGGCACCTCAGCAGGGGTGACCACGCTTTCAGGAGCATCGCCCGTCAGGTGGATGGGACAAATGTTCAAGCCTTTGGGGCCAAGTTGGTCAAACCAGAACAAAGCCATTTGCGTCAAGAGCGCGCCTTTGCCGGGAATGGGCTCGCCCATGATGACGTCAAACGCGCTCAGGCGGTCACTGGCGACCATCAGGATGCGGTCGTCACCGACGGCGTAGTTGTCACGCACCTTGCCACGGGCAAGCAGGGGCAGGGAGGTCAGCATGGAGGTGTGCAGGGCAGCGGTCATGGCGAAGTGGTCAATAGTTGGAAGGCATAAAAAAACTCGCTGGCGGTTTAAACCACCAGCGAGTCCTGATTATCGCAAGGTCAAGGCTCAGTTCACCACTTGGGCCAACTCACCGCGTGCATATTGACCGGCGACCACCAAAAGAGAGTGTCCTTTGATCTTGCTGGCCTGGCCTTCGCAGCCAAATTGCAGGTAGCGCTGCTTGCAAATTTGCTTGGCAGCTTCGCGGGCGGGTTTGAGCCAGTCGCGCATGTCGAACTTGTCTGGGTTCTCAAACATGAACTTGCGCACGGCAGCCGTCATGGCCAGGCGGATGTCGGTGTCGATGTTGATCTTGCGCACGCCGTATT